>JADHUC010000060.1 GCA_016784735.1 Pirellulaceae bacterium | reverse complement strand
CGCCTCGCGTGGCGGCGCGAACGGATACTGTACCTGCTCGAAGGGCATCCGGCACCGTTTGATACGATCGCCACAGTTCGCTTGATGGGACAATTGGTCGCCGACTATATCCTGGACCTAGAGCCATCGCCATGGTACAGCCTTGGCGCACAATGGGGCCGAGTGAAGCGAACGTACAGGCGAAGTCGTTTTCGCAGCCGAAACCGGCACTGGCCCAGCCAACTCAGTCCTTCTTTCCTTTACGAACACCTCGGCCCCAGCGAAGATGCCCTGCGAAATCTGGCTGAATTGAAGGAGCACCTCCCCACTGATAAATGGAATCAGTTGAAGCCACCCACCGACGAGCAACTCGATGCAGCTCGCGAGCGTATTCGCGCGATGCCGAATGCTCTTGGCATCCTCGTGGCCGATGCGCTGCTGGCTGTCAACATCGCTCCGTCCGAGCATCGCCGACGACGACAACTACTCGCGGCCAAGGCGGCTGTCTCTGACGTCTTGGCGACTGCATCAGAGTAAGTGAATTGTTCACCAAGTGTCGTAGTCGAAACACTCGGCCCACGATAAGATCGTGGAATGCTCGCCGTTGGCGGCGAACGCGGAGGACTCGGCATGAACGAACCCTGGACACCGGCCTCGTGGCGGAAGAAGCCGATTACCCAGCAAGTGGTCTACCCGGATCGCGATGCGCTCGAAAAGGTGCTGGATAGTCTGGCCCAACTTCCACCGTTGGTCACAAGCTGGGAAGTGGAAACGCTCAAACGCCAACTGGCCGAGGCGACTCGCGGTGAACGCTTTCTTTTGCAGGGCGGCGATTGCGCGGAGAGCTTCCGCGATTGCCGGTCGGACCCGATCGCCAGCAAGTTGAAGATCTTGCTGATGATGAGCATTATCCTGGTCTACGGCACCAAGCGACAGGTGACGCGCGTGGGGCGCTTCGCAGGCCAGTACGCCAAACCGCGCTCGTCCGATAAGGAAACCCGCGACGGTGTTACGCTGCCCAGTTACCGCGGCGATTTAGTCAACCGCAACGATTTTACGGTCGAGGACCGCACGCCTGATCCGACGCTGCTTCTGCGTGGTTACGAACGAGCTGCATTGACACTGAACTTCATCCGCAGCCTGGTGCAAGGAGGCTTTGCCGACTTCCACCATCCGGACCTGTGGGACGTCGACTTCGTCAACTTCGCCGAGCGATCGGACGACTATCGTCGCATCATGAACGCCGTCGGCGATTCGATTCGGTTCATGGAGACCATCGCCGGGCGGAAACTAACCGAACTGAATCGCGTCGAGTTCTTTACCAGCCACGAAGGTTTGCATCTTGACTACGAACAGGCCCAAACCAGAAAGGTGCCGCGCCGCACCGGCTGGTACAATCTGAACACGCACTTGCCATGGATCGGCGAACGCACTCGCGCGGTGGACGGCGCCCACGTCGAGTACTTCCGTGGCATCGTCAATCCCATCGGCGTGAAGGTTGGCCCCAGTATGGAGCCACAAGAGTTGTTGGACCTGACCGCAGTGCTGAATCCCGACAACGAGCCGGGGCGACTGATGCTGATTCACCGATTCGGAGCGGGGAACATCGACGCCTGTTTGCCGCCCCTGGTCGACGCAGTGTCGCGGGCCGATCGTACAGTGCTGTGGTGTTGCGACCCGATGCACGGCAACATGATTACCACGGAAACCGGCATCAAGACTCGAAGCTTTGACGACATCCTCAGCGAGCTGGATCAGGCATTTGACATTCATGAACGCTCCGGTTCGGTCCTTGGTGGCGTTCACTTCGAATTGACCGGCGAGGATGTCACCGAATGCATCGGTGGCGCTCGGGGGCTCCAAGAAGCGGACCTGGCTCGCGCGTATCGCAGCGACATCGACCCACGGCTGAACTACGAACAGGCCCTGGAGATGGCCCTGTTGATCGCCCGCCATACGATCGGCGAACCAAAGAAGTAGCCCAGTAGGTCCCGCTTGCCGAGCGGGACCTCGTTGGAGTTCACGCTTTAGCGTGTCTTCCTGGAAGCCAAAGACGAAGAGCACGCTGAAGCGTGAACTCCAACATCCCAAACGTCCCGTCCGGCAGCCGGGGCCTACCTTGACCGCGTCACGGGCAGACTGACGTGTTGTATTCGGGCAGCCACTTGTTACCCTGAAGCATCGTTCGAAACATCTTGAGATAGGGGAAGACGTCATGATCGCTCGCAGAAATTTTTTCTCGACCATTCGCAGTGCAGTTTTGCTCGCGGCCGTTTTAGTGCTTGGCTCTTCGGTCGCAGTGGGTCAAGCCGACAAGAAAGAGAAGAAGCCAACGGCAAAGCCCAAGAAGATGATCCTGTTCGATGGCAAGACCCTGAAAGGCTGGAAGAAAACCAACTTTGGCGGCGAAGGGGAGGTCAAGGTCGAAAAGAGCACGATCTTTATGGACTTCGGCAGTTCGCTGACCGGAATCACCAGCACGCGCAAGGACTTGCCCACGACCAATTATGAACTGAGCTACGAAGCGATGCGGCTGGACGGCTTCGACTTCTTTGCCGCGGTAACGTTCCCCGTGGGCAAGTCGCACGTGACGTTTGTCAATGGCGGCTGGGGCGGCAGCGTGACGGGCATCTCCAGCATCGACGGGTTCGACGCTTCGGAGAACGAAACGGGTACGTTTTTCGACTACAAGAACAAGAAGTGGTACAAGTTTCGCATCCGGATCACCGACGAGCGGATGCAATGCTTCGTCGACGACAAGAAGGTCATAAACGCCGAATACAAGGATCGCACCATCGGCACGCGGATCGAAGCCGACCTGAGCAAACCGTTGGGCTTTGCCACCTGGGAGACAAAGGGCGCGGTTCGAAAGATCGAGATTCGAATGCTTACGCCAGCGGAAGTCGCTGCCACCAATAAGCCGGACGAATAGGTCCCGCCTGCCGATCCGCTCACTTTGGCCACAACCAACGCATCCGGATTCTGAACAGGAGGAAGCAGAGTCAACAGAGGCTGACTCCATTCTCTGTTCTCTCGGTTTGCGGCATGGGCCCCCGGCCCGTGACGCGAAAGCACGGGCCGGGGGCCCATGCTACGTTTGGTTGCGACCGAAGGCCGCACCAAGCTCCACGCTCCTCTGCGCCTTCTTTTCCCTCTCTCTGCCCGCTTCCCTGGCGCCAAATCAGCGTTTGAGATGCTGGTCGAAAAACCCGATGACCAGCCGGCGCAGGTCACGCTGCTTTGGCTGCAGATGAAAACTATGCGGCGCGCCTTCGACGATCACGAGCTCCGCGGAAGCATCGACCTTTCGCAACGTATCCGCCAACAGTCCGGATTGCTTGACCGCCACGGTACTGTCGGCCGTGCCATGCAGAATCAGTGCCGGTGGGTCGTCCTTGGATGCGTAGGTCACGGGCGACGCCGCAATACAAAGTCGGCGTTGCTGGTCGTTCAGAGCGTCGAGCAAATTGTCGTCGCGGACGCGGGTAATGAGGTCATGCACTCCGTACATGGGAACCATGGCCTGTACGCGACAGGAGAATTCGCCGTAGGGCCCTTCTGGGTCGAGACCGTCATCCGGTCCGGTCAGGCCGAGCATCGCCGTCAGATGTCCACCCGCCGAACCGCCGATCGCACCGATATGGTCCGGGTCAATGTGGTAGCGGGCGGCGTTCCTTCGCAGGAATCGTACGGCCGTTTTGCAGTCGTGCAGATTCTTCGGCCATACGGTTGCCAGACGTTTGCCGAGGTTTTCGTCCTTCTTCTCCGCCAGAAGGTAGTTGATGCTCACACACACATACCCGGCGCGCGCCAAGTTGGTCCCGATGTTCTGTTCACGTTTGGCTCCTTTGTCGCCGCCGAACCAACCGCCACCGTGAATGATGACGACTGCCGGCAGCCGCTGTCCTTCTGGGATGGTGCCTGGCAGGTATAGATCCAGCTTTTCCTTCCGGTCAGGGCCGAGATACGCGACATCGCGCTCGATGCGAACTTCGTCACCCACGGCTTGCCACGAGCATAGAGCAACTGCAATGGCGACGTTCAAACGTACGCAAGTTTTCACGGAAATGAACATATGTAATGTCTCCTGATAGGCAAGAAGTGGTTCGTGCATGATTATCGCGGATACCGGCCGCGTTTCAACGGACACCCGAGATTCGTTGACATGGGAACCTGCTGCTCTGAGAATGAGCAGATTCATACGGCATACTACGCGGCCAAGATCGAAGGCGGCGACGGTTGCCATATGGGTGTGGTGATCTGGGCCACTTTGCCGGTGATCCGCCGGGAACTGCAGGAATAGCCAGACAGATCGGAGGCCCTATGACCACGTGGGATTGTGCCCTGGAACTCGGCGCGGACCGTCGCGTCGTGTCCGGAAGCGAGAAGGCCCTGGCCGGGGCGATCGGGCGAGGCGCCGATCTGCGCATCTACACCGAGTTTCTGCACAACGAGCACATCGACGTAACTTCCGACAGAGCCGAGCGAATACGCGAAGTCGCAGATTACCCGGTCACGTACCTAGTGAACGAAACCTGGACGGCGGGGATCATGACCCTTCGTCAGCCCATCGAGCTGCCGACCGGCTTCGGGCCGCGCCCGTCGATGTCGTTCTTCCTGTACAACCAGAATGGAGCGCAAGCAATCGCCCGACCTTTCCTGGACGGACAACCCACGGCGGGCCCGCTGGGGCTGTCTCCCAATCAACCGCCGCCCGGAATGCCGAAGTATCATGTGCAGAACAGTTGGGACGCCGAAACCAACGCTCCCAGCCACAATTTCGTTTATGATTTCGATGTCTTCCGCTACTTCGTCTCCGACCGTTGGCGCCAGGTGCTTGCTCATGATGCCCAAGGGCGCGTGATGTCGGGGGCGTTGGAGGACCTGGTCGATGCGTTTGCTTCGGGTTCGGCCGTCAAGATCGCGGTTTGCGGCCTTTGCGACGGCCTCGCGCCGAAGGAGGAAGGAGCCATACGACACGAGCTGTTTGTCGAGGCAGGGCCGGGCTACTATTACACGGAGAAGGGACTCTTCATGGTCGGTTCCCACCCGATTGTCCGCGTCAAACCTGACATTCCGATGCGGTACGAAAGCTGCGTCTGGGACTTCGGCTGGCTGATGGTCAGGACCGACGGGCATGTCGTCTATCGGCGTTGCGATCCCTACACACTTACGTTCGAAGATCTCACCTCCCGCCACGCAGTCCGTTGGTTTGTGCATTGACCGCGCGTCGGAGAGTTGACGTGAAGTACTGGCCGCGCCCGGTTGACGCACACGAGGTGAACCGGCTACTTCCGTTCTTCGATGTACTCGACGCTCACCTCAGTAACCCGTGGGGTCGCGACACCATTGGTGGCTCCCAACGCCAAGCGGTATTGTAGCCATCGCCCGGACAACGTCCCCCGGTCCAGAGCTTGGGGTTTGATGAACCAGGTATCCGGGCCTCCTGGACCCGACCAAGCCGCGGCGGCAAGCTGTTCTTTGGAGTCGGCCGATCGGCACTGCGCCTTTACCCAGGTCTTGGGCGGAATATCGGCCTTCCAAGAGATCCGTGTGGGGACGGTATTATCGGGCAGTCGGAAAGGGCTGGATTGGTAGTACTCTTCGGGGCCGCAATCGCGCTGATTGCCGGGACGGATCGAGGTCATGCCGTGGGGGCCGTTGGTGGGAAGCCGGGTGGCGCGCTTTCGGTCAAAGCCATCGGGCCCATTCCACCAGACGGCAGACCACCCGCGATGGTCGCCCCACACCTTGTGATTGGCCACGGCCAGATCGGTCCAGCCGTCCTCGTTGAAGTCAGCGGCCACGCAGCCTGACGCCGAGTGATTGAAAAGCCGCTGGCAATCACCGGCCGAGAAGCCACGCCCAGGGCGGTTCCAGTAGAGGTAGCAGTCGGTGTCCCTTGCCAGACCGGCGTGATACGAACAGATGAACAGATCGAGCAACCGATCGTTGTTGAAATCGGCCACGGCCATGCTGTTGATCCCGGCCGCCGGGAGCATGGCGCGGCGGTCCTGGCTGAGTCCCTCCGGTCCGTTCCAGTAGATGTAGACGAAGGAATCGTGGGGACGCCCCAGCGTGACATTGTGTCCCCCGAGGATCAGATCCAGGTAGCCGTTGCCGGTGAGATCGACCGCCCGGGCACAGGCCGCCCGCTCCACGGAGAGTGCCAGGCAGCGATCCGCACGGAATCCATCGGGGCCGCCCCAAAGGATCATGCTTCGGTCGTCGAGAATCTGAGGCACGACCAGATCCAACCATTGATCGTTGTTCAAATCGGCGAGATAGATCCATCGGGGATCTTTGTAGGTGACGCCCTCGTACTGCATCGGGATCCGCTTTGGGCTCGCCGTATTGAATCCCTGGGCGGTGCCGTAGAAGAAAACCAACTCCGGATTGTCGAAGCCGCAGAAGACCAGATCGAGGTATCCGTCGCGGTTCAAGTCGGCACAGCAGGCGCCATGCGCCCGCGCGGTCGGCAGTTTCAGGCTCGGTTCGTACGGTAATTCATCCGGGCTGCCCCAGAAGACGAACGATCCCGGGTCGCGGTGGACCGAGTTCTCCGAGGCGTTGGCCAGCACCAGGTCCACCGAACCGGAATCATTCAGATCGCACGGGAGTGCCTCCACGGCGCCCCAGGCCGCCACTTCGATCCGCCGGTCCGGGGCGTAACCGTCGGGGCCGCCCGTGTAGATGAACACATCCAGGTTCCCCAGCTTGTTCCGAGCCATGTGATTGACCAGCACGACGTGAGGGCGCCGGTTGGCCGACGGCCGGGCGAGAAACACGCGCCGGGCGTCTTCGCCGGGCAGCTCGACGGGCTTGGGAAGCGGGCCGTCTGGCGAGCCGCGATAGAGGTAGGAGACCCAGGAGAACGACTCCGCCGTATGGCTCTGACAGAGCACCACCTCGTCGCAACCGTCCCCGTCCAGATCGCCCACCGCGACATCGCAAGCCCGGAAACTTGCCAGTGGCGTTCGACGCGCACCGTGGTAGCCGCCCTCCGAGTCGCCCCAGTAGATCCACGATCGCTCGGCTTCCCCGTGCGGCTGGCGGCACGCCAAGACCAAATCGCGATGCCCATCTCTGTTAGGGTCGCCAACTGCGATCGCCATCGCCCTGGGGCAATCCAGCTCGAGTGGCTTGCCAAACTTGTGGTCGCCTTCGTACGGGATCAGCAGGACCAAGCGCTCGCGGGCCATGAATAGATGGGGCTTCGCGCCTAGCCGGACAACCTGGACCAGCGGTTCGGCGTCCTGAGCGTACTCGGCGTACTTCGGTTCGTCGTCCTTCGGGTCTGCTGGTTCCGGTTTCGCATCGAGCTTCGTCACCTTGTCGGGATCCAGTCCTGCGGCCTGGCCCCAATAGACTTCCAGACTGCCTGACTCCGTGCGAACGATCAGATCGGCCGATCCATCGTCGGCCAAGTCAAACGCGGCGATTTCGACGCCTTGGATGGCAAGGTCCTTGTAGCGTCGATGCTCGAAGCCGAGCTCCGATTGATAGAAAACCCGAAGCCCTTGGGCCTGGAGGAAGGCCAGATCGCACTTGCGGTCGCCGTTGAAATCGCCGGCGGCCACCGAGCGGCACAAAGGCGCCGGCAACTGCAAGTGACGATGCTCGCCGTACCCTCGCGGGGAACCAAAATAGACGAAAGCGTTGAGGTCGGTGCGGAGGCCGTTGTTCCACATGCCCAGCACGAGATCGTCCAGTCCGTCGGCGTTCAGATCGGCCACCGTCCCGGCCATCGCTCCGTCGGAAGGAAGCGTTTGCGGCGCAGCCTCGCCCAGCGGATTGGCGAAAACATAAGCAGGCGGTTTTTCCCAGTGATTCTGGGAGTTGCAGAAGACCAGATCGAACCGACTGTCGCCATTAAGATCGAACTGGAAGAGCCGCTGGAGCACGCCGGCGCGGGAAACGTAGAGGTTCTGTCCGGCATTGGAAAACCGGCCGTCGATGAAATCCTCGAAGCCCCGCTCGCACCACACGCCGCGGGCGGGTTCGGCCCCAAACACCCCGTCTTGCCGAGGAACCCCCGTCGCCACGATCACCGCGAGCATCCAGCCGAACGCCGAGTACGGAAGACGTCGGACTTTCATAGCCATGGTCGAACCTCATTCTGCAAAAATCGCCCGTGCGGTTTGGAGCATCCAGCGATACTGCTGGAAACTCACCTGGGGCGGCACCGAGTGATCGGAGTGGAAGATGAAACCTCCCTGCCGGGCGACGGGCACCTTGTGGCGGATCTCCGCTTCCAGTTCCTCGCGGCTGCCGAGCATCTTCTTGACATTGATGTTGCCGTAGAAGGCCATGCGGTCTCCGTACTGCTGACGCAGCTCGACCACGTCGAAGCCGGCCGTGGCCTGGAGCGGGTTGAACACCCGGACGCCGCACTGGATCAGGTCGTCGACGACTGGCTGGACCGCGCCGCACGTGTGCAGCCAGAAATCGATGCCGCGATCACGGAAGAACGCGCCCATCCGTTCCCAGGCGGGCCGGTACACCCGCCGCCAGCTCGCCGGGGAGATGAGCATCGAGCGGGTCGAGCCCAGGTCTTCGACGAGGAACACGCCATCGGGCCGCATGCCCAATTGCTCGCATCGGTCGAAGATGGCCAGCACCAGGTCGACGTACGTGTCGCCCATTTCCCGCACCCAGTCTGGTTCGGTGGCAATGTCCATGAACAGTTGCTGCATGCCGCGGTGCCGCCACGTCGCCTCCCACGGGCCGTAGACGTTGAATAACATGTAACGGTCGGTGGCGTAGAGGCGGTCGTACTTCTGCCGGGCCTGTTGCCAGCCCGGGTAGGGATCGAAGTGAGCGAAATAGCTGGCCTCGTCGATGCGGGCCGGCTCGCCGGGATCGCCGGAGAGCGTGAATCTCGGCTTGATCTGCTCCCAGACGTCACGGTCCGTAGTCACGTGGTCGGAGAATTCCATCGACGCCGAGACCCCATCCTGCTTCCGCACGGTATAGCCGAAGCGATCCTCGTAGGTGATGTAGCCGCCTTCGCGCCGGAGGATCTTCTGCTCGAACCGCGGCGAGGCGTCCAGCGCCATGAAGCACAGATCGAAATCGAAGTAATCGGCCGCCGAGGTGCCGGCCGGCATGCCCTGCTGTTGCCACACCTCAAGTGTTCCGTCCCAAAGCGACTCGTTGCACGGCAGCCGGTCCGGTCGTTCAAACCTAATCGCCGCCTGCACGCGTTGACGTTGGTTCATGGCTGATCATCTCCCGTTCCGGGGTCGAGGACTGGGCGCGGTTTCATTCGTGATGGGCAGCGCGGCCCTTGTGCCTCCCGGCCGGCCAGCGGCTTTAGCCGCCTACGAAGTCTTTCTCGTTGAGCTTCACGCGGAGGCCGCCTTGCATGGTTGTGATCCAGAGTTCGCCGGACCGGGCTTCGAAGACGTAAGGGTAGGCGATCCAGCCTTTCTCGCGGCGGGCGATGACTACCGGTGTGGACCACTTCTTTCCGTCGTCGTCGGAGAACATGATGGATAGCTCCAGGCGGTGATTGCTGACCGGGACCTCGGACCATTGGTTATCGCCGCCGGAAAGTGGGTATTCGTTCTTGCCTTCGGGAAAGTATCGGTTCCAGACGAGCATCAGCCGGCCGCTTTCCAGCCGCTTGAGCATTCCCGGAGCGCTACTGGCGTCGATGGTCGACGGGCCGATGGTCCGCCAGGAAAGACCGCCATCGTCGGAGTAGGCTTGCCAAAACACTTTCCAATTGGTGCGGATCAGCTTCCACAAACGCCCGTCGCGCAGTTCCACCAGTGTGGCTTCGGTTGCGCCGCCGTGGTGGCCAACTCCGCCCAGGTCGAGGATGTTGCTGCGGGTCCACGTCTTGCCGTCGTCCTTAGAAGTGTAAGTCAACACGGAGTGGCGGCCCGGATCGTGCAGTAGCATCATCGAGGTGAACACGACGTTGCCGTTGGTGGTTTGGATCATGTCGCGGATCGCCCCGGTCCACGTGCCATGGAGCTTCTGGAGATCCTGCCAGGTCTTGCCTCCGTCCAGGCTGCGCACAGCGTATGTGGGCAGTTGCGCGTCGGGCGAGTCGGAGATCTTGGGATCCCATTTCCAGTTGGCCCGCTCTCGGTCGTTCATGAAGGCCAGGATGATCGCGCCGTTTCGAGTCCGCAGCAGTGCCCGCTCGGGCCGGACAGCGTACTTCGATGGATCGTCGAAGATGGCATGCTTCTCCCAAGTCTTGCCTTCGTCTTGGCTGATCAGCGCACTCTGCGCCTTGTCGACAGTAAGGATCGCGCCGTCTTCGAGTCGGATGAAGGGCCCCATCTCAAAGTCCGGCATATCCTCCACCCGACGCTCGATCCAAATACCGTTCGACGTGCGCTTCCCCTCACCGTCTTCGCCAGCCAGAAGTCGGTCTGGCCCAGCGAACAAGGCAACCAGAGTGGATATCACAATCAGGGTGTTCGTCAGGCGCTTCATCGGTTTGTCCTTTCGTGAGGGAATGAACTGGTCTGTCTGGATCGACCCCCTTGGTGAGCATATTCCGATCGCGAAGGAACTGCAATGCTCCGGCGTCGAAACGGGAATCCATTTTTCGTCTTCGCGGCGATGTTGAATTGCGGCTCGGCGACGAATACACTCGGCGAATGTCATTTGGATTACTGACGAAACAACTTCCTCGTTTAACCCGAAGCCGAAGGCGATGGCGGACGCCGCGAGTGGACAGTCTATCCCACTGCCCGCCATCGCCTCCGGCTTCGGGTTAAACGGGATCCTGCGAAAGGAGACTGGGAACGATGCTCAAGGACGTGAAAACCGGGATCCTGTTCCGCAACCCTATGGCGCATGTCAAGAGTGTCCATGCATACTTTCCGTCTGTGGCCGTGATGCCCGACGGCGAGATGGTGGCCATCTATGCGCTGGGCGAAGCGTTTGAAGCGGCGAACGTTCACACGTACCTGGCCCGGTCGGCTGACGGAGGGCAAACCTGGGAGCACCAAGGGCGAATTTGTCCTGACGTGCCCGGCCGGCTGACCTCCGAGTGCGGCCGATTGAGCGTTACCACCGATGGAGAACTGGTCGCCGTGCTGGTTCGGGCCGACCGCACGGATCATCCCGATCAGGGTCTGACGAATCCCGACAACGTCGGCTTCGTACCCACTGACATCCTGATCGCGCGATCGACGAACGCCGGCCGCAACTGGAGCGAGCCGGCGCGCGTCCAACCGCCGCTGGAAGGTCCCTCATTCGAACTCTGTAGCCCGATTACCACCCTGGGCGACGGTCGCTGGATTTGGCCCACTTCCACTTGGCGCGATTGGGAGGGGAATCTGCCCAACGGCAATCGTATGGTGGCCTTTGTCTCTGACGATCAAGGCAACACGTGGCCGGATTACATGGATGTGATGTCCAGTCCGGAGGGCAACTTGATCTTCTGGGAGTCGAAGATCGTCGAACTGGCCGACGGACGCCTGCTGGCCGTGGCGTGGTGTTACGACGAAAACGCATCGTGTGATCGGCCCAATCATTACGCCATAAGCAGCGACCGAGGAATAAGCTGGTCGCCGCCGCAATCGACCGGGCTGCTGGGCCAGACGATGACGCCGTGGGTGCTGCGCGGCGATCGAGTGCTGACCGTCTACCGTCGCATGGACGAGCCCGGCCTGTGGGCGAATCTATCTCACCTGGAAGGCGATCGCTGGGTGAACGACGCTTGCCAACCGCTCTGGGGCCACCAAAGCGTCGAAGGAATGACCCGTACGGACGCTGGCACCGTGGCCATGTTTCAGACTTTGCGTTTCGGCGCCCCCGCAATTACGCGACTTCCGGACGGCGCCGTCTATGTGGCTTTCTGGTGCTACGAGGATTGTGTGAGCATCATTCGTTGGTTCAAGATTCAAGTCAACTGACCCGAGCAATCCAAGCCCGAAGCGCGAGCAAGGAAAATGCATCTGGGCACTTTGGACTTCGTCGTCATCATCGCTTACCTCGTGGGCCTTGCGCTCTTGGGGCTGTATTTCTCCAGGAAGCAGACCTCGCAGGTATCGTACTTCCTGGGCAACCGCCGGATGCCCTGGCTTCTGGCGGGGGTGAGCGTCATGGCGACGCTGGTCTCCACGCTCTCTTATCTCTCCTTGCCTGGCGAAATGATCCGGTACGGCGTGGGATACTTCGCCGGGATCTTCGCGTATGTGCTGGCCATCCCCGTGGTGAGCTGGCTGATCATCCCGGCGTTGATGCGGCTGCCGGTGACCAGCGTCTACGAGTACTTCGAGAAGCGATTCAACCTCGCCGCGCGATTGCTTGGGGCTGTGGTCTTTATCATTATGCGGCTGACCTGGGTGGGATTGATCATCTATACCGCCTCATTTGCCGTGGCCAAAATGACCGGCTGGGACACGACGAGCGTGATCCTGGTGATCGGACTGGTCACCACCTTCTACACGACCGCGGGCGGAATGCAGGCCGTACTTTGGTCCGACTTTGTCCAAGGCTGCCTGCTGATCGGCGGGGCCCTGTTCATCCCTGTCTTCATTGCGATGCAAACCGGCACCGGGCCGGTGGCTTGGTGGGACGCCTTCTCGCAAACGGGCCGTGATCAGGTCCCCATCGTCAGCCTCGATCCCTTTGTGCGGATCTCCATGGTGGGGATCATCGTCGAATCCTTCTTCTGGCACATCGCGACCAACAGTGCGGATCAAGTGGCGGTCCAGCGGTATTTGAGCACCTCGTCGGTGCATGCGGCCCGGCGAAGCTTCTGGGTCTCTGCTGCGTTTACCATTGTCCTGATGCTGTTGCTGATGCTGGTCGGCCTGGCGCTGTTTGGGTTCTACTTCCAGCAGTCGAATCTTGACGCCGAGGCATTCCAGGAACAAATCGCCCCGGACGCCGATGACAAGCTGCCCCAGTTCATCGCCAGAGAGTTACCCGCGGGGCTCTCCGGACTTCTCCTGGCGGCGATCCTCGCCGCGGCCATGTCCAGTCTCAGCTCGGGGATCAACTCCATTTCGTCGGTGGTGACAACCGACATGGTGGATCGTCTGCGACTGACCTCCTCCGACCGCAACAAGCTGTTCGTGGCCATGATCACCGCGTTGGGGGCCGGACTCGCCGGGCTGGGCGCGGCGTTGGGCGTGGATACGGCGATGAGAGCCCTCGGCTGGAACCTGGTGGAGATGGTGGAGCGGATCAACCATTTGTTTGTAGCGCCATTGGGGGCGTTGTTTGTGGCCGGGCTTGTGTTTCGCCGCGTCGGATCTACTGCGGCTCTGCTGGGATTCGCCGCAGGCGTGACCACCAGCGTGCTGGTCTCATTTGCGCGGGAGATCTTCGCCCTGGACCAAGGGCTGTCGTTCATGTGGATCATCCCAACTTCGTTCCTGGTCAGTCTTCTGGTATCGTATATCGCTGGGCGCCTGCTCCCGCAGCCCTCGGCCGCCCAATTGGCAGCGTTAGGACGGCAGCAGCCACCAGAGAATGAATCGTGAGACCAACAACGATTGGTATACGAGAGCCATAGTTTCTGTTTCGCGTCATAGTTGGAGTTCACGCTTTAGCGTGTCTCGGAAACACGCTAAAGCGTGAACTCCAACCACTGGAGATAGCAATGCACTTACCAACGAAAACAGTCGTCGTCTGGGGACTCGTATGTGCTGGTCTTCTGGCCGCAGCAAGAGCGTCCGAGAATGAGCGTCCGTACGAATGGCCTCAACTGAAAGGCGACTCGGGCTTCACCGGATTGTCGCCGGATGACACAGTTAAGCCTCCACTGAAGCTCGTATGGTCGTACCGCTTGGACGGAGACGCGTCCGGCGATGCTGGTGTCGGGGTCATTGTGGGCGGCGGCAAGGTCTTTGTGACCGTTGCTAACAGTCATACGCTTGTGGCGCTTGATGCGGACACTGGCCACTTTTGCTGGGAATACCGAGATCCATCCATCGGATACGTCGGGTACATAGGCCATTTGACAGTTCCTGCCTATGACAACGGCCGCGTGCTCCTTTGGCGACGCCATAAGGCATCTGCAGTAATGGCTCTGGACGCCGAGACTGGTTCGGTGCTTTGGGAACAACCCTTGAGCCCGCTCGGAAAGGGCGTGAACCGAGGCGGACTGCCCATTGCGGATGGAATGGTCTACTGTGGCGAAGGAGGCCCCGAGCCGGCGATTTCCTCGTTCGACACCGCGACAGGCCGACGCGTTTGGCGCACCTCGCTCGGTAGCGAAGGTGGCGAATACGCGATTGGGCCGACCGTTGCCGGCGGCCGGGTGTTTGTGGCGACCCGAGCGAACGTGCGCCGCAGCCCAGGCGCGAAGGAGTGGGCCAAAAAGCTCCGCGGTGCCGTTACGGCACTGGACGCCAAGAATGGCGAAATCCTCTGGAGCCGCGAGAACATCTATCCGTGGAGCCCCATGACATCTGACGGAACAGTCTTGGCGTGCCCCATGTGGTCTTCCGCAGACGAGAAGCTCTACCTGCTGGATTGCCGTACCGGGAAGACGATTTGGGCCACATCCCGCGTGGCCAACCACTACAACCCGCCGGTGACGTTGACAAAAGACCTGGTACTCTATCAGCCATGGGGCCCGAAACTCCATGCCATGTCACGAACGACAGGCGAGCCGCTTTGGGTTTTCCATAACGAATTCACCAGTGCCGGATGCTGCACGCCGGTGGTCTCCGGCCAATACGCCTATATCGGCACATCCGTTCCGGAGCGATCAGGCGATCTTGAGTCGCTACGCGGCTTTCGCTTGGCGGACACCCCAAGCGACACGGGCAAGTATGGCACCATGAACGCCATTGACCTGGAGACCGGCAAGTCGGTGTGGCGCTTCCCGACAACGAATACCATTTGCGGCGACCCGGCGATTGCTTACGGACGTCTCTATTTCGCCAGCCGGGATGGAAAGGCCTACTGCTTCGCTCCTGCTGCGAAAGGCGAGCCGAACACACCGGAGGCAAAGGACCGTTCGTCGCCCGCTCCGGAAGCTGACGTGGTGAAGCTCCTCGTCCCGCGCGATGAAGAAACGAAAACGGACTCGAACTGGCCCATGGAGGCGGGAAGTCTGACGCGGACTCATGCCAGCAACATGACTCTGGAGCCGCCACTGGAACTCGCCTGGAAGTTCGACATGCAAGGCCGAGTGCTCACTTCCGCTGCAATTGCTGACGGCGTTGTCTACGCAAGCTCCGAGTCCGGCAAGATCGTGGCCGTGGATGCCGGGCGAGGTCAGAAAGTGTGGGAATTCACTACCGGTCAGCCCGTTCAGTGTTCACCAGCGGTAGCCGATGGCCGCGTCTATTTTGGTTCGGATAACGGTATTCTGTATGCACTGGATGCGAAAACAGGAAAACCCGTTTGGCAGTTCGAGACAGGTGGATCGGTTCAGGTATCTCCCGCGGTCGTGGGCGGCGTTCTTGTTTTCGGCGCCAACGATCACAATATCTACGCACTGGACCGCCAAACCGGCCGCAAGCTGTGGAACTTTCGAACCAGCCGCTCCTGCGTCAAGGCTCCTCCGGTCATTCACGGCGATCGCGTTTTTGCGGCCGGGTGGTCCGATTGGGTGTGGTGTCTTGATCTGAAGTCGGGCAAGCCCATTTGGCAGTCGTTTATCCCCGTCTCGATCGAGGCGATTTCCTTCTACCGCGATCGACTGTGGGTCCGCAGCGCGTACTATGTTGTTGAACTCGATCCGAACAAAGGTACATGGCTCCGCATCGCCGATGGGTCGTATGGTTATGGCGGAATGGCCTTTGTCGGGGACCGGCTGTATCAGTCGGGTGTCCAAGGCCAATACGGAACGCGCGGCGCGACGTCGATTTCGATAGCTGACACGGGAGGACCGCCGCCCGATTCGATGCTTCCGACACTCGAAGGCGTATCCATTGTCAAGCCACAGACGCTCGAAGGGGCTCCGGAACTTGCCGCGATGGCCGCGCCGCTGGCTCTGGGCGATAAGCTCTGTTTCGCGACTTTGGAGGCGGGAGTCGTTCTGACCAAGCTCGACGGTACGCGTCTCTGGAACTACGAACTTGGCGGTCCCTCTCACTCGTCGCCTGCCGCGTCCGACGGGCTGCTGGTCGTCGGAAGCGATGACGGAAACCTCTATGCGTTCCGGGAGAAGCAGTAACCGCAATACCGTTCAATTCTGCGTCGATGCTTAGTGGGATAGGCTTCCAGCCTGTCATATCTAGTAGTCGAACTGCTCGGCGTCCCAAGATGTTGTGCAAGAATGACAGGCAAGATGCCTATCCCACGTGAAAATTGAACGGTATAGAGCAGCAACCGGAGAGATTCAGATCAGACAGCTAGCATGCATATCCCCTACTTTCGTCAAAACCCTTAAGACCGTCATAACTTCGCGCCGATTCTCAATGTGAGGTACTATGCTCGTTGGGCTTTCGTTCGCCAGCGAGCACATGAGGGAACTCATTGGGGACGGCTATTCACTGATGTGCGGTTATCGACGGGTCTTCCGTGTGGTGTTATGTCTAGCTGGGATGCTAGCATTCTCCGACGTGTCGGAGGGCCAGAACCTCGCCTTTCCGATTGACGAGTCGGGCGGCGGATTCCCGGTTCGCTACACGGTTCGTCACGATATCGGTAACGGCATCGGGTACCAGGACAGCTTTACTCGCCTGGGCATGTTCCTGCCGATCTGGGAGAGCTACGGAACGCAGTTGCTCTTCACCGATGTGCAGCCGTTCCTGGATAACAGGGGTAATTTCGGCTCGAACGTCGGCCTGGGTTATCGGTACTACGACCCGCTGTGCGATCGTGTCTTCGGCTTCTACGGATACTTCGACTATCGGAACACGGACGAGCACTCGTTCAGACAGGGAACCGTCGGAGTCGACACGCTGGGCAACTGGATCGACGTTCGCGGCAACATCTACCTGCCCGACCACAAGCGACGTCCGCTCGAACCCCAGTTCGTCGGCAACCGGCTTATCATCGGATTCCAGAAAGCGATGACCGGCGGCGATGCCGAAGTCGGCTTGGTGCTCCCCGAGGTCCTGAATACACAGACCCGTTTGATGTGCGGGATCTACCATTTTGACACCGACGCCGCGGAGGACGCGGACGGGTGGCGAGTTCGCGTCGAGTCCCATTGGACGCAGTGCCTTTCCACCGATATCGCGTTCAACCACGACAATTACTTTGGAACGACGATCACCTTTGGGATCGCCCTGAACTGGCAGCCGGAGTCGTATGCGGAGAGGATGCCGGTGATCAACTCGTTTCGGCGCGGTCCGACGCGACACATTGCTCAGCAGGCCGTGGATCGGCTCGCCGAACCCACCTACCGTCTGCCGAACATTGCCGTTCAAAGTGAACGATACGAGGCCATGAACGGCGTCCAGCCTTGGCATTTCATCCACGCGGTCGACGGGGCCGTCGGAGGGACCGGTACGTTCGAACTCCCGTTGGGGACGTTGGAGGATGCGACGGCCATTGCCTTGGCAGACAATGTGATCTACACGCCGTCAGGCGGAGTTTATGCGCCCCCAGCCATGCTGCAGGTCCCGGACGACGTCCAACTTCTGTCGAACGGTCCTATTCAAACGATCGCCACTCAGGACGGTCTGGTTACTCTGCCCTTCTCTGGTGCATCGACGGATCTAGCCAGCCTTCCCGAGATACTCAGCAGCGTCGAACTGGGCAACGGCTCCACCATCGACGGCTTCCGACTTGTCGGTGTCGCGAATGTAGAATCGCATGCGGGGTTGATCAAAGTAGATGGCAAGTCCAACGTGACGATCGACAGCAACGTGATTACCTCGCTGATGGACGGAATGCGAATCGCAGACGCTACCAATGCGACCATCACGGGTAATCAGATCGACTCGTCAGCAGAAAGCGGCATGGAGATTACCGGCGTCAATTTCAGTGGAACGATTCAAGACAACACGGTGACCGCCAACAATCAAACAGGCATTCTCGCAGTGTTGACCGGGAACTTCGACGGGCAGATCATCGGCAATACCATCTCCGACAATCAAGACACGACCGCCACACACCCCCATGGGCTTTATCTGGAAGCCGCAACGATCGTCAGTGGGACACGGATCGAATCGAACACGTTCAGCGGCAACGAAGAGGAAGGCGCTTCGCTGCTGGTCACCGGAGCCGGTGCCTCGGTCGTGGAATTGGTTGACAACACGTTCCAGGCGAATAACAGCGACGTGAACCGCGAGTTCTTCGCCCGCCTCGCCGCTGGTGCCGGCCCCTTCGAGGTTCGGTTGGGCGGCAACAGTAGTTCGAATGCGGTCCCCTTGGGGCAATTCAACTACGACTTCTCGCAAGACGCGCCGGGCGACGATCTCGATTACGTCATCACGTCCTCCAACACCGGGACCATCGGAAGCTCGGACGGCACGGTGGCGCCTTGAAGCGACGTAGTCTCATGCTGCGTCCCCGTAGGGTGGGCCAAGTCTTCGCGGGCCCACCGAAAACCGCTCACCAGGCAATCACGCGAGCATCGTTCGGATGACAGAGCGAAACAAAATGGAACGCACCTTCCGGTGGGCCCGCGAAGACTTGGCCCACCCTACAAAGACTGGTTCCGATGTTGCTGGATCCGGCCCTAATCTGTCTTGGCGAACGATTCGTACTCGCCCTCGATATTCGCCTGCTTGACGTCTCCGATGTGAAAGAGAAACCGATAGCGGAACATTACGCTCTCGCCGGATGGAATTCGCATGTCGCCTGTGCCTTCCGGCTTCTTTTCGAAAGCATGGGCACCAAATGGATTGGCCGTGACCAAGCCATAGTACCGGGCGTGCCACCACGTTGGATGACGCGGATTCGACGGATGATCGAAGATGGCGATCCCCACGACCTTCTCGTTGATAGGGCCCCAGTAGTCGACCCACTTGGCCCGTTTCCCCCAAATCTCTTTTCCTTCGACTCCCTCGCTGTTGATCGCACTGCCTTTGGCCGTGTGGTTTCCGCGTCGCTCGTCGTTCTGAAGTCGAAGCAGCGGGTGCGTGCGGATTCCCATGGTACCTTCTTTGTTGTCGCCGAACGTGACGTCCCCGTGAGAGGCTTGAAGGGTGATCTGAAAGTCGATGTAGCGGCCGGCCGGGGTCGTTCCGAACGTGACAATCCGACTATCGGAGCAGACGATTTTGCCGTCCGGGGCCACCCAATCGTTCTTCGCCTTAATCTCGTTTCCCTCGACCTCGATTTCCGCTTGTACGATTCGACCGAATTGCTGGCCTTCCCTACGCGGATACTCCGCCCAGAACTGAACGCCGTTCACGTCGTCGTGCGTGTACCACAACGACTTTTGGTGCGGATGATCGAGAGCCTCGTTGTCGACGCCCTCTTTCATCGGGTAGTGCCGAGTCATTGCGACCCCGGTTGGTCCGATGATCGGATACAGAATCGGTTTCGCATGTCCTTCGAAGACGTATTCGGCAAACAGTTCCCCATCAATCTTCACCACCGCCTTGCCGTCGGCCTTGGAGATGGTCACCTCGGCTGCGCGCGAATGTCCTGCAGTAAACAACAGAACGACCGTTACTGCTGCCACAACTATTGCCTGGTTCGATTTTGCCGGTATGCAACTCATTCGAGTACTCTCCTGTTGCTTGATGAACGCCTGTTGCACTACGCACGCTCAGTACACCTTACTCGTGGATCGGCACAGTGTCGACCTCGCCCGCAAATTGTAACATCTCGAAAGGTCGCCGTCCTCTCCGAGGTCGGTAAGAAAAGGAGCCGAGTTCGGAGAACACGGCGACTATTGGCGTCGAACGGGGCGATCGAGTAAGCGAACGATGGGCGAGGCCAACGCGGGGGCTCGCGATAGCGCGGCCACTGCCGCTCGAGTCAGCGTCTTGTGCCGCAGAGCTTTCGCGATTGCCAGGCAGATCCATTGCTTCCGGCGAAACAGCCGCCGGTATTCGCGGGACCATTCATCGATCAACGACGGCTGCCACCGACTGGCCGCCCGCTGGGCAAGCGGCGCGACCGACGCACCGGCAGCCAGGGCCCAAGCGATGCCCTCGCCGGTAAACGGCTCCGCGTAGCCGGCTGCATCGCCGATGGCGAATGCTCGATGGCACGCGGGCGGAATGGCGCGGCGCGTCAACAGCGGTGTCCCTCGCCAGGCGGCCTCGGTCAGGTTCGGTACTGGCGGGAAGCCCGCTTCCGCAATGATTAGCTCGGCGGCAGGCCCCAATCCGCCGGAACGTTTTACCAGCGCCGGGTCCATCGCAGAGGCGATGTCCAGCCGACCGTCTTCGAGCCGCACCAGCCCGACGTACCCGTCGCGATCACATGCCATGTGGATCGTGCCTGGGTCGTAGACGCCGTCGTCTGCACGTGTGACAACGCCGGCACCGATTCGAGACCCGGGTCGAATCCGAACGCTGATACTGCTGTCCTTGCCTAATAGTTGACCTGCAAGCCCATCGGCGGCCAGCAGTACGCTTGCTGAAATGGTGCATGTCTGAGCCTTTTGGGACAGGACCAGTTGTCGACTATCCTCGTCCGATCTGCCGAGCCGAGCCCGCGTTTCGGGCAGAAAGGCGGCTCCGGATTCAATTGCCGCCGCAACTAGGGCTGCGTCGAATGCTTCGCGCGATACGCACGTTCTGGCAGGTAATCGCAATCGAGCGTGGCGGCCGCCCACCGCAAGATCAAACCGATCTACCGTCACCGCGCCCAGTCGCTCGGTAAGATCTCCCAGTCCAACAGACCGGAGCGTGGATAGGCTGCAGCGGTTCAGGCAACAACCGCAGACCTTCTGGCGCGGAAATGATGCTTTATCTACCAGCAGCACGCGTGCGCCAAGCCTTGCCAACTCGCGAGCCGCCATCGCGCCGGCCGGCCCTGCCCCAACCACGGCCACATCCCACACTTCTTCTCCTGCTTGAACCAAGTCAAGCGTCGCACGAAGGGTCACGGCCGCCTCCACGTGAGCGAGTAGCGGAAAGGCCAATGCCGTCGGATCACGGCGCGGTCGAGCTGGGCGCGCCGGGCGAGTTCACTGACCTCGTTGACAGTAAACGCTGCTTTCACCGATAACGGGCCGTCCGTGTGAACCACATCAGACCGGGAAAGGACGCGCGTGCCAACGTGGGTGATGAGCAAGCTGGCAAGACTGCGAACCAGATCGTTCACCAGGAACATCTTCTTGGCGGCTGCAGCCATGCGACGTAACAAGCGTTCGGCCTGGCAATCGTCCAGGTGATGTAGGAACAGCGAGCTGACCACGACATCGTAGCCGTCGGGGAGTTCATCGGTCAGTGCATCCAGCTCGAAGAACCGCACGTCAGCCCCTTGAGACTCCGCCTGGCGGCGAGCGAAATCGACGGCCCGCAAGCTGACGTCGCACGCGTCGACATGGATCGGCAAACCGGCGCGCTTGGCTAGTCGCCAGAGCGTAATGGGAAGATCACCGCCGCCCGTCGCCAAGTCAAGCACGCGTAAGGTACCGCCCGTTTCTCGTGCCAATTCAGCCAGGGGACGCCACAGGATTCGACTAGCATTGCTCCACCGGTTAACACGCGCCAGTCCACGAAGGGCCAAGTCATGCCGACCGGATTCAAGATCCGGTTGATCCATGATCTCGCCCTGAAGATGTCGTTGTCTCAAACCCGGCGAATGCGTCATCGTACTTCTATTGACTGAGCAAGCGAGAACAGTATGTGTCACGCACAACGTGGCTCCGATCACCAATAGTTCCAGGCCGCGTGGGCCCCTTTCTCCGTCCCCGCGCGGATGGCCAAAGACAGTTTCTTTGCCGGTTCGCGTCATCGATTACAGGTGAACCAACAACGAGCCCATGTCCACGACGAGCTTATGGCTGTCTTCAAAGGTGCTCTCACCAGCCTTTTGGCGTGCCTTTTCGAACTCCCCCTCCAACTCCGTCTGTTCCTCGTCGGACAGCTCTTCCTGGACCATGGGGAAGAACACGTGGTCTTCCTTGTGAATATGATTCCGAAGCAGGGCGATGTACGCGGCAGTATTCTCTAAAACGTCGCTGGTTGGGATTGGCTTACCGTCGCCGTAGCCATCGAGGGCGTCCGAAATCGCGGAAATGTAGTTGCGCCCTCGATCGTGTTGGTGCCGCAACGACTCGATCTGCCCGTCGATGGCTCCGCTGTTCTTCTGGGCCAAGCGAACGAACATCACGTGTTCTTCCTTGATGTGATGAAACGTGTCGGCAAACGTTCTGGCGAACAGCACCGCCATTTCGAAGAATTCCTTCGGGGGACGTTTTTCGTTCTCCAGTTCTGCCACTGCCAAAGCCAGATTGTCCAAGAACTGCCGGATCAGACCGTGCTCATTCCGTAAGGTCTCCAACGGTTGCATCTCATCATCTCCTTGCCCCCCGTGCTGAGGTTGCCGCCCTGGCAAGGCCCCCGTATCGGGCGACCGTGCCAGCGACGCACTCGCAGGCGGGCTGTTTACTGGGAATTCCTATCGGGAGTATGATCGAGACCATCTCGACCATCATGCATTGACGCGAAAGGAGCATTCAGGTACCGTTATACCTAAATATTTCTCTCGGTCAACTGGAAACAGGCAACTATCCGGAAAACAGTTCTCAGGATAGGCTGTCGGGTTGCTTCGAGAGTGTGGACACATAGAACAAGGTGAGTCGAACGGCGCAAGATCGAGCGGCATGCTAGTTATCGTAACCCGAAGCGTTAGCGAGGACGAAAGCGGTTCTCGGCCCCCATTCCTCGCTAACGCTTCGGGTTGCAATGGCTGCAAAGCCAACTCCAGTGCGCTCCCAGCGGGTAATCGGTAATGAACAGCGACAAGTCAAGCACATCGCGACGTATTGAGACGATTTGCGTTCACGAGGGAACTCGCAAAGACGCGACTTTCAATTCCGTCACGACACCGCTTTACTTCACGTCGACGTTCCGCTTCGAGGGACCGGGGCAGACAAAAGGGTACGACTACAGCCGCACGGCCAACCCGACTCGTTCGGCGCTAGAGGAGTGTCTGGCGGCGATGGAGGGCGGTATCAGTGCGGCGGCTACGGCCACGGGCATGGCGGCGGAAGTGACGGTCATGCACTTGTTCAAGTCGGGCGACCATATCATCGCCGGCCATGACATCTACGGTGGCAGCTACCGGCTTTTCGACGACGTGTTTTCCGCGCACGGACTGAAGTTCTCCTTTGTCGACATGCGCGATCCCGAGAACGTCTCCCGTGCGATCACTTCGGCTACGAAAGCCGTGTGGATCGAGACGCCGAGTAATCCCTTGTTGAATCTCGTCGATATCGCCCAGGTTGGCAGCATCGCCAGGCAGCACGGTCTGGTCACGATCGTGGACAACACATTTCTGACCCCGTACTTTCAGCGGCCGCTGGAACTAGGGGCCGACATCGTCGTGCACTCGACCACCAAGTACCTGAACGGTCATAGCGATGTGGTTGGCGGTGCCGTGATATCGAAGACCAAAGAGACAGGCGACCGGATCGCCGCTCTGACGAACGCGCTGGGAACGTGTTGCTCGCCCCTGGATGCGTGGCTGGTTTTGCGCGGTGTCAAGACGTTGCCCTGCCGCATGGAAGTCCATGCCCGCAACGCCATGGCGTTGGCCGAGTTTCTGGATGCGCGCCCCGAGGTCGCTCGCGTCTACTACCCGGGTTTGAGTTCTCATCCTCAACACGCCTTGGCAGGCAAACAAATGTCGGGATTCGGTGGAATGCTGGCCTTTGACGTTCACGGCGGCAGCGAAGCCGCGTTTCGATTGATCCAGGGTCTCGAGCTATTCGAATTCGCCGAGTCTTTGGGCGGCGTCACCTCGTTGGTCGAGCATCCCGAGACGATGAGCCATGCTTCGATGCCGGAAGCCGCTCGACGCGCTGCCGGTATCACGGAAGGAAACATCCGAGTCTCGGTCGGCATCGAATCCAAAGACGATCTGATCGAGGACATGACCAGGGGACTGGAACGGGGGTCGTCGGCTGGCTGAACCCAATGGACGAGCATGCTGTGAGATGGTACGCTCCGAAAGAGGTCCTTTCTGCCGGTCAATAAGAGGAGTGTTGTCGTTGTGGTGAACTTGGTCAAGATCTCTGAGGCCGCCTCGTTGGGTCTCCATACGATGGCATTGTTGGCGAATCGAGGCGAGGGTCGCTCTACCGGTCAAGAGATTGCCGACCTACTCGGGGCCTCCGTCCACCACTTGGCCAAAGTCATGCAACGCCTGGTGCGAGCCGGGCTGGTCGATTCCGCGGTCGGGCCTCAGGGCGGATTTCGGCTCGCCAAATCGGCTGGTCGTATCAAGCTTTTGACCGTTTACGAAGCGATCGAAGGGCCAATGGGCGAGCCTCAATGCCTGCTGGCCAAACAGATCTGCGAGGGCAACGATTGCGTGCTCGGCGAACTGGTACAGAGGATCAATCGGGAAATCCGCGATTACCTGCAAGACGCCACATTGGCCACGCTGGCCAAAGGCAACGCTCTGGTGAAGGCATTGGAAAAGACTGGCACCGAATGACGGTGAACAGCTTTGACAAACGTGCCCAACACGGCTTGGGAATGCAAGTCAGCGCACACGTCCTTTCACCGTCGCTTGACAACGTTGGCCCGAAGATGTAAATAGGACAACAGCTATCGCTTTTATCGTACAGCCGTGCCATGTTCACAAAGACTTCTGTTTCGGCAATCCGTGCCTTGACCTACCTTGGGCTTGACAGCTCGGGCCAACCTATCTCGCCAAGGCACATGGCCGAGCAGCTTGGGGAATCGCCGACCTACCTGGCGAAAGTCGCGCGGCACCTGGTCAAGGTGGGCATACTTCGCGCTCATCGCGGAGTTGCCGGAGGTGTCACGCTGAACCGTTCGCCGGACGACATTTCTCTGCTGGCGATCGTGGAAGCTTGCCAGGGAGCGATTCTGGGCGATTTCTGCCAGGAAGCCGAAGAACTGGATAATACATGCGCGTTTCACCAAGCGGGTGCAGAGTTACACGCAGCGATCGTCGGGATCCTGTCGCGTTGGACGCTCGCTCAACTTCTCTTGAAGCCGTGTCCGTCTGAAACGGACGATAGCCAAGTCCAATGCCTGCTCGAGTCGCTCCGCGGAGCGAGACCGCGGGCCGCCGCCAAACGTACCTCGGCGAAACGTAGCAAGCCTGCATCAAGTCCCAACACGAGCGACAAGAAGAAGGCACGAGCTAAGACCGTGTGAGTGATTACGGATTGCGTTTACAGGGAGAAAAACAATGTCGGACGGAACACAAGGCGTTGTCGGATCGGTAGTTTCGTTGTGGAGGTATCCCGTTAAGTCGATGATGGGCGAGGAGCTGAACGCGACGGATGTTACGGAACGCGGCGTACTGGGCGACCGCGCGTATGCCCTGGTAGACCAGGCTGACGGCAAAGTGGTCAGCGCCAAGAATCCGCGAAAGTGGCCCGCGCTTTTCGACTACCGCGCCGCCTTCACCGCGCCCCCGCACGCGAGCGGAGCGATTCCTGCCGTACGAATCGTGCTGCCGGATGGAACCATGGTAACCAGCGATGAAAGCAACCTGGAACAAATCGTATCCGCGGCGCTGGGCCGACAGGTTACACTGCAGACGTCTCCACCCGACCAGCCGAGCTTGGAGGAGTATTGGCCTGAGATCGAAGGCTTGGACCACCAGGACACGGTCACCGACGAGGCGATACCGCCGGGGGCTTTCTTTGACGGCGCGGCGATTCATCTGCTGACCACCGCTACGATGGCCGGGCTGCGCAAGGCGCATCCGGAAGGGCGTTTCGAGGTGCGAAGGTTCCGGCCGAACATCGTTGTCGAGTCGGGTTCCCCGGACGCGGAATTTCCAGAAAATGACTGGATCGGGCGTACGGTTGCCATCGGCGACCAGGTTCGATTCAGTGTTACCGGGCCGTGTCCCCGTTGTGTGATGACGACGTTGGCCCAGGGCGACCTACCGAGTGATCCGGGAGTCCTGCGAACGGCGGCACAGCAGAACAAAGCTCACGTTGGCGTCTATGCCAAAGTGCTCGCAGGCGGCGTGATCAGACGTGGCGATGCGGTGCGGCTGGAGGATTGAGACTCTGCGGATGATGATTTTCCGTGTAGGTCCCGTCTGCCGGACGGGACCTGAAGCGTCGCACGACGTTGCCACACGCCGCGAAGTCCCGTCCGGCAGACGGGACCTACCGGGTCGGCCCGTTCGGTTAGGTTGCTCAGCATCATGAACCAAGTCATCCAAGCGAGCCTTTACGACTATCCCAAGTACTACGATCTGGTCTACGGCTCGGACTGGAAAGCGGAGTTTGATTTCCTGGTTGCCTGTTTCGAGAACCTGGCCGGGCGTACAGTCCGCCGCGTGTTCGAGCCCGCTTGCGGAACCGGAAGACTGATGTACCGTCTGGCGAAAGCCGGATGCGAAGTATCGGGTTTGGACTTGAATCCCCGCGCGGTCGACTACTGCAATCGCCGCTTGGAACGCCATGGGTTTCCCGCATCCGCCTTCGTCGGTGACATGGCCGATTTCCGGCTGCCCCGGAAGGTCGACGCCGCGTTCAACACGATCGGCAGTTTTCGGCATCTCGTCAGCGGACGGGCCGCTCAAGACCACCTGCAATGCATCGCCAACTGTCTCAACAAAGGCGGGCTGTACGTGCTCGGCTTCCATCTGACTCCGACGGTGGGCCAACCGTTGGAGGAAGAATCCTGGTCGGCTCGTCGAGGCCATCTGTGCGTGAACACGTACATGTGGACCGCCGAACGTAATCTTCGCCGGCGAGAGGAACGCCTCGGCATGACTTGCGACGTGTATACGCCCACCAAGACTCTCCGACTGAACGAAGAAATCATCTTCCGAACCTACACAAAGCGGCAGTTTGAAAAGCTGGTGTCCGACGTGCCCGAGTTGGAGATTGCCAAGGTCTTCGATTTCCACTACGAATTCGAAAACCCCGTCGAGCTGGGCCCCGAAACCGAAGACGCCGTGTTTATCCTTCGAAAGCGGTGAGAAGGCATTCAGGCCAGCGGAGGAGCCAAGCGATGAAGCATAGGGTCTTGCTGTACTCTTGCACGCAAGAGCCCTAACCGTGAGTAATGCGTGGTTGAAAATCGTGAATATTGGGTTGCGTGAGCGCTGGCGAATCCGGTGCCCATTCCAACCTCTCCGTTTTTCGTCGCATGGCAGGTGCGGCGTAGACAAAGCGCAAGTCGTAACTTCGATATAGAGCGTCGAAAAAACGCTCAAAACGAAGTGTACTTTCTGCCTTCGGAAACCCATCCATTATGGTTCCACGATTCGGTTCCTGTGTCTCGATCAGTGCGAGGGCTATGGCCTCGTACCGGCTTGCTTCATTACGCAGGTCGGATCTGTTCGTCAAGCGTGACATCGCGGAGTGATATCGCTTAATGTCCTCGGCGACCTCACCGTTTGCATGGATCGCTATGTCATTGCGTCTTTCAACGTCACCTTCGCGATTCGCACGAATGATGTGCAAGAAACCGTAGACCAATGTCGGATACGAAAGGTGAAGGTTGGTACAATCGCCAACGGCTTCCTCCATGCGATTCGTCAGATTTCGGAAGGCGTTAAGTGAACCTTTCACCGAGACGGCCAAACTGGGACCGGTATCGCGCGTCGACACGACGACATCAACGCTTTTTGTCTTCAAACCACCCAGGACGGTCTGCTCTCCAGAGCGGGCGGCGTCCGGATCAACGACAAGACGGTGTGGCTGGTTCGCGCCCCGTCCAACCGTTTCGACCCGTAGCGGCGGCCGTGGCATGATCATATCTGGATGGAAGCCGCCTTCGATTACCAATCGGCACCCAATGTGCTTATGGAGAGGCTTGATGTGCTCCTGACTTTGGTGCTGGTCGGCGTCGACAAAAACGGTTAACGCTTTACGTAGCCCTACCAAGGTTGACTCATTCATAGTGTCGCCACACCTGCATCGTTGAGATACCGTCATGTATGAGATTCAAATCTGATTGGCCGAGGCTAAGCCGTGGAAGCGGTAAGACGATGTTGGCCGCCTCACCTGGCTCGAGTTTTAGCATCCCACCCCCAAGCGGATGCCCCTCAAGCTCGCAGCTCAAATGCGCCAATGGATGCTGCCACACCTTTCGCAATGTCGAGGTGCGCCAGCCATTTATCATCTCGACCGCGTGAACGGAATTCGTACACGAGCAACGCGCTTTGTTTTCGGCAAGCTGGGGAGTCTTCCCGCTCATGTAGGAAAGGAAAGCGTGCGGAATGCGTACGTCTGGAACAACATACCAAGGCCGCCTGTGCCGACACTTATAGGCTGCGCGTGCTTCGATCCCAGGTGGTGAATCCAAATAATCCCGAACCGGGGCCGGTAGGGAATCGCCCCGCGTTAGGCGCAACAGCAAATAGGGCTCGTTTCGGCTTCGCCAATGCTGAATTGTCTTGCCATCCAGTACGATCGGTGGGAGAGATCGTGCATTCCGAACGGTTGGCAATAAGCACTTGCTGGGAATTTCCCAAATGCTTGCTTCTGATGGACGCAGGTGAAAGAAGTCATTTGAGCCTGTGACATATCCAATTCCGACCCGGGCAACGGCACGGAATCGGACCGCTTCGTTGGACTCAACCATTGCCTGGTACAACTGACGAACTCCACTGGAAAGCAACATCGGTCGCAATCGACAGTTCCATCGTGTCCACTCGCCATCCGTGACCCGTCTTCCTCTGGGAGGAACGGCTGAAGTAGGAAACCGCTGTCGCTCACTGAACAGGATTTCGTTCGTGCGCCCACCAAAACCGTCGGCGAACAAGATCCAGACATCCTCGGACAAATCTGGAAACACCTTGTCACGAATGGCAACGATTTGAACGCGAGTGAAGTGGTTCTTCAGGTATTTGATTAGTGGGACGGCATACGGTGCGTGACCGATTTCCGCCGGCACGACAAATGCCATTCGGCCGGCCGATTTCAGCAAACTGGCTGTGACGGCCAGAAAGGGAGCCCAGGACGAAGCTAAGCCTGAAAAACGCACCCCGATCTTGGAGCACACGCGAAGCGCGTTTTCTCGCAAGTCGCCGCGAAAATGTTGATATCGAATGAAGGGGGGATTGCCAGCGGCGCAGTCGAAGCGCGCAGTAGTTTCTTCCGCCCACGTGAAAAAATCGCCGACGTAGACCGTTGCGTGGGGCGCTCTTTCAACGGCGCTCACGGCCCCCGAGCAATCGCATTCGACTCCAAACGTGTTTTGGTGATTTGCGAGGAACCTCCCGTCTCCGCACGCCGGGTCAAGCAACCAATCGGTCTCGTTTCGAACCACCCAGCGCACAAGCGTCGTAGTCACCTCTTCGGGTGTGTAATAGGCTCCAAGCTTCTTTTGTATGGTTACAACACTTGCCATTTCCATCCTCTGCAATGCGCCTGCGTCGACGCATGAAATGGAATCACGGTGTGTCGGTCGCTGTGCTTGTGTCGCGAAAAGCCAACATCACCCTCGACGCGTGTCAAGCGATCACCAGGTACAAGCGCGTCCGAGCGGTCTGACCGTCGTCGTTGTGTCTTGATCGTCATGTGATTTCCGCGCCCATGGCCGTTTCGATTGAAACAAGTGCCCCCTCATCGTACCGGCTCCGGGCAATTGTGACCAGCAGTGGCGCAGCTAGAAAACAAGTCCTACGAACCACAATTGGACGTGCTCCCCTTTGTCTCCAAACGCTCAAATCACTTGCTGGATTGGCCCTCTCGGCGGCACTCGGGGTCCTTGGCCAGTTCGGCCACTTGGCGGTCGGTCAGCATGCCGCGGTAGATGCGGAAATCGTCTAGCGAACCGTGGAAGTTCGCGCCGGGATTCTTCTCCCATACGTTGTACCCTCCGATCCGGACTCCGGTCAGGCGGACCGGCATATCGACTCCGTACCGCAGGTACTTGCGATCCGCCTGGCCGTCGACGTAAAAGCGCAGGAAGCCGCCAACTCGCTGATCGCACACCAAGGCGATGTGATGCCACGCTCCGTCGCCGACCGTGGCCTCGGACGCTCGATGGTACGCGCCAGCGGAAACGGGATGGATGGCCACGTTGGCGTGGCCCGTGTTCAAGACGCTCAGGTGCAAGTCGTATTCGCTCCAGGTATCGCAGAACAGAAGCGGATTCCATCGGTTCTTGTGCGAGTCGGCGCGGACCCATAAGGCAATGCTCAGCGCGTCGAACGTGCCGTCGATGTCGCCCACGCGGACGTGATCCGCGTTGCCGGTGAATTGGAGCGCGCCGGCCAGCTTGCCCTTGGTCCATTTCGCGCCGACGACGGTGCCGTGATGGTCGCTGCCAGATTGGTCACGGGCCGTCTGCCCCTGGCCTTCGTCAAACGTCCAATGGGCCAGGAGTTCCGCAGGCACGGGGTCCAGCGGCTCGATCCGCTCCATGCCCGGTCGCGTGCCATAGGCCGACTTCAATGTGGGATTCGGCCGGAACTCCTTTCGGTCCTTGTACCGTACGTTTCTGTAGCCGAAGTAGGAACCATAATACTGTCCGTTGGTGTCGACCCACGTGACCAGTTTCACCAGTTCCGGCTGCGACAGCCGCACGTCGTAGTGGTCTTTGCGTAGAATCTCGATCAGGCTGCTGGCGTGCGATCCGTAGCTGTACGGCGGAATCGTCGGAGCGTGTTCCATGGACCAACGCCATCCGCCACCCTGACCCGGCGGCGATTGCCATTCACGGATCGTCTTGATCAATTCCTTGCTCATGATCTGTTCGTACGAACGATTGAAGTGCGTCGTCAGATCTGCGGTCAGCGCAAGTTCGCCATCCGGCTTTTCGTTCCCATGGCACAAAACGCAATGCTTGTCGAAGATCGGCTGCACGTCGGCCTCGTAGTGCAACGGTCGCGGTGCGATGTCGCCTGGCTGCGGGCCCGGCTTTGTGGGCGGATGGGCAAGCGCAAGGGGCATATCGCTCAGCCGCCCGGTCGGCGCCTGGGTCCGATGCTCGTGGCAACCGATGCATGCGCGTTGTTCGCCGGGACGGAAGTTCACGAAAGTCCGCATGCGTTGGATTTCCATGAAGTCTTCGTCCAACGCTTGGAAGTAGATATTCGCATCGGCCGGCACCGTGAAATAGGCCGAGCCGTCTTCGTGCACCGGCACAACCCCTTCCAGCACGGCGATCCAGATATGGCTGTGCCAGCTTACGGCGACCATCTGGCCCGGAAAGCGATCATCTGCGGCATTAGGCCAAACCGACCACGGACGCGGGATTTGTCTGAGGACTCGCAAATGCTTCACGTCGCCGCGTTCGACGCCCGGAAGCCCGTTGTACACGTCCGTCAGCAATACGGTGGCTTCCGCTTCGGCCGACTGGTTCGCCGGGCTCTGTTTCTCGTCTTCGGCGATCGCTCCGGGCATCGAGTGCGACGGCAAGACCGGAGGCTTCGGTCGAGGTGCAAGTAGTGTCGGGACAAAACACGACATCTGCGGATCATCGTAGATAGGCACCAGATTCCCGAACACGTCCAGCAGATAGATGCCGTAAGCCGATTCGTCGTTGTATCGCTTGTCAGGGTTGCAGGACACGAGGAAGTACTTGTCGGAAAGGGGAAACGGATCGCAATAGAACGGCCCGTACACATCATCCTTTTGCCACCGGCCGTTACGTCGCTGGTAGAATCCGCGCAGTTCGCGAACCTCGGTATCCGGAGTCAGACTGATCATCGCTTCCACCGAGCGCTTATTCTTGTGAAGGTCGAGCAAGAGAACCTCGCCGACCGACAGCGGTTCGTGACCGCAGCCGTTCGAGACGATCAGATTCGCGTGGCCCGGCACTTGGCGAGCTTGATAGAACACGCCCGGATCTCGGATGTTGTCGCCATAGATTTCTTCGGAGGCAGAGCCGTCGGGCCGAATGACCCAAAGCGGTTGTATGGCCGCGATTCCTTTGTTGACGTATTCCCAACGCGTGTAGATGACGCGGCCATCTTCGAGGACGGCGGGCGTAAACTCGCTGAGCATGCTCTGCGAAATACGCTGCATGCCCGTTCCGTCGGAGTTCATTTTATAAAGGACGGTACACGGCAAAGTATGGCCGCCGCAGACGGCCGTGCGTTCGCAGCGACTGGAGGCGAACACGATCTCGCCAGTTGGCAGGTAACACGGATGCATGTCGTCGGTCCAGTGACCGTGCAAAGCCGGGTTCGTGGCCGATGCGCTCATCGGATGCAGGCTGTAACGCGCCATGCGGTCATCTTCGTCGTCCGGCTCGAAGGTCAATTGCTTCACGTCGCTGCCGTCGACGTTAGCCTCCCATATCCGAAAGCCTTCCGGTTTCGGCGGGCGATAACAAAACACGATCCGCTCGGCATCAAACGACAGATCGAAACGGTCGAACACCCCGCCGGATAGATCTGGAAGCACCTCCTGCGCCCTTCCGTCGTCGATCGACAAGGTGCAGATGCAGCCGCCGTATTTGTGCAAGCCGTGATAGTAGTCGTCGTAGAAGTGCTGCGAGTCGTAAGTGTAACGCCTGATGAAAAGGAGTTTTCGGCCCTTCAAGAACGGGTTAGCGTCAACCAGCATTTCCCGGCGCGACGAATCCAGTTCCGCAAGAAGCTGTCGTGATGCCTCGTCGCACGGATCGACCCGATCCGCGGCCTTCGCCGTGAGTCGCCTTTCCAGCTCGCCAACGCGGGCCAGGAATTGCTCGCCCGGATATTCGTCTGCGAACGTTGCCTCCAGTGATTCGACCGATGCACGCAACTTGTCGACAGTCTCGATCGCGGCGTAGTACTCGGCGGCGGTTACACACAGATCAAGCCACCGTTGATCGTCGGCCGGCACGTCGTCTGCGCCGAGTTCTTGCAGTCGTCCGCTGATCGGCGCACCTCGCCGGCCGAGTTCTCCCTGAATTCGTGCAAGCAGTTGTCGCTCGAATCGAAGGTCCGTTTGAGCGAACCAACCTTCCGTTTCAAACCAGTCGAATCGGACAATATCGAGCAGCCGATTCGTTCGTCGCGGAAAGTCTTTTTCAATCTGCCGCCACAAGTAAGGCACCGGATTTGGCGTCAGCGAAAAGAACGCCTGGCGGGGTCCGGGCGACTCTTGGCGGACCTTCATCAACAGATGGTTCTCGCCAGCCAAAAGCGGCAATCGGCAGACGATCTGATCCACTCGGCTGCCGTCCAACCGCATGCTCGTGCCGTAACGGGCGTACGTTATCGCCGTACCCGCCGATAGCACTTGCTGGCCGTTTATGAAAAGCTCCAGCCGGTCACCGCCTCCGACGCCAACCGTCAGTAGAACGGCCTCTTCGGCCACGATCGTACGAGCAAGGACGGCCACGGTTCCCGGGAAGTCGAACGGTTTGGCGTCCTTCCACTCGGGCTTCTGCACCCAACAGGGGTCGGCGTCTACCGTCTTCGCCGCAAAATCAATCCTTGACTGCGCGAGCTGCTGGTCCGCAATCGGCACGCTGGCCAGATGCCACGGTTCGAGCTTGACTTTGGCGCGCGCTTCCGCCTGTCCCGATTCGGCTTCGGCACACGAGGCTCTTGCGGCGAGCATCGTCTCCTGCAGGTTTGCCTTCTTCGCGTACACGGGTCCGGGGCGATTCGCCACTGTAGGTTCACCGTCCTGCGCGAGAGCCATCACCGCCATGCAGGCGTAGGCAACAGAAACCGGAAGACTCCATTGAAGCAGCGTTCTCTTCCATCCAAACATCTGTATCCCTTTCTGTGGCCGATCGTCGGACGCAAACGCGTCCGAGGCGTTGTCAGAGTAGGTGCCGCTTGCCGAGCGGCACCAGGTCCCGCCCGGCAGGCGGGACCTACCGTATGCACAAGGCGCCGGCACAGCACGCTAAGATAGCTGCTTTCGACGGTACCTCAAACCCTTTTGTTCGCATTGCCTTCGATCGGCTCGGCAGATATCATTTGCCCCAGGTGCTTGCTGCTTCGGATCGTTCTGTAATTCGGTGAGACTGGGGACGGAAATCGCTACGTTGTCTGACTACTTCCAACCACCGACCGGTGCAGACGAGATAACACAGGCTCGCGCCAACGTAGACGCACTGGTCGAATTCAATCGACAGCATATTCGAGATACTTGCGCATCTGCTGGCGTCGGCGCGGTCGAATCCGTGGGAATCGTCGGCGGCGGAATGATGGGTGCAGCGATTGCGGCCGCTAGCGCCCGGTGCGGCCTGCGAGTCATTGTCACGGATTCGTCGGAGGACGCACTGGCTCGATTTCCGGAAGAATTGACGGCAGCGCTCGGTGCCGGTGGCAGCCCCGGTGACAGGGAACCCGCGTCAGACTCCGCGCGGCTGGTCCAGACGGCAGAAGACATCAAAGCGATTGCCCCTTGCGAATTGGTCATTGAATCAGTCACGGAGGATGCCTTCGTCAAGCGACCGTTGTTTGCCGAACTCGAAGCGAAACTGGACAGCATCAAGGTTCTTGCGTCGAACACGTCGACCATATCCATAGCGAAACTTGCCGCCAGTCTGGCAGCTCCCGAACGCTTCTGCGGAATCCATTTCCTTCGCCCGGTCCACGAGCGGCCTCTGGTCGAGATCGTGTGTGGACCAGACACCGGCGGATCGGCCCTTGCGACGGCCGTGGCCTACGCCGACGCCATCGGCAAGATACCGCTGGTCGTGAATGACAGTCCCGGCTTTCTGATCAACCGCCTGCTGTTGCCCTATGTGGCCGAGGCGATGGGACTGCTGATCGAGGGTGCGACGATCGAGGCCGTTGAGCAAACCGCCGTCGAGTTTGGCATGGCATTGGGGCCTTTCGCGCTGCTGGACGAGATCGGCCTGGATACCGCGTTGGACTGTGGCTGGGTTTTCGCGGGGGCGTATCCGGATACCCTGCCAACTTCGCCTCTGCTGGTGGCAATGGTCAAGGCCGGCCGCTTGGGGCGCAAGACGGGCGCCGGGTTCTTCGCTTATGACGACCGCTCGCCCGACGCCAAGCCGAATCCGGATCCTGCGGTCGACGCGATCATTGCCCGTTGGGCCGACGAAGTGCAGCCTCATAATCAGGAAACGATTGCCAGCCGGCTATTTCTGCCGATGCTGCTGGAAGCAACGCGAGTCGTTCAGGAGAAAACCGTGGCCGATCCACGGCTGGTGGATTTGGGTGTGATTTTCGGTCTGGGATTCCCTCAATCGCGTGGTGGGCTACTATATTGGGGAGACTGTGTTGGCGCGAGCGAGATCGTCACCATGCTCCGTCCGCTTGAGCATCTGGGCAACCGCATGCGCCCGACGCCTCTGTTGTTGGAGGCGGCCGAGAAGGGGCAACGATTCTACGACACGGACGATTGACGAGGATCCGAAATGGCGAAGCGGGGAGACAAACAGGCACCAAACGAATCAGCGGGTTTCCGCATGCGTTCCTGGAACCCCCGAGTTTGGAGCGGCATGACCGTGTCGGGGCTGTTCGGCATGCTCGTCCGCCGTCGTTTTGCCATTTCACCAAAGCGTTGGAGCATGGTTCTGATTCTGGCTCCGCTCAGCGTGATGAATTCGTGTCTGAGGCTGATTCAGATTCTGGTCTACGGCCGCAGAATCAAACGCACCGAGATCGAGCATGATCCGCTGTTTATCATCGGTCATTGGCGATCGGGAACGACACTACTGCACGAACTGATGGTCCGCGACCCGCGGCACACGTATCCCGACACGTACCATTGTTTTGCGCCGAACCATTTTCTTGTTTCCAGGCGTCTTATCGCCTGGTGGCTGCGGCTGCTGATGCCGCCAAGGCGACCGATGGACGCCATGCAGATTGCTTGGGAAAACCCGCAAGAAGACGAATTTGCGCTGTGCTGTATGGGCGTGCCGTCTCCTTACCTGCAATTTGCCTTTCCCAACGATCGAGAGGCGTACCAGCCTTATCTCGACATGGAAGACGTGCCACCCGAGATGGTTGCACGCTGGAAGAAAGCGTTTGTCTGGTTCCTCAAATGCGTGACGCTCCAAGAGCCAAAGCGAGTGGTCCTGAAATCGCCTCCGCACACGTGCAGAATAAAGATCCTGCTGGAGTTGTTTCCGAACGCGCAATTTGTGCACATCGTTCGCGATCCGTATGAAGTCTTCCCTTCGATGATCAAGACATGGAGACGCCTGAGCGAGGATCAGCACGTCCAGGTGCCACGGTTCGAGGGAATCGAAGATCACGTTCTGGACACCTTCGAGCACATGTACGAAGTGTTTGAACAGACCCGTGACCTGATCGACCCATCGCGATTCTGCGAGGTGCGTTACGAGGACCTGACCAAGGATCCGGTTGGTCAAGTTCGCCTGATCTACGATCGACTTGGCCTGGAGGAATTCGAAAAGGTGCTGCCTGAGTTGGAGAAGTACGCGGCTAAAAAGGCGGGCTACAAGAAGGACCGATATCAATTATCGCCGGACTTGCGCGACAGAATAACTAAGCAGTGGCACCTTTTCATCCAGAAGTACGATTACGGCCAGTCGCCTGACGCTAGCTGAAAACAACGCTCTCGTATTGACGCCTGACGTGCGGTAAGTACAATGACCAGAAGGAGTATCAGCGACAACGACAGCGTCGTCATTCGTTACTGAGACAGTGGCCTTGGGAAGTTGTTGCCTCCTCGGGTCACCCTGCCTCTTAATTGCCTACCTGAAAAACTCGTCGGCCTTCGGGGATACAAACCGGGCCGGTGATGAACGACTCACAATAAACAGCGGCGGATCAGGGAAGATTCTGTAACCGTTGGTCTCCATTGGGATCAATGGTGGAATGGCCGATCTAAACCATTGCGTGATTCTTAAGTGCGATGATCGTAGCCCAAACTACCTTTCGTACTGCGACCTTGAGCGCGCGCCAGTTGGACATGGCGCGCGAAGCTTTGGAATCGGAGGGGCGGCTGGACGAACTGGCCGCCGATCTCGGATTCGCGAGCGAAACCGAAGTGCTGAAGGCTCTGGGACAAGCCTTGGGCATGGACTTTCTTGAAACGGGTACCGCCCAAGTCGATCACGGCGAACTGGCTCGCTTCCCGCTCAAGTTCATTCACCGCTACGGCGTGTTCCCGGTCGGCCGGAACAATGGATCTCTGGTCGTGGCCACAGCCAATCCCTTCAATCTGCACGCATTGGATGCCATCAGCGCGGCCGTGGGAGTGAGCGTCGCGCCGGTCGTGACGCTGCCGGACGAGTTGTCCAGGTTGGTGAAGACACACCTGGGCGTGGGTGCCGAAACCGTCGAAGACTTGATCGCCACCCGCGAGCAACAGAACGACCAGATCGAAATACTGGACGAGGTCGAATGGGACCAATCCGAAGCGGCCGAGGCCGCACAGCAGGCATCGGTCGTACGGCTGGTCAATGAGATCCTGGTCGAAGCCATTGAAGCGCGTGCCAGCGATATCCACTTGGAGTCTCAGACCGAAGGCGTGAAGATCCGGTACCGGATCGACGGCGTCTTGCAGAGGCAACCCGCTCCACCCCAAATCAATCGCTTTCAGGCCGCGATCATCAGTCGTCTGAAGATCATGGCCAAGATGAACATTGCCGAACGGCGAGTGCCGCAAGATGGGCGCATCAAGCTGAAAGTCGCCGGCCGCGAGATCGACCTCCGCGTCTCGATAATCCCCATGCTGCACGGCGAAGGAATCGTCATGCGAATCCTGGACAAGGATCGCATGAATTTCTCGCTCCGCGGGATCGGTATGGACGAGGACGTTTACGGGCAGTTTCGCCAGTTGATCAGCCAGCCGCACGGCATCATCCTGGTCACGGGACCGACCGGTTCGGGTAAGACGACCACGCTGTACAGTGCCTTAAGCGAAATCAAGGACGAGAAGACCAAGATCATCACTACCGAGGATCCGATCGAATACCAGTTGGACGGCATCAATCAGATCCAGGTACACACCAAAGTCGGCCTGACGTTCGCCACTAGTTTGCGCAGCATTCTGCGGCACGACCCGGATGTCGTGTTGGTGGGCGAAATCCGCGATTTGGAGACGGCGGAAAACGCGGTTCAAGCGTCTCTGACCGGGCACATGGTCTTCAGTACCCTGCACACCAACGACGCGGCCGGCGCTTTCATGCGAATGGTGGATATGGGCGTCGAGCCGTTCCTCGTGTGCAGCACCGTGGAAGGCATCATGGCCCAGCGATTGGTGCGGAAGCTGTGCCCCGAGTGCTGTGAACCGCATGTGCCGGTACCGGGAGAGGTGCCGGAGGATTTTCCGTTGGAGACCTGCTTGCGGAGCGGCGCGACGATCCATCGGGCGGTGGGATGCCGCCACTGTCGAGACACCGGATACCGTGGGCGGATGGGCATATTCGAGTTGCTGGCCACCAACGACGAGGTCCGCCGGTTGGCCAGCGAGCGGGCGCCGACAACCCTTATCAAGAAGGCCGCAATGGACGCGGGCATGAGGACGCTGCGGCAAGACGGATGGCTAAAGGTGTGCCGCGGCCAAACCACCGTGGAAGAAGTTATCCGTGTGACCAAGACCGACTGAAGCCCTGGGCCATGCCCGAATTCGCTTACACTGCCCGAACGCTGGCCGGCGAAGACGTTGCCGGCACTATGACCGCGTCGAACAAGCGGGAAACGCTCAATGCGCTGGCCGAGCAAGCGTTGTTTCCTTTGCACGTGGCCGAGAAGACCAAGCCACAGTGGATTCCGAAAAGACGGGTCAAGACGTCCGTTCTGTCGGCGCAGCTTTCGCAGTTGGCCGATCTGCTCGAAAACGGGGTCGCCCTGCTGGAGGCCCTAAGCATATTGGCCAGCCAATGCCCGCATCCCGGGCTGGCCGAGATCCTGACGGACGTGCGGGATCAGGTGTCGGAAGGGACAGCGTTGGACGACGCTTTTGCCAAACACACCAGGGTGTTTGGCGAGTTGACGGTCAGCATGGTCCGCGCCGGTTCCGAAGGGGCCTTTCTGGAAGAGGCGTTGAAGAGGACGGCCGTCTTTCTGGACAAGCAACAGGAGTTGAAATCCCGTGTGACCGGCGCGATGATCTATCCAACCTTCCTGGCGACGTTAGGGCTGACGATCACCATCGTGCTAATTGTCTTTTTTGTTCCCATGTTCGCCGACCTGTTTGCACGTCTGGAGCAGAAAGGGGGGGGATTACCTTTGCCGACGGTTATCCTTCTGGGCCTGAGCGATTTTTTGGGGAAGTACGGAGTGTTTGTCCTTGTGGCGATGGTCTTTGGCTTTCTGTGGATGCAGCGCGCCGTGGTCACCGAACGAGGCCGCTTGCTGCTCGACCGGTGGAAACTGAAGATTCCCGTAGCCGGCCCGATTTTTCACGGCTATGCTGTGTCCCGTTTCTGCCGCATCCTCGGAACGCTGTTGCGCAACGGCGTGCCGTTGTTGAGGGCATTGGATATTAGCAGCGAGTCGGCGGGCAACCGCGTATTGGCTCAGGCCATTCGGGATTCCAAAGAGAACGTTTCGGCTGGCGAAACGCTGTCTCGCCCACTGGCCGAGTGCGGCTTGGTCCCGAAGCCCGTGATGGCCATGATCCGAGTGGCCGAAGAGGCCAATAACCTGGACGAAGTGTTAGTTAGTATTGCCGACGGCATCGACCGGAAGACGGCTCGGCAGATGGACGTGATGGTTCGACTGGCCGAGCCGGCGATGCTCTTGATTATGGGAGTTTTGGTGGGATTTGTGCTCGTTGCACTGCTCCTGCCTATATTCGACACGATAACCACGATGGGCTGACGAGGCGCGACTGTGCGAAACGGTCGCTAACGGACGCGCGAGGCCCGCAACAAAACCGAGGGGGAAGATATGACGAGGTACTTCATGAAACGACGGCGTCGGGGCTTTACACTAGTCGAGCTGTTGATCGTTCTCGCGATCCTGGTAATGCTGGTTGCCCTGGTGGTTCCTCAGTTCCTTGGGGCGTCGGACGAAGCGGACCTGAATACGGCCAAAACGCAGATCGGGTTGTTTAAGGGGCCGCTGACCCAATACCGCCTCCACAACAAGGACTATCCCAGCACCGAGCAGGGCCTGCAGGCACTGATCGCTCCGCCCAGCGACGGCGACGATTCGACGGTGTCCGGTTGGAAGGGTCCCTACTTGGACGCAGAAGCGCTACCGACAGACCCGTGGGGCCACGAGTACCTGTATGAGTACGAGGGCGGAGATAGGCCAAGAATCTGGTCCATGGGACCGGATGAGGAAGACGGCACCGAGGACGACATCAGCAATCTGAGTTCCGGGACCGGCGAAGATGGTGAGCCCGGCGATTTTGAGGAGGATCTCGACATCGACATCGATACCGGTTTCGATTCCGGCGGCGGCGCCCCCCCCGAGCCCGAGTTCTAAATCCCGGGGAGAATGGGACGAACACACATTGCGTCGGGCGGAGCCTGGCCCACAGGCTGGCAGAACCATGTGCAACGCTTCTGGGACGGTTCGGCGACGTCGCAGCTTTACGTTGCTGGAACTGCTGATTGTCCTTGCCATTTTGGCTATGGTTGTTAGCCTTGCGTGGCCTTCGTTGCGCACATTGTCGCAGACGGGCCAACTCCGCGACGCAGCCAGGCAGTTGCGAGTCCAATTGCTCGAGGCTCGATTGAATGCTATTCAGTCGGGCAGCGTTTGGTTTTTTCGCTACCAGCCAGGCACGGGCTCTTACGAAGTGGCAAGCGGTAGCGATTTCGAAACGGCCGACGAATTGGGGCTAATGACGCCGGGCGACGCACGAGGCGACGATCGTCTGCCGGACCGCGACCTGGATCAAGACCAGTCGCCACAGCGTGAGCTGCCCAGCGATATCATCTTCTTCGATCCGGATGCGGAACCGGAAACCGATCTCGGCGGAGAGTTGGGCGGCGATGACATTAGCCAGGCGTGGTCCGCGCCGATCGTCTTCTATCCCAACGGCCGGACGTTGAATGCACGTCTTCGGCTGGGAACTCGACGTTACGTAATTGAAGTGTCTCTGCGCGGGTTAACGGGCACCGTCAATATCGGCGAGGTCCAACGGTTGGAGACGGAAAATGACCAACGGCTGGAGGACCTCTAGATGCAGCAAAGACGCCGCTCCGGATTCTCGTTGCTGGAGGTCATCCTGGCCACGGCCATTCTGCTGGCCTGCCTGATCGTGCTCGGGCAGATGGCCTTCGTGGGCACGAGAAATGCCGAGGATGCGGCCGATATGACCACGGCGCAACTGATTTGTCGGACGAAACTGAACGAGATCCTCGTCGGCGCTGCGCCAGTGGTTGCGGTCGAAACGCAGCCCGTGGCTGATGTACCCGGCTGGGCGTATTCGGTCGAAGTCGAATCGCTCGATCGCTTCGGGTTGGTTTCGCTTCGAGTCACAGCGTTCGAGGATCCGGGCGAATTGGAATTGGATTCCGTGCCCCCTGACGGAACGCAATTCACGTTGACTCGTTGGATGCGCGATGCGAATTCTGCGGACGGCGATGCCGCCGGAGCGGACTGGCTGGAAGACTCGCTCTTTGGTTTACCTTTTGACGAAGGGTTGTTCCAGTGAATGCAGCGTGCGCAATGCGAAAGCCCGATACTTCCTTAGAAGAAGTAGGTCCCGCTTGCCGAGCGGGACCTGGAAATCCTGATACCCCTGGAACTCGAGGTCCCGCTCGGCAAGCGGGACCTACCTTTCCCCGTTGGGTCGCGGTTAAACGAACTCGTGCGAGCCGCGGCTACACCTTGGTGGAAATGCTGCTTGCTCTGGCGCTTTCGGCAGCCCTCTTGGCGTCCATTTGGACCCTGTTCGACCTCTACACGAGGTTGTTTGACGATGGCCTGGCAAAGGTCGAAAACTCGCAGCTTTCTCGCGTCCTCCTCGAACAGATATCCGACGATCTCCACGCGGCGATCCAAGATCCCGTTGGCGGTTCATCGCCGCAATCGGAGGGAACGGCGCCTGTACGGCGGTTTGGATTGTCCGGTTCGTCAACCGAGCTGCGTTTCGACGTGCTTCAGGTGACTCCCGAGCAAGGAAACCCAATCCCAGTCGGCCAGTGGTCGGCTTCCGGCGAGGTGTCCGAGGCACGCGTCCCCGAGTTGCGAACGGTCTACTATTCATTCACCAACCAGTCCACGACGGATGGCGTATCGCGGCTGGGACTGATGCGGCGCGAACTCGACTTCGAAACACCCGTCGGCGTGGACGATGGTACTGGCTTCGACGATTCGTCGGCCATCGACTTGCTCGGCCCGGAAACGCTGGCGGGCGGTGCGGCGGACGACGATTCGCAGCCCGACTCAGCGGCGGTCGATCCGCTGGATGATTCGGTGATGTGGGTGCCGGAAGTGCTGTCCGTCGAATTCCGCTACTTCGACGGCAACGGCTGGACCAGCGCGTGGGACAGCCTCCAACGCAAGTCGCTGCCGGTCGCGGTCGAAGTGGTCCTGCAAGTTGCCGATTCGTACGATCCGTCCGAGAATCAGGTCGACTCTGAGGAAGATATTTTCGCCGAGGAAGAGGAAATCGCCATTCCGGATGTCACGATGCCCCAAGGCTCGGTGTACCGCCTGATCGTGGACCTTCCGGGATCGCCGACTTATCGCGAGCCGCGGCCGCCACAACGCCCGGTGATGCAACCGCCCGCAATACCCGCCGGCCGCCAGCCAGCTCGAATTTCACCGACACGAATTGCGCCGCGACGTTTTCCCGCAGCACCATCCGCAAAGCCACCAGTTCGCATCGCGCCCGAAGAGTGGATCCGGACACAGTCACGATGAAACGAATAGACGAGCAACTCGACAACACGAGAACAATCCGAAAACGTCTGTCGGCCGCCGACAGACGGAGCGGCATCGTTCTGTTGATCGTGATGGTCGTCGTGACGTTGATGGCCTTGGCCGGCTTGAGCTTTGTCTTGAGCTTGTCCACGGAGAACAGAGCGGCTTACTTGCACGGCGATCAACTGCAATTGGAGCAGGCTTTGGCCTCCGGCGGGGAGTTACTGAAAGCCGTCTGCGACACGTCCCACGACGAGCGGCAGCAACTGGGCGGCTTGCGCGACAATTCAGAGCTGTTCCGCGGGGTTGTGATCGCGGACGAGTCGATCGAAACGAGTGAGACGAGTCCGTTGCGATTCAGTATCCTTTCGCCCGAAGCGGACGACTTAGGCATGGAAGGCGTCCGTTTTGGCGCACAGGACGAATCGGCGCGGCTGAACCTGGCCGCTTTGTCCGAATGGGAACGCCGCGAACCGGGTGCTGCCGCCGAGGCGTTAATGAACCTTCCCGGGATGACCAGCAGCATTGCCGATGCGATTCTGGATTGGATCGATACCGATGACACACCTCGCGCCTCCGGAGCGGAAACGGGTTACTACGCCGGACGAGGCCTTCCGTATGGTCCACGCAACAGCGTTCCCATGTCTCTGGAAGAATTGCTGCTCGTGCGCGACGTCAGTCGTTACAGCCTGTTCGGTGGCGACCGGGACTTGAATTACCAGGTGGACGAGCGCGAAGCCCGCCGGGCGGCAGACTCATTGGCAGGGCGATCCGGCGGCGAAAGCTTGCCTTGGGCATCGTTGCTGACCATCCACAGCGCCGAGCGGAATATGGCATGCGATGGCGAGTTGCGAATCTACTTGAACGAAACGGACCTCGCCAAGTTGCAGCAGCAGCTTGACGAATGGTTCGATCCGAGTTGGACGCGATTCATTATCGCTTATCGCCAGTTCGGACCGTATGACGAGACGCAGGCAAACCGCCGGCCGGCCGTCTCCAGACGATCGCGTTCGGCAAGGACATCCAGAAACGCCCGTTTTGATCCGCAGATGCCCCTCGACGAGGAACCCGAGCCGCAGATAATCCGCGCCGAGGAAATGGATGAAGTGGATCTTTCCATCCCGGCGCGATTCCAAATCGACTCGATCCTGGATCTCATCGGCGTGCAGGTACTGATACCCCGTGACGAGCGGGCCGAATTTCCAGAGGACGTGGATTTGATCGTCGAGAGTCCCTTCGGGGATAACCCGGCCCTGATGCAGGATTACCTGCCCACACTGGTCGACCGTACGACGACAATCCAGGATGTGATCATTAGCGGCCGAGTCAACGTCAATCTTGCGCCAAGGGCC
>JADHUC010000059.1 GCA_016784735.1 Pirellulaceae bacterium | reverse complement strand
CTCGTCACGTTTGATCAGGTATTCCGTGATCCATGTCGTCTTTTGATCGCCAGCCGTCTTGTACGTCAATATCCCTTCCGGGGTGTGGATTTCGTGGTGAATGATGCGATCATCGGGATCGTCGCTGATGATCGTTGCCTCGTCGCGCCATTCGGACGTGGAGAACTTGGCAAAGTCGGCCTCGATCAACCAAAACTGGCCCATCGACTCGAAGTACTGGATCTGCGCGTCCATTCCAAACCGGCGGAACGCCTCCAACGCATCGCCGCCGCCCAGGTATTTTTCCAGGTGATACGGCTGCCACTGGTGCAGCGAAATGGGCATGCGGTCCGGCTTCTCGCCGTTCAACGCGCAGAGCATCCGTTCCTTGCTGGTCATGGAAGCACTCATGGTCGTCACTCCGGGATTCGTGCGAAAACGATGAACGAATCCACATCGTAACTCAGACCGCCCGTCTTCGTCACCCTACTGCTGTTGATCGTAGAACCAATCAACGTCGATCCGGGCCACGTGCAGGCCGTCGCGGGCGTGATAGCCGATCAAGGCCAAACCGTCATCCAGGAATTCGACGCACTGATACCCGAAGTCGTCTTCCGGATCGCGGGCGATGTGGCGCAGATTCTCGAAAGTCTGGCCTTCGTCTTTCGAAATCGCGGCCGAGAGGGCGCAGCGCCGACGGACCTTCGGATTCTGCTTGTCTACCGACCGCTCGGTGATCCAGATGAACAACAGGTCTCCTGTGGACGGGATGCGCCGGACCGTGGGCAAACCTGCGTACGGCATCTGGAGTTCCTTCATCATCTCCCCCGCGGTCCAGGTTTCCCCTCGGTCGCTCGAATAGGCGCGCACCGGGTGTCCGCTGTAAGTGCGAGCGAACATTAGCAGCCGCCCATCGTTCAGCTCGACGGCGTCGGGTTCCTGCACTTCGACCTTCTGCGTCCCGAAGAGATCGACCTTGTTCGTGCTGGGATGCCAACTGTGCCCGTTGTCGTCAGAGACGAAACACATACCCACGTAACCCGAGTGGTCCGACGTGCTGGGCAGGTACTCCTTGTGCTCGGCCATGGCGACAATCCGGCCGTCCTTCAGCCGCAGCAATTTGTCGTTGTGTACCAGGGTATAGCCCGGATACGGCGTCACCAGCAACTGTTCCGTCCACGTCTGGCCTTCGTCCGCACTGCGGCGGTAGAAGACCTTGGCAAAATAGGGCGTCGCCGGATGTGTGCTGTAGTTGTAGGCAAGTAGAATCTCGTCGTTCTCCACGCGCAACAGGCTTGGGTGACAGTAGTACCCCTTGGCCGGCGGTCGAGGGTTTGGAACAAACGTGAACGGCTCGCCCCAGGTCTTCCCTTGATCCTCTGACTTGATGGCGATAATGCCTCCCTGCGTGTAGCAGTACAGCAGCGAACCATCCTTGAGCTGGAGGAAGTCGCCATTCATGCCGCGGTAACCGTGGGTACCCTTCGGCATCTTGACCGCGTGCACATCCTCGAAAAGCGGCTCGGCCAATGCGTTGACTGCGGTACAGAACAAAACGGCCACAGCAAGAGTGAGAATCCGAAACGGCATGTCCTATCTCCCTTTGTTCGAGATAACGCGACCAAATGCGTAGGCCGGAACAAGTCCGCGCTGCTCCGGCTTCTGAAGGTACTCGTGCCGGAACTGCGCGGACTTGGTCCGGCCTACCAGTCATTTTTCATCCAGCCACTGGATGCCATTGCCAATCATGCCCCACACGTTGCCACGCCAGCCGTGGCCTCCATCGTAACGTTCGAGCCGGACTCGTGCATCGGCCGCCTTCAGGGCCTTATCCGCCGCTTCGGCGAATCGAAACGGCGTTACCCTGTCGTCTGGCGACTGCAGCAGGTAAAAGGCTTTCCCTTTGGCGTTTTCCAGCGCCGGAGCCTGCTGCGGCTTGAACACGGACATCGCGATGAAGGCTCCGGTAACCGCCGATTCTTTGTCAAGCGCAGCGGCGTAGCATGGAGGCCCGCCACTGGACCAGCCGAACAGGAACACTCGCTTGGGATTGACCTTTGTCTTTCCTTGCACGTCGGCGATGACGGCTTGGACGAATTCCTCGGTGGTGAATTTCGCCGCCGCATAGCGCAGGCCCGCTGTAGGCCAGACGACTCGGCGAGCCTGGTCTTCGTCCCACTTCGGCGCGACGAGTTGGACTGTAAGCCAACGCTCGTCCAACGCGTATTGGTGGATTCGTCGGACAAACGGATGGAAGTCCGCACTGCCATCGCCACCGGGCAGAACGATCAGCAGTCCATAACCGACGGCCGGTGCGCTTGCCGCGTGCCCACCTTCGATCAAGAAGTACCGCTTCATCGCATCGCCGTCAGCGCGGAGGTCTTGTACTCGCATGGCCGAAGGCGGGGCCGACTCTGCTGCGGCGACGACAGATCCGCTCTCAAAGGCAAGCTGGCTGAAGAACAGCGCGACGAACGGCACACCGATGACTTCAGCGAGTGTCTTCTTTCTGCGCATTGCCTAAACCCCAATCCGTGGCTGTCCTGAATCCGTGGGGAACACCGGTCGCTGTTCAGCCCCACGGATTCAGGACAGCCACGGATTACCAAGAAACGTATCCACTGTCGCTAGGAGACAATCTCCGGCACGACAAACGGCGCTCGGTATTCGCGTTTCAAAAAGCTGTTTGCGACATCGGCATTGTCGCCGATGAACTTTTCACTATGCGCATTTACTTCGAGCACGGGACTCAGTTTGATCTGCGCGCTCTCGATATCAATATCGTGAGCACCCAGCAACTGCTCCATATCATTCAACAGGCTTTCCCAACCTCCGGAGCTGTCTTGGATTTGCTTGGCGTCCGCGTGCGAGAAAGTACTTCCGCTTTGGAAGGCGATGTTCGCCAGGTTGCACCAGCCGGTCGTGTGATGGCCCACCTGGACATGCGACCTGAGGATCGACGGATCTCGCTTGCGCAGGGCGTCGATGAAGTTCTGCTGGTGGAGTCCGTTGCCGCTGTTGCCTCGGAATTCCTTGATCAGCTTTCCATCCTTGTCGAAAGCGGCTCCCCGGCCGCGCTGTCCTTCGAAACGGCCGCCCTCGCAGTACGCGATGTAGCCGCTGCCCGGCCCGGGGTGCTTGGGCGAGCGTTTGCCCCCCGGTTCCGCCGAGATATTGGTGAGTCCGATCACCACGGGAATCTTGCCCGTATCGAAATAGACGAAGTGGACATTCGGCGTCTCGCCGGCATCGTCCCAGACAACGCGACCGCCGCCGCCAAAGATCCGTTTCGGCAAAGCGACCTCGTCCAAGAAAACGTTGTTCCGCAGGTCGTCCAATACGTGAACGCCCCAGTTACCCATTTCGCCGGAACCCGTGTTCCAGTCCCAGTGCCAGTCATACTGCAGCTTGTCACGGTAGATTGGTTCGTCCTTAGCCGGTCCGAGCCACAGGTTGTAGTCGACGCTGGTCGGAATCGGTAGCGGCGTTGCCCGTTTTCCGATCGCACCGCGAATCCCGTAGCGATTGACGCGAGCCGACTGAATCGCGCCGAGGGCCTTCTCTTCGTGCAAGTACTGTTTGATCTGCGCCTGCATCGGATCCGAGCGTTGCTGCGTACCAACTTGGCAAATCTTCCCGTACTTCTCGGCAGCGGCAACCGTCTGCCGACCTTCCCACTGGCTGTGGGACAGAGGCTTTTCCACGTACACATCTTTGCCGGCTTCCATCGCCCAGATCGCGGCCAGGCAGTGCCAATGGTTACAGGTAGCGATCACAACAGCGTCGATGTCTTTGTCGTCGAGCAAACCTCGTAGATCGGTCCACGTCTTCGCATCCGGATACCTCTTCTTGGCCGCACCGAGTCGCTGCTCGTCCGCATCGCACAGGCCGGCAACATTGACGCCATCCAGCCTGTTGAAGGTCCCCATCAGGCCGCCGCCGCGACCGCCACAGCTAATGAAACCAAGGTTGATCTCTTCATTCACGCTGGCGGCCGGTAGCGAACGTGCCGGGAGGGTGAACGCCGCACCCGCGGCCACGCCGGTGCGGATGAAGTCACGACGAGTCAAATGACGCATAGATGGTTTTCCTTGAATGATCTTGATATAATACCTTGAGTCCAGATAGTCACCGTGTTCTCCGAACTCGGTGCCTTCCTTCACCGACCTCGGAGAGGACGGCGACGATACGACAGTCATTCCTCGAACGATGTTAAACGGGCCACGGCCCTTCGTATCCCGTGTCGGCGAGCCGGATCTTGTACAACTGGGCGAATAAGCGAAACTTGCGGGCGAAATCGCCGCAGAACATAAGGTTGTGATGACCCGACACCTGACATGCGTCCGGGCGGTCCGTGATTTCGATTTCCACGTTTGTCGTGCAGCCGGCGGCCGGCGGCATCGGGTGCGACTTGAATACCTTACCGGAATACACATCCAACGCTGCGTCTTGGCCTGGATAGTACCGAACCATGGTCACCGGATCGCCCGGATTCCAAAAAACCTGAATCGCACAGCTTCCTTCGTTCGTATGGGCGAAGCGGCGTAACAGATAAGGCACCTGTTCGCCTTCCGGACCGTACAGCTTCGTCGCGCACGTGCAATGCGATCCATAGTAATGGTTCCGCTCCGTCTCGAAACACGGATTGTGTTGGAAACCGGGACGGCCGGTCAGAAGCTGGCCGAGCAGTTGAGTGTAGGCGGCCGGCAGATCGTTTTCGCATGCGGCAGGGATCAGGCTGTTGTTCAGCGTGGCAAAGCTGATGCACGGCTTGAGCATTCCGCGCTTCAGGCAATTCATTGTCACTCCGTCGGCGCCTTCATCCGCCAACATCTTCTTCAGCGCCAGATGGGCTCGCGCCGCGTTCTCGAAGGCTTCCTGTGTGACGCCGCGGATCTCCTTGGCGTCTTTGGACGTCGACGCGATCAACTCGCGGGCCTCGTCATTGATGGACGCATTCTTGAATTCTTCGGCGTAGCGCGAGAAGGGAATCACTCGCACTTTGATGCCCAAGAAGCTCTCGACGCCTTCGCGTGGTTCCTTGGCTTCAGTGATGCTCAGCAACAGGCTCTGGCTCAACCGCTTCTTGGTGGTGATCATACGCATGCCGTACTCGATCGCATCCAAGTTGTCGAGCGACTGGATGAAATAGACACCTTCGCGGCGGTATTGACGGACTTGTCCGTGTTTGACACCAAGCCCGATGAAGAAGACGATCGGGATTCCCAATTCCTCAGCGGCCTGAAGCAACTGGTCCGCCACCGGCAGGCTGCGATTGTAGAACATCATCAGAAGCAGTCCGTCAGGCTGATTCTCCTTGATCTCGTCGATCAGCCGCTGAGCGTCTTCCTTCGAAGTCACCGGTTTGTTGTCCGCGGCGATCTTCATTCCCAGACGCTTTTCCATATCGCGCAGCGCGCCCGCGTATTTCTTCTGGCGGCCTTCCGCGTCGAAATCGTTGCCCGGCCAACTCCACCACCCATCCGGATTGGCCGAAAACGTCTCCGACGGCGGATAAAGGAACACGGCTCGAACCACCGCCTCTTGTTTGTCACCGGAAGGCAGAGTGGTCGCCTCGGCCGCAGACGAAGTCAGCGAAGTGAAGGCGATACCGCCGGCCGCCATGCCCGTCGCCGCGAGAAACTCTCGGCGATCGACACCGCAGTCGCAAGCGCATCCGAATTCGTGATTCTTGCGTTGATGTTTCATTGTCATTGCTAAATTCGCTCCTGCTTACTGTTTCGATACCGTCAGACCAAACTCCTGCTCACTGCGACGACCGAACCGGTTGCTGAATTCCACCTTTCCCGTCGGCGTGTTCTATTCTAGCGAGCAACGCGCCCCGAAGAAAGCATCTGACGCCTCGCGTTGCGGGCGTCGCCGCTTGGCTTGTCCTGTCCGCGCCGGGCTCGAAGTCAATCGGCGGGCGGCTTATCGAGTTGTGCTTTGTGCGGATTGTACGCCTTAGTTCAGGTGTGGTGATTTGATGTTGCAGAATCTCGACATGGCGATGCTGCATTTCGGCAACATCATTTGTTCCGTGATCTAGGTTTTCTTTGCCGGTGTTGCCATGCAGCGTTTGTCAGGCGATCTCTCTCGCACCAAACACTCCTTCCGTCACGCACACGCGCTGCGCCTTGCTCGAATTCAAGAATTCGCAGAAAGTGAAATCGGATGGCTGCAGACATAACACAGACCCCAGGCTTGTCCACAACTCTTGCCGAGTGGCCAGCCGCCGGCGCACTCCGCGAGAGGCTGACGTTTCGGCCCGTCGTTGTGGCCTATTTGTGTTTCTTTCTATCGGGCGTTTGCGGACTGGTTTACGAAGTTCTCTGGTCGGCGCGACTGGCGGTCGTCTTTGGGCACAGCACCTATGCGGATACGACGGTGCTGGCGGTGTTTATGGGCGGATTAGCGCTGGGCGCGGCGTTGTTCGGCCGCCGTGCGGATCGCTGGAAGCGTCCCCTGTTTGCCTATGGCGTGATGGAACTGCTGATCGCGGCCTTGGCAGTGATCGCGTTTTACTCACTGGACCCGATTCGCTGGCTTTACGGCTCGCTGGCTGGCAGCAGTGCGGGTTCGCAGAACGGCGATTACCTGATCCGCATACTTCTGTCGGCGTTCGTATTGATTGTCCCGACGGCGTTGTTGGGTGGAACATTACCCGTTCTGTGCCGCGCGCTCACTCGCACGAGACAACAAACCGGAATCGAACCAGGGCGGTTATACAGCCTAAATACATTCGGTGCTCTGTTGGGTTGTGCGCTTGCCGGATTCGTGCTATTGCCGCTCCTAGGGCAGCAGTGGGCGCTCGGATTCGCGGTCGGCGGGAACATCCTGGTCGGCATCGTTGCCCTGCTGATGGATCGCTGGCGACCGGACGAGTTTGAGGTCAATGTTGCCGCGGAAGCTGGAAAGAAGCGGCCTAAGCGGATCAAAGTTGATGGCGTCGCCATGGTGCTGCTGGCTGCCACGTTTCTGATGGGCTTCTGCACGTTCAGTTACGAAGTCGCCTGGGCTCGTCTCGTCGGCCTCATGATTGGCAGCTCGGCATTCAGCTTCTCGACCATGTTGGTCACAGTACTGGCTGGAATCGCGGGCGGCAGCCTGTTCGCCACGCGTTTGCAGCGGCGACGAGAACCGAAGCTTCATTGGCTGGCCACGATCCAAATTGGCGCCGCGGCAATGATCCTCCCTCTGCTGTGGGCCGTCGAAATCTGGCCGGTGCTATCGGTATTCCTGGCGGCTGTGACTGGTGATTCATCCCCGGTGTTGTTGGCCCTGGGGCTGCTGTTTTGTGTCGCCGTCATGTTTCCCGCTTCCTTTGCGCTGGGTATGGGGTTCCCGATTACCGTAGGGCTATATACCCGCTCGGCCGAAAGCGTAGGACGCCGCGTTGGGATGCTTTATGCGGTCAACACGATCGGCGCGATTCTCGGTGCAACGGTGGCTGGTCTGGTTGTCCTTCCACGGCTTGGATTGCACACCAGCTTCCTGGTCACGAGTATGCTGCTGCTGGCGAGCGCTGCAGCGGTGGCCAGCCTTGCCGGAATGCGCGGCAAGGCCCACGTTGCGGTCGGTCTCAGCGTCTTGCTGGTCGCGACTTTGTTGTGGACAAACGAGCCTTGGAATCCGGCGCTGGTCAATAGCGGGCCGATCATTTACGCCGATGCCCGCCGCGGGGAACTAAAGGGCGGTTGGTCCGCCGTCCACAAAGACATGACGGACCACAAGCTGCTTTTCGCGGCGGACGGCATTTCGTCCAGCGTGGCTGCCTTCCAGTCGGCCGATGGGCATCGGCACTTGCGCGTGAACGGCAAAGTCGACGCCAGCACGGCCGGCGACATGACTACTCAGGTGTTACTGGGCTACCTGCCTTCGTTCGCACGGCCGCAGGCGAAAGAATGCCTGGTCATCGGTTTTGGCAGTGGTGTCACTGTCGGCGCGCTGGCGCAAACCGACTGTCAACGGATCGACTGTGTCGAAATGGAGCCCGCAGTGATCGTGTGCGACCAGTTCTTCCGGCAGGTGAATCACAACTGCCTGGACGATTCGCGGGTCGAGATGTTTTTCAATGACGGCCGGAACCATCTGGAAACGACGGACCGCCGCTACGACTTGATCATCACAGAACCTTCCAATCCGTGGATCGCCGGGATCGCTAGCTTGTTCACGCGGGAGTTCTACCAGTTGAGCAATGATCGGCTACGGCCGAGTGGCGTGATGGCGCAGTGGCTGCAGAACTATCAGCTCGATTGGCAGTCGTATTGCATGGTGCTGGCCACGTTTGCCGACCAATTCCGTCATGTTCAGGTTCACCGGCTCAGTGGCGGAGACACGTTATTGCTGGGCTCACAGCAGCCGATCCGTTTTGATCTGAAGGCGATCGCGAACATGGCTGCGGCTCATTCAACTGCGGCAAAAGATCTGGCGAGTTTCGCGAAAACGGCGCAACCGCTCAGCTTGCTTCAACGGTCGTTTGCGCTGAGCGACAAGGACATTCGCGCTCTGGTGGCAGGTGTGAGTCGACGGAATACGGACGATCACCTCCGGCTGCAATACATGGCCGCCTGGTCCCGCGGCCAGGGTACAAGCGAAGAAAACAGGCAGCAACTTTGGGCCGCTCGGTCGGGTCTCGATCTACCATTGGACAACGCGCCTTCTCGGGCACAACTGGAGCATCCGGATCATCTCGCCAGCTTGTTATACCAAGCCGCTGTGGCCAGGAAGTATGGACGAGCCGACCTGTCCGCTGCCCTGCTGCGCCGGCACTTGGAGTTGGATGACTCTGATTGGAGGGTGCATCATTCTCTGGCGCAAGCACTGGAACACCTTGGCCAGCAATCGGCCGCCGCATCCCACTACGCAATTGCAGAGCGGCTCGATCCGAAGGCTGTCGTTTCGCACGGACGCCTTTTGCTGGAGCGCGGGCAAGTCGTGGAGGCGGAAAAGAGATTTGCCCAAGCCGTTGAGCGGATGCCCGGCTCGCTGACGGCGCTGAAGAGTCTTGTCAGAGCGCGAGTCGAACTCAATCGCCCGGACGAAGCGCTAGCCCTTGTCGAGAAAGCAATGCAAGTCGATCCCATGGATGCCGAATTCGAGAGAGCCGCCAACAAATTGAAGGCGCTGATCGGCCGTTGAATTCATCCTGCAGACTCTGGACATACGGGGGATGGGGCCAACTCTTGGCACTTGACGGATGACTTCCGACGTCGAGTGCCAAGAGTTGGCGCCCTGCTCACTATTCTGATACGGCCAAACCAAACTGCTGCTCATCGCGACCGTCGTATTGAGTCGTGGCCTCGACTTTTACTGTCACAGAGCCTACATCGCCAGCATCCGGCTCACCACTTAAGACACCCGTCTTTGCGTCGATTACTAGCCACCGCGGACCTTGGATCAGTTTGAACGTGTTCTCATCGGTGTCCCAGAACCGATAGGCGTATTTCTTATTGTTCACCGACGGATCTTGTTTGCACTGGTAGTCGCCCAAGGAAAGCAGGCTCTTGACCTGATAGGCGTACGTCTGGCCGACTTTGGCGTTTGCCGTCGGTTTCGAGTAGATGAATGGGTGTGGCAACTCGGCATAGTCGGAACATCCGCTCTGGGTCCCATGGGCGTCGATGGCCACGACGCGGTAGAAGACCTTGTTCGCGGCCGCCTCGATCGCCTCAGGCGAGACCACAACCATGGACGTATCGGCTGTCTGGCCAAGGAAGTTGCCCGGGACCGCGCCGCGGCCTGGCACACTATGCTCCCGCTTGTGGATCGAGAATCCCTTTTCGTCGCTGCCGTAAACTTCGTACCGAACCGGCCGTTCGCCGCGTGGACTGGGTTCCCAGTGGAGTGTGATCGTCTGCTCTTGCTGCTCGAACCGAACGTTCACCGGGACGCGCGGCCCTTGCCAAGTGAAGGTCCACGGGTCGCTCCAGTCGCCCCAGACGCCCCAATGGTCGCGACAACGCAGATGCCAATGGTAGGTTGTGTCCGGACTGAAGATGCCCGTGTAGGGCACGGTCCATTTCGTGGTTGGGATAACAACATCCAGACAGGGGCGGTAAGGATACGCGAAATCCGGTCGCCGGCTGACGCGCAGTTGATAGCGGTCGGCGCCTTCGACCGCGGGCCAGGAGAAGGTAACGATCGAATCTTGGATCTGTGCGCCAGGCTGGGGATGCTCTGGAGCTTTGACCGGAGGCAACGGCGTGACAGAGTCACTTTCCCTCCACTGGTGCGTGATCCGCACTTGATGCTCTCCGGGCGTCTCGTCCCAATAACGAACACGGTTCGCACCAAGGCACAGACGCGGCAGCGAAGTCGGGGCAGCCAGCACGTCCGTTTCGACCTCCAGCGAGCAGAGATTGGCACTCCGCCCTGTACCAACGGATCCCAAACCGATGCGTACGAAGTAACGGAACTTGGCCGGTTTGTTGTGAATGTCCAATGCTTGATCCAAAGCAACTTCGGCCGTGTGATCTCCGGCGCCTTGTTCGGACCACAACTCGGTCCACTTCTTGCCGTCCAGCGACAGTGCAACCGAGAACTTGTCGCCGGCCTCGCGGCCTGCGAATTTCGCCCGCACCGTGCCTCCGCATGCGGGATAGGGCGTTTTGATTTCGTAGGTCACGTTGGCACCGGGCGTCTGTCCGGCGAGCTTGGCTTCTTTGTCCGTTGCGGTCGCTTCCGCTACGCCCTCGCATGACAAGGCGTCTGTCTGCACGGCGTCGGTGGTAAGACGTGGCTGGTAGATGAACTTCGAGTTTCCATAATACTTTGGACGATGGGCCCACTGCTTGCTCTCGGCGCAGTACTTGCCGATGTTGTCCCATCGAAACACGACTTTTTCACCTGGCCGCAGCGTGTAGGCAATCTCATGACCGCGCAGTTGTGCGTCGTATAGCCGATCGTCCGGTCCGAACAGCGCCGCCGGCGCGTCGCTACTGGCAAAACCGGATACGACTTGTCCGTAGTTCAGTTCGCGCCGCACCAAGTCGTGATCGCGTGCGCAGGCATCGCCGCTGACGGGCAATTCGTTTTCCCGGTCCAGGTAGAAACAATCCATGTCGATGTCCATGAATTGAAGTGCGCCGCCGACGCACGCCTCGCATTGCACGTGGCCTCGCAAAGCCCGGTTCTTCGATCCCACGAATCCAGCGTGGTGAAACAGCGAGCAGCCGGAATTGCCCGCGTCGTCGCACAAGTTAAACCCAAACACGTTAAACAGTTTCACCGGATCGTGCGGTTGGGCATTGCCGAACAGCGGGGTCTCGTGATACGTGTTTTGCCGCATGTTTTCCCATATCAAATACACCTTTTCCTGGTCCGTCTCTGCACCTCGCGTGAATTCTTCCAGCAGACTGTCGAAGGTGTACCAGTTGCCTCGATCATTGATGACCAGCCGCGGATTCACGACCGGTACGTCGCCGGTGTTTTCGATCGTCAGGGCAACGTTGTTCTGAAAGGCGATGTAGCAGTTGCTACTGGCAAGCGTCCTGGTGTTCTCCATGTCCAGCGTGCCGCCCATTTCGATGTCGTATTCGTGGCGACCGGACGTGATCAGTTCTATGTGATCCTTCGGCGTGGCGGGGAACCTGTCGAGTCCTCCCAAGGTGCTTCTTGGATTGCGCGAAGTCACTTCGTATTTGCGTCCGTTGGTACGAGGATCGGTGTTGTCCGATGACGAGAAGTACAGCGTCTCGCGCGTCCAGTGCGAGTACCGGCCGTCCCCCTTCTCGCGAATGGCTGCATGCACGGAACGCGGCGGGCCGAGCGGCTTTCCGTCTTCCAGCAGTACAATCATTGACTTGTTACCCGTGAACTTATCGCCCTCCTCGCCGAAATCCATCGAAGCGACGAAGCAGTTGTCTTGTTCCGGATGCATACACTCGGCCGGCACCAAGTACCGCTTAGGCTCGTCGGCAATCGAGAAACTCGACAAGACAGCGAAGAGAAGGATCGCTGGCAGTAAGCACCTGTGAAGTTGAAGTGCCGGGGTCATGGGATTGTTCTCCGTCCGCAGGTTGGCGCAAGGTGATTATGGTGCTGCGTAGTAAACATCCAGGTTGGGTAGAGCTTTCTTCAGTCGGGCCACGCCCTCATCGGAAATATTGGTTCGGTGGCATTGTAGCATAACCAGATTCTCAAGGTGCTCGATCTGTTCAAGCCCCTTGTCGGTAGTCTGCGTGTCACTCAGATCCAACGAGAGACTGGTTATAGATTGATGGTTATAAATGGGAAACAGAGGATGGAGACAGAACTGCTGCTCTCTTCATTTATAACCAGCAATCTATAACCAAACCAAAAGGTTCACCGCCGCATGCAGCACTTCTTGTATTTCTTGCCCGAACCGCATGGGCATGGATCGTTGCGGCCAGGGGGCCCGCTGACGTATGGGACCTGTTTCTTCTTTGCGCGTCGTTCGGCGTTCAGCCGATGCATCACGTTGGCCGCTTGGCGGCCCTGTTTAATTTCGTCGACGATCATTCTCATGGTCGGATCGACATGGCGGAAGAACTTGCGATAGCCGGCGCATAGATAGTTCAGGCTTGTATCGCCATCGGGAGTCTTGATGAAACGATTCTTGGGGCATTCGCCGTTGCAGACGAAGCGGACATCGCATTGGCGACAGTATTCGGGTAAGGCGGCTTCCTTGTCCTGCCCGAAGCGGACCTGCCCGTCGCCGTTAGCCAGTTCGATAATTGGTCGATCGTGGATGTTGCCCAGTTTGTAGTTCGGATCGACGAAGTGGTCGCAACTGTACAAGTCGCCGTTGTGCTCCAAAACGATCGCTCGGCCGCACTGGCGACGGAAGAGACACAATGCTGGTTCCAAACCGAGCCATGCGCGGACGGCTTCTTCGATGATCTGGACGTATACGCGGCCCACGTCGCGATGAATCCATTCGTCGAACACCTCGATCAGGAAATCGCCGAATTGCTCCGGCTGGACGCTGCGTGAACTGACTGGGTTGGTGCCGACCGCGCGTCTTTCCACGATGGGAATGAACTGGACGAAATGCGCACCGTTGTCGCGCAAATAAGTGTAGACGCGACGGCCGTGATCGCCGTTGTGACGGTTGACTGCGATCAGCAAGTTATACTCGACGCCGTGCTTCTCCAGTAGCTTCAGCCCGCGAAGCACTGCCTCGAACGTTGGTCGGCCCTGCTTGTCGCGACGATAGCGGTCGTGCAGTTCTGCGGGGCCGTCGATGGACAGCCCGACCAGAAAGCGGTTCGCGCGGAGAAACTCGCACCAACGGTCATCCAGCAACACGCCGTTGGTCTGAATCGTGTTCTGAATTCGTTTGTTGGCGGGGACGAGCTTCCTCTGCAGCTCAACGGCCCGTTCGTAGAACTCAACACCCATCAACGTCGGCTCGCCGCCTTGCCAGGCGAACGTGATTTCGTCGACCATGTCCGGCTGGGCTTCGACAGTTTGCCGAAGGTAGGCTTCCAGCGTTTCGTCCGACATGCGCCAACGTTCGCCGCCACCGTACAACTGATCCTTGTGCAAATAGAAGCAGTATTCACAGTCCAAGTTGCAGATCGGACCGATCGGTTTGGTCAGGACGTGAAGGCCCTGCGAAGTGACGTCGGTCATGTGATTCACGAAGAAGGGGTCCGGCGGAAATAGACGGTGATCGAACCGTCGTTGTCGGCAATACGGTTCCAAGAATCGCCACAGCGTAAGTACAAGTCGCCATCATGCGGAGCGACGAACGATCCGCGGACGCCCAGTTCGAACGGTTCGCCGAGTTGAGATTCTCTCATGATGCCCCCGAGCAATCGCCCCGTGCCATTGGCGTTTCCGTCGGCGTCGACTTCCTCGCCAGTCGCCGACACCTTCCATGTGCCTTGCGCCGCGTAGTCATACGACTGACCGTCTTGGAGCTTTATCCCGCTGGCCTGCCAGCCGTACCGGGCCGTCGGCTTTGCCGTCGAGTATCGCGTACCCAACACGAACAGGAACTTCCGGTTCCACTGCCACGCGCAGAGGTCCGCGCGATAGCCGTTGTCCAGGTGTTTGACGAACAAATCGTACTCGAACGAAATCTCGCGGGCGACCGGGCCGTAGACGCTCTCGAACGACGCGCCCGGCTGTTCGGTCATCATGCCGACGCCCAAGGCTTTGAACCTGCCGGAGTAGTTCGGGTTGTTGGCCAGTAGATGGCAGAGCGCCCATCGCCACGCGTAGGCTCGCCAGGAATCGCCGGTGATCTGACCCGCCGCCACGATATCCAGCATACTCTTCGGCGGCGCGTTCTTCAGATAGTCAATCGCCACGGGATCGACCTCGACGGCCGGCTGGTCCTTCTTCCAGTACTGTCCCATTTCCGCTACACCTTCGGCATACCAAGTGGGACCCGTGCTGCCGAACGTTTGGGCGCAATAAGCATGAATGGCTTCGTGCTGGACCACACCGTGTTTCTCGCACGAGTAGACGACCGAGCGCGTCAGGCGACCCAACGAGACGGAGAGCGTGATGCCTGCCGGTTCAGAGATCTTGGCCACGGCCTCTGGCGGAATCATGCCCTGGGGCCAGTTCTGCAGATCGCGAACGACGTAACACTCGATGATCCCCGCTGGCAAACGCCCGTAGTAGGCCGAGACCAGGGCAATCATCGTCTCCAGCTTGTCCAATAAAATCTTGGCGTTGCGATCCGAAATGTCCGTGTGCAGCATAAAGTGTGCCGAACGCAGATCGCGCGGCTTTCCCGGCTCGTCCGACAAGTGCCGGTATCGACTCGTTTCGTCTGTCCCGAGATTGCCGGTCTGTGCGGCCCTTGAAGCCAGCTCGATGGACAACTCCTTGATGACCGTGTCGCCCGTGGAGAATCGAGCTGCGAGCAAACGTACGACCTTGTCACCGGGTTTGGCGCGACGCAAATCCGAGCTTTGGAGCTTGATGTTCACACCCTCGGCCAACTCAAACGCCAGACGCGGGCTGCGCACGTATTCGTTTTGAGGATTGGCTACAATCAGGCGGTTGTTGCGCAGCGAATAGACTTCACTCGTGATGGTACACGTTCCGAAGCTGCCGGGTCCGTCCGGCTGGTTCACGACTTCGACACCCAGCGGGTACGTCCCTTCGTCAAAAACCAGAATCTCGTCGACCTTGTCCTCCGTGCGGCCAATTCGGTTCAAACGACCGGAAAAACGGACCAGCGTCCCACGGGTCAGCGCCTCGGTCGCGAACGTGCCTGACACCTCGACCGTGGCGGGAAACTTGATGACTGCCGCGGCGCCAGCTAACGAGACGCCGCCTTCTTCTTCCTGGATCTTGAACTCCGTGTCTTTGCCCGCGGAATCCGTGACCACGATCACACCCGGCGCGACCGACTTGATCTCGCCGTTTGTATTGACGTTGCCCAGTAAAGTGATCGTCTGCTGGCTATGCGCTACAGCCGTGAATGCCAACAGCAGGATGGCTGACGCAAGAACACAGAGTGACAGGTACTTCACAACGCGGGCCTTTCCGTCCGGTCGGCTGCATGTGCGCGGGAAGACGCGCACGCCTCCGGCTTGCGGTTAAACGAGGAAGATCCTATGGAGCGAGGTCCTTCTCCAGGTCGTCATACTTGTCGTCGATCACCTTTTCCAGGTCTCCAATATCGACACCGCTTTTGGAAGCTTCCTGGAACCACTCGCGCGCCTTTGCCAGACGATCGTCTCGCGCGTCTTTCAGAGCAGCCAAATAGGCCGCTTTCGCCAACAGGCACACCGGATCATTCTGGTCGAGCCATGTATCGGCGATGGCGACGGCCAGCCCGGGCGGCAGGTCGTTGATGACGTAGGTCCGATTCTCACCGTCGATTCTCAAGACGATCCGGTCCGCGGTCACATTGACGACGCCAGCCGCGGCGTTGGCACCCGCCGAGATTTCATCGCCAGCTTCCAGGTTCTTAAGGGCCTCCAACAGCGATGAATGGAAGCGGCTTGCGTATTCGGTCAGCAGCCGTAAACGTTCGTGCTTGGCCTGATGCTCCGGCAGCTTGGGCAACGATCGCACTTTTTTCAATTCCGCCGACGCGCCATCAAAGTCGTTGCTTTCCAGCTTCGCGCGAGCTGATTTCAGCGCAGTTGCCAAGGTGGCAACTTCCGCAGGTTGCGGCTGAGCTGTCGGCTTGGGCACCGGCTTGATTTCAGGAGGCAATTCCGTCTTTGACTTCGGCGAGGCTACGGTCGGATCGGACGGGAGTTTCGTCACGGGCGGTTTCGACGGTTGTTCGGGCTGGAGTTCGGTCGGGGCAGGAGGCGTTTCAGGTGGGGGATCGACGACTGGAGCTTGCGGCAATTCGCTGCCTTTGCGGGGCGTTTCCGTTACCGGTCCTGTCACGGTTGGCCTAAAGCGGGGCAATTTGGATGGTCTGCCGGACCGGCGAGGACTCGCGATCGGTCTTTGTGCAGCGGGGCGACTGTAAGTTGAGCGTCTTTGCCCCGTTCCTTTCTTGCCATCGTCGCCTCCGCCTCCGCCGAGAACGGCCAGAAGGACGATGGCGACCAGCAGAATGGCTCCGCCGAGGACCGCGGCCAACATTGGTACCTGCTTCGAACGATCGGCCCGTTTTCGCACCATCCGCGAGGCGGATCGCTCGCTGCCGGTCTTTACACCGGGACTAGTCGAGGCGGGTGTGGAAGCGACTGTGGTCGCGCCGGATCCGAGTGGGACACCGGTCGGTAAGTTGCCGTTCGTAGGATTGGCCGCCGGAGTAGAGCCGTATTGACCTGCGGCGTGCCCTGCCAACGGCGCGACACTGCCGGCCGCGGGGCCGGCGGCGTGAGGGGCCATCCCCGCACTAGGTGTCTGAGGGGCAGTCGTGGGACCAGCGGGCATCGGACCCGAAGGCGATGGCTGGAGCGGGCCGGATGGATACGCTTGCGGCGCGGCCATCGGCGTACCGGCGGTGGGTGCTGCACCCGGCGTTGGCATGACGGGGGAGCCTGGCGTTTGGTACGCGGGATACGGCGTGCCTGGAGCCATTGGCGCTGCGTAGCCAGGCGCGACGCCGGGATACGTCGCCTGCCCGTGCGGCATTTGCGGCCCTGCGGCGGGAGCCATGGGCTGAGCAGCAGTTGGGTAAGGCGTTGCTGCTGGGGCTGTGGGCATTGGGGCCGTCGATGGCTGAACGGGCGTTACCGTTGGTGCGGACATCGGCACGCCGGTGGTATACGTGTTCGGTTGCCCAGCCCCAGGCTGGGCAGTGGCCGTTTTGTCGCGAGGAGCCGGACGACGGTAACCTCCGGTGGTGCCTGGGCGAACAGCCGCCAACTGGCGGTCGTACTGGGCACGTCGGGTTGGGTCCATGAGGCAATTCTTGGCCGACGCGATTTCGTCAAGTACCTTCGCCCACTCGGCAGCGCGGGGGCCCGGTCGAATGCTTCGCACCCTGGCAGCAGCTCGTTCGGCCGAAGTCGAGATCATTAGCGCATTCGTTTCGCCCGGCTCGACGCCCAAGAGCTGGTAGTAGTTGGGCTGCTTCAGTTGACTATCCAACCCAAGCCATTCGTGGTATGGATTAAAATCATCAGTGACCATGTAGCTCGCTCCAAATGCGTCTCGATCCCCGCACATTTAATTCTAGGACACTCAGTTATACCGCCTATGCACGTTTGACATAATCAGTGTCTATTCGTTGTGACCCGACAGAGTTCTTCACCGTGGCGGTTTTTCCTGACGTGGGGCACGTTTCCAACGTGCCTGGAGCGTAGTAGGCACGTTAGAAACGTGCCCCACGAAACGCGCTCACCACTCAAACTGAGACTCTAACGTGTTTATGGGAAACAGGTTACAGATCCTCCCTTAAGGTGAAACCATGTGTACTTTCCCCACTTGCCGCCGGTGTCTCCTAGCCATCGCCACGGTTATCTGCGTGACCGGAGCCAGCCATGGCGACCAGGGTGTGTACGTTCGTTTCCAATTAGTCAAGCCGACGGGGTGCGAGTACTACGTGCGGCTTGGCGGCTATATTCACAAAAGCCCGTGGTATCTTCAGCGCACCGTGGTTCCGGCGCTGGCAGACAAGGAAAAATCAAACCGTGTGGCGGTGGGGGAGTTTACCCCGTGGTTTGATCTCAAGAAACACGCGGAAGGTCGACTGCACGGTCGGCTTAATCGCTCGGGTGGTCTGGCCGAATTCCCGAACGTGACCGCGGATTTTGTGTGCGAACCATCGTCGGAAAACCGCGAGGTGGTCATCGAGTTGGCAACGTCGCCGGACGCGAAGCACGTGGTGAAGCGTTTTCGCGAGTCGTTTCGTGGATCGCTCACGAGTTTCCTGGTTTCACCCGATCTGCGCGGCGATGCGGACAGTCTGGAAACGGCCGCAGAAATGACGGAGCGCCGTCTTCGCTGGGCTCGCGAGGCGAGCGGCGGACAGCGAGTCAGTCCAAAGCAATTGATCGTACAGACGAGCTTCTGGGGTCCGCAACGGGAGGAATTGAACTTGAAAGAAGCCGAGGTGCTCCATTTACTCGGCTTCAACGTCGTGGGCAACCAGCGGCCGGAAGTGCGCGACAAGTTCGACTTGCGTGTTCCGGGTCACACGCACGGCGTGCGTTTCGGCCCTGGGGTGACTCGTGAAGAAGTAGACGAAGTAATGAAGAAACACGCGTCGCGACACAAGGAGCCCTTTGATCCGGGCGTGCCGTTCAACTTCTCGGACGAAATCGTCTGCCGACCGCCGATCGGCGACAACGAAAAAGCCCTAGATCACTTTCGCGCGTGGCTGGCTGCACAGAGGATAGCGCCTCGCGACCTGGGTGTCCGGCGTCTGGAAGATGTCCAGCCAATCGAGACGCCAGTGGATCTGCGCGAGCGTACGAAGAAGAACGAAGCAGCGGCCCGACGCACCTTCTACTACACATCGCGGTTCCGACAACACGCGGCAACCGAACGAGTCGGCTGGCACACGGAATCGTTCCATCGACATTTTCCTGCCGGCGCCGTGACTTCGATGCTGGTAGCCGACCATCCGTACTTTGCGGGAAGCGGTCTGGGAATGGGCATGACGCCCAATCCGGCGTGGAGCGGATATCCGTTGGCTTCGGACTGGTTTGACGTTGGCCGCAAGAAGGCCGTCGACATGATTGGCATTGAAGACTGGATGGGCCTGCAATTCATGTATGGTCCAAATTATACCTGGGAGGGCTTTCAACTGATGGGCTTTCAATCGTCGATCTTCCGCAGCGCCAGCGGCGGACGCTTGCCCATCATCGCTTGGATCACGCCCAGCGACGAGACGAATCTGCGGCTGAAGAGCGCATCGGCCCTGTGCCAAGGTGCCAAGCACTTCTTCTATTGGACCTACGGCCCGACGGCCACAAGCACCGAGAATTACTGGTCGGACTTGCGCAGCGCTTACGACGGCATCACCAGCATGACGCGAAACCTGGCCGCCGCCGAGCACATCATCGCGCCGGGGAAAACGCGCAAGACGCGAGTTGCGCTGTTGTACAGCATCTCGTCCGATTTGTGGCAGCCGTTCGGCTACGTCCACATGCTAGAAAGGCGTGCCACCTACCTTTCGCTTGTCCACGATCAGTACTTGGTCGACATGTTGGCCGAAGAGGACATCGAATCAGGCCGGCTGGACCGTTACGACGCGCTTTACGCGACCGATCCTTGCATCAGCGAGGCGGCAGCCGGTCGGATCGCTGCCTGGGTCAAGGCAGGCGGGTACTTGTACGGCTCCTGCGCGGCCGGCAGCCGCAACGAGTTCAACGAACCGGTCGCGGGCCTGTCGCCGGTTTTCGGTGTTGAACCATCGGTGGCAACCCAAGTACAGCCAGGCCGCTATCACATTCGCGGAGCCCTGAACGATCTGCCGTACATCGACCAGATCCAAGCCGCCGATGATTCGAGCGACGAAATGACAATCTCAATAGGCGTGATCGGGACGAAAGTCGCGTTGAAGCCCACGACGGCGGAGACAACTGGCGTGTTTCGCAATGGGGCGCCGGCCGCCGTCACACACGCGTACGGCAAAGGAAAAGCGGTCTACATCGGCGCGTGCCCGGGTCTAGCTTACATCAAAGAGGCGAAATTCGTACCGGCCGAATTGAAAGAGAAATGGCCAGCGGATATCCGCCGACTGATTAACTCTCAGGCTGGCGCGTCTGGTGCGTCCAGGCTGGTCGAGTTGTCGCATCCGGTGGTCGAGGCCGGTGTCTACGATGCCGACGCGGGAACCACGCTGGTGCTGGCCAATTTCACGTACGAACCGATCCAGAAGTTGGAGGTTTCACTACGCACGCCCAAACGGGTCAAATCCGTGCAATCCGTATCCAGAGGCAAGCTGGATTTCTCACAGGAGAACGCCGAATCAGACGGCAGTAATGCTTATCAAGTGAGATGTACGGTCGAACTCGGTCTGGACGACATCCTGCTATTCGAGTGACTTTCTTAGTCCTTGGTGTTGGCCTGAGGCGGAAAGATATCGCGCACTTGGCAGCGAAAACCGGGCAGTACGTCTTCGCCGGTCAACTCGTCGTTCTCGTGTAGATACTTGGCTTCGCTTTGCTCCCTGCGGTAGACCTGCACCGTTTGCGTATTGGGATTGACAACCCAAACCAGCGAAACGCCGGCTGCGAGGTATTCTTCCACCTTGGCCGAGACGTCGAATTGGGTGTCGTTGGGCGAAATCACCTCTGCGGCCAAATCCGGCACGACGGGACAATGCCCATCGGAAAGTTCCTCGTCGGGAAGCTTGCCATGGCCGATGAAAGAAACATCGGGGCGTCGGACTTTTCCGGGGTCGTCAGCAAAGCATTGATAGCTGGCTTCCGTCAATGCCCATCCCAATGGCCGCTCGTTCAGGAAAGACTGGATACGATGAGACAGGTTTGTCGCTACCCAGGACGATTTGGTACTCATGTTCTTCTCCACCAGTTGCCCATCCACCAACTCGTAACCGCCGCCGTCCGGCATACTCAGCAGGTCTTCTGGCGTGTGGCGGGTCTTGAGGTCAGCAATTGACATGGGATTTCTCTCCACTGCGCGGTCTGAGAAGGGTCACAGCTATTGTATCATGGGAAATCCAGCCTTGGCAGACCAACGAGTACAAATCCTTGGGCCTTGAAGATGTGCCTATCGTGATGTTAACCTTGGGGAATTTTACTCGCCCCACCAGGGTCGTCTGGGGCGCCAGATCTCTGGTTTTCGGAAAATAGGAACACTAACAGCGTGCCACGACGCAACGATATCCACAAGATTCTGCTGATCGGCTCCGGGCCGATTGTCATTGGTCAGGCCTGCGAATTCGACTATTCCGGCACCCAAGCCTGCAAGGCATTGCGCGAGGAAGGCTACGAGGTGGTGCTGGTCAATTCGAATCCGGCCACCATTATGACCGATCCCGCGACCGCCCAACGTACATTCATCGAACCGCTCACCTGGGAGGTTGTGGCCAAGGTAATCGAGCAGGAACGGCCGGATGCGCTACTTCCGACCCTGGGCGGGCAGACCGGATTGAACGTGGCGATGGACCTGGACCGCCATGGTGTGCTGGAGAAATTCGGCGTCAAGATGATCGGCGCCAATGCCAAAGTGATCGCCAAGGCCGAAGAACGCGATCAGTTCAAGGTAGCCATGGAGAGTATCGGCCTGGAGGTGTGTCCTGGCGAGACCGTACACACGATCGAAGAAGCCCGCGAAGCGGTGAAAAACACCGGCTTGCCCTGCGTCGTACGCCCCAGCTTCACCTTGGGCGGCAGCGGATCGGCGGTGGCCTACAACCGGGACGAGTTCGACACGCTCGTTCGCCGGGGGCTCGATCAGTCGCCCATCACCGAGGTGCTGATCGAGGAATCCGTGCTGGGCTGGAAAGAATACGAAATGGAGGTGATGCGCGACTTGGACGACAATGTCGTGATCATCTGTTCGATCGAGAACTTCGACGCCATGGGCGTCCACACGGGCGATTCTATCACCGTGGCCCCGGCCCAGACGCTGACCGACAAGGAATACCAGCGGATGCGCGACGCTAGTCTGGCGGTGATCCGCGAGATCGGCGTCGAGACGGGCGGTTCGAACATCCAGTTCGCCATCCATCCGGATACGGGCCGCATGGTCGTGATCGAGATGAACCCCCGCGTCAGCCGTTCCAGCGCGCTGGCCTCGAAGGCCACGGGTTTTCCCATCGCCAAGATTGCCGCCAAACTGGCCGTCGGTTACCGGCTGCACGAATTGCCGAATGATATCACGCGAAAGACGAAAGCCTGTTTCGAACCGACGATCGACTATGTGGTTACGAAGGTGCCTCGCTTCGCCTTCGAAAAATTCGCCGAGGCCGATGCGACGCTGACGACGCAGATGAAAAGCGTGGGCGAGACCATGGCCATCGGACGGACCTTCAAAGAGTCGTTCCAGAAGGCGTTGCGTGGCCTGGAAGTCGGCAGTTTCGGTTTTGGCTGCGACGGCAAGGATCTGTGGGGAACGCCAGACCAGCCCAGCGAAGACGAGATCCGAGCGAAGCTGTCCATACCCAATGACCAACGTGTCTGGCACCTTCGCTACGCCCTGAAGAGTGGCATGTCGATCGACGAGATCCACGAACTGACCGCCATCGATCCGTGGTTCCTGGACCAACTGGCGGAGATCGTCGAGCTGGAAGAAGAACTGCGCGGGTACAATGACATCGCCGATGTGGACGACGCCTTGCTGAAAAAGGCGAAACAGTTCGGATTCTCGGATCGCCAATTGGCCACGCTGTGGCATTCCAGCGACTTGGGCATCCGCGAGCATCGCAAGGCCCGCGGCATCGTGGCCACGTTCAAATCAGTCGATACCTGCGCCGCGGAATTCGAAGCATACACGCCGTACTACTACTCGACCTACGAAGACGAAGACGAAACGCCGCCCAAACAACCGGGCAAGAAACGCATTATGATTCTGGGCGGCGGGCCGAATCGCATTGGTCAGGGCATCGAATTCGACTACTGCTGCTGTCATGCCAGTTTCGCTTTGCGCGAAATGGGGATCGAGTCGATCATGGTCAACTCGAACCCCGAGACGGTCAGCACCGACTACGACACGAGCGACTTGTTGTTCTTCGAACCGCTGACGACCGAAGACGTCTTGAACATCTTCGATCGCGTGCAGCCCGACGGCGTGATTGTTCAGTTCGGCGGTCAAACGCCGTTAAATCTGGCTCGCGCTCTGGACTCGGCGGGCGTGCCGATCATTGGCACCAGCGTGGATACGATCGAAGCTGCCGAGGATCGTGAGAAATTCCAGAAGCTGCTGCACGAGCTGAATCTGAAGCAGCCAGCCAACGGCATCGCCGTCAACATGAACCAGGCGTTAGACGAAGTGACCAAGGTGGGATACCCCGTCCTGGTCCGCCCCAGCTTTGTGCTTGGTGGCCGAGCCATGGAGATCTGCTACGACCAGAAGCAGTTCGAACGTTACGTCGCCGAGGCGTTCATCGCGTCGGAAGGCCAGCCGGTGTTGATCGACAAATTCCTGGAAGACGCCACCGAGGTGGACGTCGACGCGATCAGCGACGGGCGCGATGTCTACGTCATGGGCATCATGGAACATATCGAGGAAGCCGGCGTCCATTCGGGCGACTCGGCATGCTCGATTCCGCCCTACAGTCTGCCGGGACCGGTCGTACAGGAAATTCGCGAAGCCACCCACGCGATGGCCAAATACCTGAAGGTGGTCGGGCTGATGAACGTCCAATTCGCGGTCAAGAAAGAAGACGGGCGGATCAACGTGTACGTCCTGGAGGTCAACCCGCGGGCCAGTCGAACCGTACCGTTTGTGGCCAAAGCGACCGGCGTACCCGTCGCAAAACTAGCTGCCAAAGTGATGGCCGGCATGACGTTAGCGGAACTGGGCGTCGATCGCGAGCCGATCCCGGCACACGTGTCGATCAAGGAAAGCGTGTTCCCGTTCCGCAAATTCGTCGGCGTCGACATCGTGTTAGGGCCCGAAATGCGCAGCACGGGCGAAGTGATGGGCATTAGCGAGCGGTTCTCCATTGCCTTTGCCAAGAGTCAGCTCGCTGCGGGCGTAGTACTGCCGCCCGAGCAGGGAAAGATCTTCTTGAGCGTCGCGGCTCGCCATAAAGAGCAGCTTGTCGGGTTGGCCTGGCGTTTGTCGGCGTTGGGCTTCGAGTTGATCGCCACCGAGGGCACGGCTCGCCGTTTGGAGCAATCGGGAATTCCCGTCCAACGCGTGAAAAAGATCGCCGAAGGCCATCCCAATCTGATCGACCACATGATCGACGGCCACATCGGCCTGGTGATGAACACGCCCAGCGGCAAAGGCGCGCGAACGGACGAAGGCCGTATTCGCGCCGCCGCCGTCCAGCACGGCGTCTCTTGCATCACCACCATTCAGGCGGCCGAGGCGGTCGTAAAGGCCATGGAAGCGCTGCGCGAAGAAGGAATGACCGTCCAGGCCCTCCAAGATCGCTTTCCATCAATGCCAGTCGTCGAAGGCGCCTGAGCGGCCCCGTCCCCACTGCTTCCGAATCTCCGACTGGTGGAGAAACCCGCTATTTGCTGCCATACTTGATGGCAGTCTTGTTGGTGGAGTTCTACACTGGCGCGGGACCGAAACGACGTTACGTCCACGGGAGACTTGCGATGAGCGCGAATGATGGGAATGGTTGGAGGAAAGCGGTACGAGTGCTGCTGTGTTGGTTGCTGTTGTCGATGACCGGTCGCGTCTTGGCAGCGCAGAGCGAGTTGACCGCCAAAGACCTGACCGTACTGGACAATCCTCGCAAAACGATGATGAGGGACTACCTGACGGCCCTGGTCGACGAGCAGTTTGCCCGGCGCAATGCGACTCTGGCGAAGTTGAAGACCGCACAGGACTGGAACCGACACGCTGATGTGATCCGGCGGTCGATGTCGGACTGGACCGGCCCGTTCCCGGAACGTACGCCGCTGAATGTCCGAGTGACTGGCACCATTGAACGGCCAGAATACTCGGTGCAGAAGATTCTGTTCGAAAGCCGGCCGGGCTTTTTGGTCAGCGCCAATCTTCATCTGCCAAAAGGCTACGAGGGTCGAAGGCCGGCGGTCCTGAACGTGATCGGACATTCGCCGGCCGGCAAAGCGACCGATAAGGTCCAGAGGCGCGGCATTGCCCAGGCGCGCAAGGGTTTCATCGCCCTCACGATCGACGCCATCGGCCAGGGAGAAAGGCAGGTACCCGACTACGCACGCGCCGGACGGCCTCCGGGCAACGCCCACCAAATCATCGGCACACAGGCTTTTCTGGCCGGCACGCACGTGTTCAGTCTCATGGTCTGGGACGCCATCCGGGCGGTGGACTACCTGGTATCCCGGCCGGACGTCGATCCGGAGCGGATTGCCTGCACGGGTTGTTCCGGCGGCGGCATGATGACCACCTACGTGCTGCCGTTCGAGCCACGGATCACGGTGGCTGTGCCGGCGTGTAATCCGAATACCTGGTCGCATCGGGTCCACGCCAATCTGGCCACCGATCACGAACAGGTGTTCTTCAGCGCCTTTGCCGCAGGAATCGACCCGCGCGGAGATCCGCTGTTCTGCCAAGTGCCGAAGCCACTGCAGATCAACGCCACCAGCGAAGACACACTTAATCCGATGGCAGGCGTCTGGGAACTGAGCGCCTGGCTCGACAAAGCGTACGCAGCTCACGGCGAGCCTGAGAAATTCCAAACGACAATGATCCAGGCTCCGCACGGATACAACTTAGAGCAGCGTGAGCTCGCCTATGCCTGGATGTTGAAGTGGATGGGGGGCGATGCAGCTGACAATCGTGAAGGGGATTTTCCCGTAGAAGACGAACGGGATACCTGGAGCACGCCGCAAGGCAACGTCTATGCCGACGGGCAAAGCAGGCAGCCTCACGCATTGATCCTCGAATATCTGCAGAAGCATCGACCTTCCTGGGCACCGGTCGAAAGCGAATCGGACCTCGTCAAACACAAGAAGCGTTTGCAGGGCCTGATTGAGTTTGACTTGCCGCACCAGCCCCAAGTCTCAGAGGTCGAAGTAAAGGCGAGCAGATTGTCTGGTGATCTGAAACTCACTCCGATCGTCCTAAGACCGGAGAAAGGCATTGTCTTGCCGGGGATCAGGGTCGAAACCGCGACTGCCCCCGCGCGGAGTCCCGTCATTCTGTACCTTCACGACGACGGCAAGACCAACCTTGCCCAGGAGGCGATCCTTGATCGTCTTGTACGCACCGAAGGGTATCGGATTCTTGCCGTCGACTTGCGCGGCATGGGTGAAACGGCGCCGGGACAGGAAGGAAAGTTCTGGGATTTCCTGGCGGGAAAACCGATCTTCTCCCAGCGTGTTGCCGATGTGCTGTTCATGCTGAACTGGCTGTCACAGCCACAGGCAGGCGCCGATGGTGTAACTATCTGGGCGCAAGGCGTCAGTGCTCTGTGCGCTGTTCTTGCAGCCACGCTGGAGGACAACGTCACTGGGTTGGTCTTGGAGGAGCCGCTGCTATGCTTCGAGAGTATCGTCACGGTCAAGGTGCCGGCCTATCGACACAAGATCATGGTGCCCGGCGTGCTGGAGAACTTCGACCTTCCGCAGGTCTACCAGGCACTTGCGCCGAAGAACGTGACATTGATCAATCCGCTCCGAGGCGGCGGGGTTCCCGCATCCGAAGAGGAAGCTGGCCGAACCTATCGGGCGGTGACGGAAGCATATGAGTTGTTACGGCGACGCAACTGCTGGCGGGTATTCACTGAGGTCGATGAACAGAAGAGAGCCGAGGGCCTGCTATCCGCCTTCGTTAACGCGTCAGAAGACAAGCAGCCGCAAGAACGCTGAGCAAGGGAGAATACGATGAACCACTACTTGACGTGGCGGCCGACCCGTTGGATGACGCGTAGGGTCTCCAGCACGCTCGTCGCATTCGTTGCCTCTCTGGTGTTTCTGGCAGCGTCAGGAACGAGCCTGGCGATGGAGGCTGGTACCGCAGTCTTTCCCGGGGAACACTGGGAAGATGCGACGCCCGCATCGCAAAACGTCGACCCAGACAAGCTACAGGCGGCCGTCCGCCACATCGAGGAACACTCCGGATCGAACGGAATCGCGCGGCTGGTGATCGTGCGTAATGGGCGAATGATTTGGAAAGGCCCGGAAGCGGACACTCGCCAGCGCGTCTGGTCGGTCACGAAAGCCTTCACCAGTACCGCTCACGGTCTGCTGATCGAAGACGGACGGTGTACGCTGGAGACGCTCGCCAAGGACTTCGATCCGGCGCTCGCCGAGCACTACCCGAAGGTAACGCTTCGCCACCTAGCCACCATGACATCCGGAATCGACGGCGTTGGCGGCTCGTACGATTACGACGATCGCCGTCGCGGCGATCAGAACGCGCTGGTCGATCCGCTTCCGCCGTTCTTCGCGCCCGGTACGAAATACATGTATTGGGACGAGGCGACGCAGCACTATGGATTTGTTCTGACCAAGATCGCCGGCCAGCCGCTTCAAGAGTACTTGGAACGCAGAGTCCTCGATCCGATTGGCATGACGCGGTTCCACTGGAACGTCGACGGCACGGGCAAGGTGCCCAACTGGACCGGCGGCATCGAGATCAGTGCGAGTGACCTCGCTCGATTCGGGCATCTGTTCCTGCACCAAGGCAAATGGGACGGAAAGCAACTGGTCCCTGCCGAATGGGTCCGCGAGGCGACACGAGTACAGGTACCCGCGTCCATTCCCGACGCACTTCCCACCAGCGACCGGAAGGGTGCAGGAATGTACGGCTACCACTGGTGGCCGAACGGCATCAAACCGGACGGCGAGCGGAAATGGCCCGATGCGCCGATCACCGCCTACGCTCGCAGCGGCTACAACAATAACGACCTATTCGTGATCCCGCCCTGGAACATGGTCATCGTCCGACTTGGGTTGGACCAGCGCGAGGACGAGATCACGGGGGCCGAATACAACCAGTTTCTCAAGTTGGTCGGCGCTGCGATCCTCGATCCTGTTGTCGAAGGCCAACGACGCGTTTGGCACCCCGTCACCGTCAACTTCCGCGGCCTGGCGGCCAGCGAAACGGGCGACTCGCCGAACCCGTTCCTGGATTACCGCATGCAAGTGACGTTTGTCGGTCCGTCTGGACAGCGATACGTTGTCCCCGGCTTCTTCGACGGCGACGGTCACGGGGGCGGTGATGGCGACGTGTGGCGTGTTCGGTTCACTCCCGACGAGGCTGGCAAATGGACCTTCGAAGCGTCATTCCGCACCGGTAGTGACATCGCGGTCTCACTCGATCCGAATGCCGGAGAAGCGGCTGGCTGCGATGGCCAATCTGGCGTTTTCGAGGTTGGTGCACTTGATCCCGATGCGCCCGGCTATCTGAAATGGGGACGTCTGGAATACGTCGGTGGTCACTACCTGAAGTTCAAGGACGGTCCCTATTGGATTCGCGGCGGCACGGACAGTCCGGAGAATTTCCTCGCGTACGCCGGCTTCGATAGCACGCCGCCAAGCCACAAGTACGCAGATCACGCCGAAGACTGGCGACCGGGCGATCCGGATTGGGGCGGCGGCAAGGGCCGCGCGATCCTGGGGGCATTGAACTATCTGGCGTCAAAGCACGTTAACAGCATCTACTTCCTGACAATGAACATTGGCGGCGACGGGGGCGACGTGTGTCCGTGGACAGGTTCGCCGAACCCGAAAGGCAGCCCGGACAACGACAACCTGCACTTCGATATCAGCAAGCTGCGCCAGTGGGAAACGGTCTTTGCACACGCCCAACGCAAAGGCATCTTCCTGCATTTCGTGTTCAATGAAGCCGAGGAGCCCAACAAGCGAGAATTGGACGACGGTGAACTTGGCAGAGAACGAAAGCTCTATTACCGCGAGATGATCGCACGGTTTGGCCACCATTTGGCACTGGAATGGAACCTGTGCGAGGAATACAACATCGGATTCGACCTCGGGCCGGAGCGAGTTCGTGCATTCGCCGACTTTGTACGCGCCGTCGATCCGTACGATCATCCGATTACCGTGCATTCAGCAAAGGACCCAATCGAAGCCCTGCGATTCACTTTCGGCGACGAGCGGTTCAGTCTGACTTCGATTCAGCTCGGCCAGAGGAAGATTGACGAGTTGACCGAACAGTTCCGGGAAGCTACGGCCAAGACGGGACGGCCACTGCCGGTTTCGATGGACGAGTTTACGATCGACAAGGGGCAGGAGAAGGGCTGGATTCCGGTGGACGACGCCGAACGCTGGCGCAAGGAGAAACTTTGGCCCACGTATCTGTCCGGCGGCAACATCGAGTTTATCCTCGGCGACCTGCTGGAAACCGACAGCTTCAAGACGCGCGAGCGAGATAAGCTATGGGACTACGTCTGGTATGCGCGACGATTCGTCGAAGAGCTGCCGTTCCACGAGATGCAACCCGCCGACAAACTGATTGCGGGCGCCGCGTCGATCGAGGTGACTCGCAGTCGCGGGACGAAGACGGATCGTATGGGGCCGCAGGTATTCGCCAAGTCGGGCGAAGTCTACGCCCTCTATCTGCCGTCGGCAACGAGCACTGGCCGGCTGGATCTGTCCGCCGTCGAAGGCTCGCTAACGCTACGTTGGTACAACCCGCGCGGCGGCCGTTTCGAAGGCAAGACCGCCGAGCTTCAAGGAGGACAAACGGTCCCTCTGGGCTCACCGCCGTCAAGTCCGGGCGACGATTGGGTCGTCCTGATAACTACGGTTTGTAGGTAATCCACATCGGCGAGACCCAAACGATTTCGCCGTTATTGAACTCGTAGGGGATTCTCCCGCCCGTGGTGCCAGATATCTTCCGCGTTTCCGTTTCTCCCTGCTGGATGCCGCGAACGTAATAGTAGCTGGTCTCTCCGGCCTTGGCGGCGAGATCAGTCCATTGGAATTCGACGGTTCGCTCGTTCGGCTCGATCGAATATACGTACTCGTTGTCCTTCACGATCACCACTTCGGCGAAGGCGGCCGTTCCAATCAACTTCACGCTTAACGTCGGAGGCTTTTCGACCGTGAACTCCTCGCCCATGAAATGCTCGCCACAACGCACGTCGGCGATAATGTTGTCGGTGGCGCCGTAGACGCGGCGAAGTTTCATGCCTTCCAAGATAGCTTCGCGCGTGGGCTCCTCGACCCAGACGTTGCAGTAGCTCATGTGCGTCGATATGTGGTCGCTGGATGACTGGAAGCCGAGACGATAGCCCATCAGTAAGGCTCTGGAAACGAACCCTAACGGCCGCCAGCCGCCGATCGAATACTCGGCTGTGTTCGTGCGCGGGGCACTTGGCCGTTCGTAATTCTGGCGGTCGCCTTGGTAGATCTCGACGATCGGTTCGACCTTTGGGTCGTTGTCGCGCCAGTCGGTTCCCATGCCCGTGCCGCTGGTATGGCTGGCGCACACACCGTCGAAGTAGCGCAAGTAGTTGTAGAACATCCGGGTGTCGGCGCTGCTGGGCCGCTTCTCGTCCGGCGGCAGGTCGTCCATGGCTTTGCCCAGGCCGCTGCGGAGCCGATTCAGCGGTCGAATACCGCGTTTGGCGAACACGGCGTTGCGGTGCCCGTCGGGATATGTGCAACTGCGCTCGTACGTGTACATCGGCGTGAACGCATCGGGCACCTGGAAGATCGACGTTGTCTTCTGTGTGAACCACCACGAGAACTCGCGGCCGTTGCCGTTGTCGTGGTCGCCGCTGCCGATCCAATCCAAGGCTGCCATGTCTATCCCGTACCGCCACATATCGAAGACCGTGCCGTCGCCAGCGCCGTCGCTCGATATCTCGGTGTGGCGGTGGAATTCGCCTCGGACGATCCGCAGCGGCTTGCCATCCACCTCGGTGCGGTAGGCATGCATTGCCGCCACGTGCTCGGCTTCCTCGCGTGCCGCCTTCGACGGGCCGGTCGGAACGTCGGACTTGACGGCAACGAGTTTGCATTCGCCACCCGGCCCAGCCAGCACGCCGGTATCGGCGATGACGATTTCCTTGTTGAACACGGCGTCGGGATACGTGACGTACGATCGAGTCGTGGCCGGTTTGGCTGCAGCCGGTTTTTTGCGGCCTCTTCGCGGCATGCCGAAAGTCGCAGCAACGCGAAAACGGCTGTCCGAACAGGAGACGGTGTACAAACCGCCGCCCGGTGCCGCTGCCAAGGCGGACGCCTCGTGCAGAAAGCCGTCCGATTGCGGGATCATAACGGCCGGTCGCCAGCCGTCAGAATCGAGCGTGGTCAAATGGCTCAGCCATGAACCGCCGATGACACTGTCAAAGCGCGTCATACGTATCCGGGCGGACAGCCATAGCCGACCATTAGCGTCGACAGCTAGCTTTGGCCCACCCGCCTTGACAGCGTCTCCGGCTTTCGGCCATCGCCTCCGGCCGTCCGGCATGGGCAGCGCGCGATTCACGTCGGATTCCGGCTCGTACAGTGTATTGGCCTTCAAGACCTTCACGCCGATGGCCCGCTTTTGATACAGCGCCGTGGCCTTCGGGCCTTGGTCATACGGCCCATAGTCCTTGCCCCAGCCTTCGGGCGATACTTCGTAGGCAATCCACAATCGGTCTTGCTGGTCGAAGGCGAGGCTTGATCGAGCTTCGTTTTTCAGCGTACCGGCAATGACTCGCTCGTCGCCCCACTGTCCTCTCCGGCAAATCTTCGTGACTACATCGTAATTGCCCTTGGCATACGAATCCCATGCCACGGCCACTCGGCCATCCTGGGACGTGGCAATCGACGGCGCCCAATCGTTGGCTCTGCTCGCCCCCACGGTCGTCGGCTTGCCAAATGTGTCTCCGTCTTGACGCGCCGCGCAGATATCCGAATTCGTCTCACCAAAACTCTGCCACGCCAGCCACACTCGGCCTTCGGCGTCCGTGGCCGCTACGTGATTGAAGTCGGATCCCGGCGCGGTGGTAATCCGGATCGGATCCGACCAGCCATCGCCGTTTCGCACTTTCGCGTAGAGGTCCCAATTCTCTTTCACATTCTCCGACCAGAACACCCAGAGCCGATCTTGGCCGTCGAAGGCCATGGCCAAACCGAACAGATCATCGTCTCCGTCGGTGACCGCCGTCGGCGTTGTCCATTTGCCGTCTCGGAACTCCAAGAACATGACTTGGTCGCCGCCCGTAGGCTTCGCCAGGTAGGCGAAATCCGGCGGGGCCGTGGTAATGGGAAGACGCGACTGGAATCCGACTCCGTGCGTAAAGGCGACATAGGCGACGCAAAGTTGTCCTTTCGGCCCCATCAACGCACACGGGTACGCGTCTTCCGTACCGGACTTGACGATCAGACGCGAGGTGGGCAAACGCTCGAACTCCACATTTCCGCCCAACGCTCGCCTCGGACCACCGTACTGGAGTTTGCCAACCGGCACAGTGAAATCGCCATTCGACGTTTTCACCTCCAGCGATGCAGACGGAGCCATATCTGCGATCGTGAGTACGAATCCGTTCGGTTCCATCGGCAGCGTACTCGCGTCGCGACCGCGACGGTTCCAGAACCGCGGAAAGAAGCGGCGCACAGCCAGTTTGAACTCCGACCCGGTCGCGAAGTCGCCTTCGGCAAAACGCCAACCATCGGTCGCTACGACCTGGCCGCGCGTCAGTTGGTAGTTCCCTTCCCACGTAGCCGGTTGCGTATCCTTCAAACCAAACCGGACAACGACACTGACCAGATCGCGATCCATGGGAACGTCAAGCTTGGATTCAGACGCGGCTTGCGCCGTTGTACTGCCCATGCATAGGTACACCAGAAAGCAACTGGAAAGATATGCCATTTTCATCGTGTGTCCTCCTATCGCGGCTTAGCTGTGGCATTTTTCGTCTCGCCCCTGCCACCTTGCGTGGCAGGAACGCCAGTTTGACCGGCTAGAAACAGAAAGTCGACATCGCGCGCCCCCTGCCAGCTTGTCTGGCAGGAGCGCAAGTTTCGGGCTTGGGCTCGAAACTGATTCACCTGCCGCACGAGGCGGCAGGGGTCTGGGTGGAGTATTGGTCTGATTTCTCTAGCTTTTCAAACTGATCCACCTGCCTGACGAGCAGGCAGGGGTATGGTGATTTGTGGGTGAAGACAGGTCTTCGGGGCCCACCCTACACAAGCCGAAGGCGGCACTACGAACCTCCCGTACGATCCATCATCGTACCGACAACTCGAACGACCGGAAAGAGGCTCGCGGATGGTGCGGCGTCTGGCGTCAGAGGGTACACTGGCGGGATGCCCATGAGTGGCTTCCACCGTGCGTGGGCGAAGAGGAACAAGCAGATTTGGCTGCGGAGGAGTCGACATGAGACTACTGACGGTTTTGTCTTTCGCGGTACTGGTGTTTGTTGCGATTGTATTACTTGTGGTCGTCATCGTGGCCTGGCCGCCGAATATGGGGCTCGACTTCACCGGCGGCGTGCAATTGGTCTACGAGGTGGACCGAAACGCACTCGTGACAGACGACGAAGCGGGCGGCTCTCCGGCGGTGGTCGACTGGCCGAGTTTGATCCGGGCGCTGACAAACCGTGTCAATCCCGCTGGCATGAAAGAAGTCGTTGTACGTCGCTACGGCGAGTGGCAGGTGGAGATCGTCGTTCCGCAAGCGGACCGCCGCGAATTGGCAATGATCAAGAAGCTGATCAGTACAGCCGGGACGCTGGAATTCCGCATTGTGGCCAAGCCAAACCATGCCCCGCATGAATACGTGATCAACCTGGCCAAACAGCAGGCGCAAGACCGGAACAAGCGGCGAGCGAAAAACGTCAGGGATGGTGACGACACCATCGTGGGCTACTGGGCGCGCGTGGACCGCGAGGAAGGAGAAGACGGCAAACTCGGTGCGCTCAGAGTACAAGTGGCGGGTGACGTTATTCGCAACGCCACCACGGGGGAATTGACCGCGTGGAATCAGATTGAACTGGACAGCGTCGAGATCGATGTATTGATGATCGTCGACGAAGACCCCAGGTTCCACGTCAAAGGCGAACATCTTGGCATGGTCAGCCGTGGCTATGACGAGACCATGAGGCCCTGCGTAAGATTCAATATGAGAGGGCAGGGCGCTGGTTTAATGGGCGCGCTGACCGGCAGCAATCTGCCGGACGAGGCGAGAGATACTTATCAACGGATGGCCATCTTGTTCGACGGGCAGGTGCTTTCCGCGCCACGGGTCATCAGCCAGATCAGAGATCGTGGCCAGATCACAGGCAGTTTCACGCAAGAAGATGTCGACTTCATTGTCAACGTGCTGCACGCCGGAACGCTGCCGGTGATGCTCAACGAAACGCCGGTCAGTGAGACGGCAATTGCTTCGGACGGAACGGCGCACCAAACGGCGGGGCTTGTTATCTCTATCGCACTTGGCGCGCTGGTGGCGATCTGGCTGGTGCTGCTGCTGCGATACGGCCTAATGGGTTTGGGCGGCAGCCTGGCGAGTTCACTCCAGGTCTTGATAGTGCTTGCGACGATCGAACTCGTCCACGCGGCCGTGACGATGCCATTGATATTTGCGTCGGCTGCGATATTGCTGCTGGCGGTCGTGGGCAAACTGTTGATCTGCGAGTCGGTACGCCGCCGGAGTCGCGACGAACTGAGTTCGGTGAGTTCCATCTGGGGTGGCTTTCTGCGCAGCGCGATACCCTTCGCCTTGGCGTTGGCGGCGTTGTGGTTTTCCGGAATCGTCGTGTACGCGATGGGGACATTTGCCGTGCGTAGCATCGCGGGGCCCGTCGTGCTCGGCAGTATGGCAGCCCTGGTGACTTCCTGTTTCTGCCTGCTGTTGCCGATGGCAGTCATTACCACCGAGCGACAGGATCAAGGCCGCGGCGACCCGCTTGGCTGATTGCCTGCGTTCGCCACTCGGTGTATGGTGCCAATATGCGTTACTACGGTACGGTCGTTCGGCCGCCGAGCGAGGCCGATAGCTACATCCTGCAGATCACGTACGGCTGTTCTCACAACGAGTGTGCGTTTTGCGGTACGTACTTGGACAAGCCGTTTCAGGTGCGGCCTGCTGAAGCAGTGCTGGAAGACATCGAGCTGACGCGAGAGATAATCCCCGACACGATGCGAGTCTTCCTGGCCGACGGCAACGCGCTGGTGCTGAGCACGCGCCGGCTTGTCCCGATCCTCGACGCGCTGTCTGCCGCCTTTCCGAACCTGCGACGCGTTGGAGCATACGCCAATGCCCGCGATCTGCTGGACAAGAGCCACGACGAATTGACGTTGCTCCGCGAAAAACGCCTGCAGATCGTCTACCTCGGGCTGGAGAGCGGCAGCGATGAGGTTCTCCGGCGAGTCAATAAGGGAGCTACTTCCTCCGAAATGATCGAGGCAGTGCACCATGCCAAGGCGGCGGGTATTCGAATCTCGGTCATTGGGATTCTGGGCATGGGTGGTGCGGAACTCTCAGCGGAACATGCCGAGGCGACCGGTCGAGTGGTCAGCGACATGGATCCGCCGTACTTATCGCTGCTGACGCTGATGCTGGTGCCCGGTACGCCGCTTCACCAACAATGGCAGGAAGGCAAGTTCGAGCTTCCGGGGCCGGAAGACATGCTGGCCGAATTGCGTCAGATTATCTTGCACACAAACGGTTTGACCCGTTGCCTGTTCCGCACGAACCACGCATCGAATTATGTGCCGTTAGCCGGTACGCTCTCGCGGGACAAGGAGAGCCTGTTGGAAACGCTGGATGCTGCGCTCGCGCGCGGCAAATCAGCACTGCGGCCGGAGGCCTGGCGCGGATTGTGATTCTTATGACAAAGTGGGGCACGATTCCATCGTGCTTGGCACGTTGGTAACGTGCCCCACAATAGATCTTCTTTGGTTTTCAGGTGGAGGTAATACCATGAATTGTCGTACAAGACGATCGGCCGTTCTGTCATTTTGGCTGTGGGGCTTCGCGGTTGCAGCACTGACTCTTGCTGCCGGGCCAACCGCAGCCGGAGCCGAGGCCGCGTCGACTCCAAAGAACGTGGGTACCCAGAAGGGAATCTGTGTCGTTCTTGGTTTGCCGAAAGCGGATCAACCGGAATCTGTGACGGCTCTGACCGAAGGCAACGAGTTGGTTGTGTATTTTCAGTCGACCAATTGCGCTGAAGCGACGGCGGTCCGACAGGCCGCGGAGGCGGCCGGTTTGCTGGGCAAGCGCGTTTTTGTCAACCGCGCGGATTTCGAGTCGATCCACTTGGCCGACAATCTGGCGGACGCGGCGCTCGTGGCTCCGTCCGCGGCGGAATCCGTCGCCAAGGAAGAGCTTCTGCGAGTGCTGCACCCCGGAGCGAAGGCAATTATCGGCAGCGAGGAAATCGTCAAGCCATCCGCCGACGGGACGGACGATTGGAGCTACCCATACCACGGACCGGACAACAATCCGCAGTCGGCCGATCAGGTCGCTCGCGCACCGTATCTGACGCAGTTTATCGCCGAACCGAAGTTCGCTCCCTCGCCGGCGGTTACGGTCGCGTCGGCAGGAAGGGTATTCAGGGTCACTGGGCATCTGGCTCACAAAGCAAACCAGAATCCCATGTTGAACACGTTGCTGGCCGTCAATGCCTATAACGGAACCATCTTGTGGAAGCGGCCGGTGAGCGAAGGATTCATGGTCCTGCGCAACACCATCGTCGCGACGCCCGAGACGTTGTATCTGGCCGATGACAATTCCTGCAAACTCCTGGACACGGCGACTGGCAAGTTGACTGGCGAGATCCGCTCGCCTGAACCACGAGTAGATGGCACGGTGTGGAAATGGATGGCGATGGACGGCGACGTCCTCTGCGGGCTGGTGGGCGACAAGGAATTCCAGGCGTCCGTTCTTCGCTCGGACGTGTTCGGCGTGGGCGGCTGGCCGCGAGCCAATTGGCCCGGATTCGACTACAAGGATGCGAAAACGGCTTGGGGCCAAGGCCGCACGCTGTTTGCCGTCAACGTGAAAACCAAAGAGGTTCTTTGGCGACACCGAGAACAGGAGTTCATAGACGGCCGGGCCGTGTGCATGCGCAACGGCCGCGTCTACTTCCTTAGCCCCGAAAGATTCCTCGGTTGCTTGGACGCCGGTTCCGGCGAGGTGGTCTGGAAAGCCACGGATCCCGATCTACTTCAGGCGATCGGGCCGCGGTTTGCGGCCCAGCCGCGCTGGACTGGTTTGTCGCCAATGATCTACGTCCGGTGCAACGACGAGTATCTCTTCTTCTCGGGCCCTCGAATGCCGCGAGTGGTCGTCGTCTCGACCGAAGACGGAAAACTCGCGTGGCAGAAAGAAGTCCCCATGGTGGATGGCGGGAGCGTTCATCTGCTGCTGCGTGAAGACGCGCTGTACGCGATCGGCTTTACCGGAGGCGACAGCAGCTTCTCCATGGAATATGACACAGGGAACGTGCTGAGTCACTTCGTTGGCGGGCGAGGTTGCACGGCGGTCACCGGGAGTGCTGACAGCATCTTCTATCGTGCCCCGGGAGGCACAACCCGCATCGACCTCGGCGCGGCGGCGGCCCGGCACATTGCCCCGATGCGCCCGCCATGCTACGAAGGCGTGATCATCTCCGGCGGCTTGCTGCACTGGGGACCGTGGAAATGCCGCTGCCAACTGTCGCTGTACGGTAACATCTGCCTGGCACCGGCCGGGGACTTCGACTACCGGCCCGGAGCGGATCGGTCTCGACTGGTACAAGGCCATGGCGACCCGACGACCGTCGAGAAGTTCGATGCCCAGCCAAACGACTGGCCGACTTACCAAGGCGATAACAGCAGGACATCCACGACCGAAGTCGCCGTTCCCCAAAAAATTTCCAGGCAATGGACTATCGAGCCGACCGTGGCCGGGATGCCAACGGCACCGGTAATCGCCGGTGGAATGGTCTTCGTCGGTGATGAGAATGGAGTGGTGCAGGCGCTGAACGCCGCGGATGGCAAGCCGAAGTGGAAGGGCTACACGGGCGGGGCGATCTTCTTCCCGCCTGCCGTCTGGGAAGGTCGCGTCTATGTGGGTTCGGCCGACGGTCACGTATACGCCTTCGAGGCCGCCACGGGACGCCCCTTGTGGAAATTCCGCGCGGCGCCCGCCCAACGGTGGATTCCCGTCCTTGGCAAACTCAGTTCTACGTGGCCGGTGGCCGGAGGCGTGGTCGTGGACAAAGGCATCGTCTACGCCGCCGCAGGCATCGCCCACTACGATGGGACGCACGTATACGCCCTGGACGCCGTCACGGGCGAAGTCAAATGGTGCAATGACACTTCCGGCGCGATGTCCCCTGGTGCCGAGAATGGCGTCAGCCTGCAGGGAAGCCTGTTCCTGCGCGGCGACCAACTGTGTTTCGCTGGCGGGAATGCTTGTGACCTGGCAAGTTACGAATTGAAAACGGGCGAGTGTACCAGCACGGTTACGGACCGCGTCGGTTCGAGTTTTCGAACCGTCTTCTACGCGTACTATCCGGAGTTTGGCCAGTACGTATCGCTGAACCACACATTTGCCGACGGCAAGACGTTGAACTACTCCGTCGACTACAGCGGCGCCGTTCATTCCACCTTGGCCCTGTTCGAACCGCTGCCACCCAACGTGGCCAAGCTCGGTCCCGACTGGCGAATCCTGCCACGGCGAGGACAGCCGGCAATCAAGACGCCGACCGTCTGGGAGCACCCGCAGCGGGCGAAGTACAACAGCTTCGTCGTCGCCCCCAACGCACTTCTGGCCGCGGGCCAAACCGACGCGGCAGGCCAAACCGAATCGTTCCTATCCGCGGTGAACATCGCAGACGGTACCGAGATCTGGCGCAAAGAGCTACCGGCCCCAGCGGTCAAGGGAGGCATGGCCATAGATCCCAAGGCACGCGTTTTCGTTTCCCTGCAAGACGGCCGAATTCTGTGTTTCGCGGGAGGACAAGGAGAATGAGGCCATCTCCGGGAACGGTGGAGGAACCGTTGTAGTCAGCCTTTGCGCCGCTGTGGAGGATACACACACGCACAACGGCACAGCCTTATTAACTTCGTCAGCCAACACGGTTACAATTGAGGGGCCCCTATCGAGGTAGGTAATTGTCTTAGGAGAAAGCGCATGTCCCAGCCAAACGATCGCAGTAACCGATCAGTTTCAATCGGCGGAGATGCCACCGGCAACGTGATTCAAACCGGTGATCATAACGTCGCCTCGCTTCAATTCACCCAAACCACGCTTCCTTCGCCGGAATCGGTAGACATCAAGGCCGAACTGGCTTCCCTCCGCGAGTTGCTCGGGCAGTTGCAGTCGGAAGACCGAAAGAAGATCGACCGTGCGTTTGAAGACGCTCACGACGAACTCGCCAAGTCCGAGCCGAGTCGCGATGAAGTGGGTGACGCACTTGATCGCGCAATCAAGTATGCGAAGAAAGCAGAAGGCTTCGCCGAGACCGCCGCGAGCCTGAAGGGACACATAACCAACGTCGTCTCGTGGCTCGGCGACAACTGGCACAAACTCTTGCCCGTCGTCGGCTTAACGCTTTGAATCTGTGCGGGGGCTGAACCAATGCCAACGGACCCCATGGCGGAAGGACAAGCGGAGATGCCTGCAGGTCAGGCTGGAGACGACCGGGGCATCAGCGTCGGCCGCGATGCCAGTGGCAATGCCTTCGTTACCGGAGACAACAATCACGTCAAGGTTGTCATCTACCAGGCCGTGGCCGAGCGGCGCGAACCGGAAGAACCGCCTTCGGAAGAAATCGGCCCAAATCCTTACATGGGCCTGCTGGCCTTTCACGAAACGGAAGCCGATCGGTTCTTCGGCCGCGAGCAGCAGACACGGCGGCTGTGGGAAAAGCTGCGCGATCTGCAGTCTCCCGGTTCGGACAAACCGTCAACTCGCTTGTTGCCAGTCTTGGGGCCGTCCGGTTCAGGCAAGTCGTCGCTGGCGCGGGCTGGCTTGATTGCCGAACTGGCTCGCCAGCCTCTGCCCGGCATGCGCGATGCGCGCGTGGCCGTGCTGACTCCGGGCGCCCATCCGTTGGAGGCTCTGGCTGGCGTTTTGGCGCGGATCGCCACGGACGATTCGACGCCGGTAGCCAAAACTCGCGAGTTTAACGACGAACTAAAGCTTGCCAACGACGAAGGGGCGTATGATGGCCTGCGGCGGATCGCGGATAGCCTGCCGGAGATCGCCAGCGTCCCGCTGATCGTGCTGGTCGATCAGTTCGAGGAGATCTATTCGCTGTGCGACGACAAGACGGCGCGGACGGCCTTCATCGAAAACCTGCTGCAGGCCGCCAGCGACGCCGGCAGTCGCACGAGCGTCGTGATCACGTTGCGGACGGACTTTCTGGGCGAAACGCAAACGCACGAAGCGCTGAACCGCTTGGTTTGCGCGCAGCAGATCATGGTCCCGGCGATGGACGAAACGGAGTTGCGGGCCGCCATTGCCAAACCGGCCGAGTTGGCCGGGCATCCGCTGGACGACGCCACGATCACGCTGTTGACCAGCGACGCCAAAGACCGTGAAGGCGCGTTGCCGTTGTTGCAGTTCGCCCTGACGCGGATCTGGGACGGCATGACCTGCGGAGTCGCTCCGGCCGAAACCTACCAGAAGATTGGCGGAGTAGGAGGCGCGTTGGCCGGCGAAGCGCAACGCATCTACGACCAGCTCGGCGATGACGAAAAACGCATTGCCAAACGCGTCTTCCTGGGATTGGTGCAGCTCGGCGAGGGAACCCGTGACACGCGCCGTCGTGCCATCGTCGAGAACCTGGTTTCGGTCGGCGAGGATGCCAGCGAGGTGGAACGGGTCATCCGCTGCTTTGCTGGCCGCGACGCGCGTTTGATCACGCTGTCGTCTATCAAAAGGAAAGACAGCGATACTTCTGAAGAAGCCGAGGCAGTCGATACGGCGGAAGTCACCCACGAAGCCTTGTTCGACCACTGGGACCAGTTGAACGACTGGCTGGACGAGAACCGGGAGGATGTACGCTTCAGTCGCCATCTGGATGAAGCGGCCCTTACCTGGAAGCAGCAGGGACATCCCGAGGGCGGACTCTGGCAGCCGCCTAACCTCGACCTTTTGAGTGAGTACCACGCGCGGGTCGGCAACGAAATGACTCCGCTGCAGATAGACTTCTTCATTGCCTCGAAAAAGGCAAGAAGGACCCGCCAATTGATCGTTCGCGGATTAGTCGGCGCGGTCGGGGCAATAGCCGTCGTCGCGATTGTGGCGCTCGGCTTCGCATTGAGTTTCGGGAGGTCAGCAAGCGAGGCACGCAGTGAAGTGGGACGGGTCGCGATTGATGGGCTGATTGACGCGATTTTCTTCGCCCCACCTGCGGTGGCAAGGGAGCGAATGGAGAGCCTGGCTGATGTTACCGCTTCAGAAGCAATGCGCAACTACAGCGTCCAAGGTCTACGATCCAGGTTAGACGAATCCTTCCCGTCAGACACCTCACCGGCCGAATGGGATGTCATGGCGAGTCGTAAAGCAAACTTGGCTGTCGCGATGCTAAGACTCACAGGGATAGATGAGGTGCGGCGGTACTTGAAACACGACGACAAGCCAGCGTTGCGTAGTCACCTGATCCATCGGTTCAGTCAAGCTGACGCGAACCCGGACCTGATTGCCGCACAAATAGATATTGAGCAAGAGCCGTTCATCTGTCAGGCATTGATACTGAGCTTAGGAGAATTCGACGAAAGCGGTTTTTCAGATGACAAACGCGAAACGTTCATTCGGAAGAGCCTATTGGAATTGTACAGAACTGATCCTGACCCGGGCGTGCACGCGGCATCAGAGTGGTTGCTGCGCAAATGGGGTCACAATGGCGACGTACAGGAGTTCAGGAGCGAAGTCGTAAGAGGTTTCGGGGAGGGTTTAGAGAAAGAGACGAAAGCAGAACCGGTAGTGCACAGGACCTCGGACGGCAAAAGGGGGTGGTACGTCAATAGCCAACGTCAGACTATGGTCATTATCAAAGGACAGGTCGAGTTTCTTATCGGTTCGCCCGAAATCGAGGAAGGACGGGAACCCGACGAGTCACAGCAACCGAGGACACTCGTTAGTTATGCAATAGCTGACAAGGAAGTCACCAGGGGTCAGTTTCCACGATTCCTGTCGGACGAGAAGTATCTTCAAAAACTGGGGATGAATAAGAAAGACATAACTGCCTTCGTTCCGACCGAGGCCGAGGCTGAGGAGCCTGTTGTCGCTGTTACTTGGTACATGGCAGCCGCGTACTGCAATTGGCTGACCGAGCAGGAAATGGGGGAGGAAAAGGCTAAAGCCCAGCTTTGCTACGTTGCTGACGAGGACGGCAAGTTTGGCGAGGGCATGAGGATACAAGCGGACTTCTTGAAACGGACGGGCTATCGTTTGCCAACGGAGGCAGAATGGGAGTACGCATGCCGAGGAGGGGCAACAAGCGCCTATTGCTTCGGAGAAACCGAGTCACTGTTGGACAAGTACGCTTGGTACGACCCATCGGGGATTCACTGGGTCGGCGCCCTGAAGCCAAACGGCTTCGGGATTTTCGACATGCACGGAAACGCGGTGGAATGGTGCCAAGAAGCGTATATTGAAAAGTACACGGCGGATATCGTGTCGGAGTATCTGACCGTCACGAATGAACGCGGCCGCGTGTTGCGTGGCGGGTCGTCCTACGTCGCGCCCGATGTGCGGTCGGCCTACCGCTACAGCGACCAACCGGACAACCGCCTCACCCTTGTTGGTTTCCGTGTGGCGAGGACTTACCCCTGAGTCCCTTTACACCTTCGCCGCCGCAGGCGGCGCGCAAAAAAAAAAATGAGAAATCGCGATTTGTGGCGACGTTGGCCGGAGTTGATCGCAACGAGCACCGGATCAGCCGGCACGCGCTAGCGTCCGGTTCTCTGGGAAATCTAGGGAACCGTGAGCTAGCGCTCGGCGGCTAATGAGTCGCGTTAGCAGCATTCCCCGCAACCGTCGGTTGACACGATGAGCAAGAAACCTAAATCCACTCAGGACCGAAGTATCAAGGTCGGGAAAGACGCCACTGGCAACGTCTTCGTTACCGGAAACGACAACGTCCTGTCGATTGACGTCGGCAGCGAGTCGCCCGGCGAAAATGCGGACCGAGGTGTTCCCAAGGTGTTCATCTCCTCGACTTCGGAAGATCTCAAGCAGCATCGCGACGCGGCCCGTGATGCGGCGATCGCCGCTGGCGTTTTGCCGATCCAAATGGAGTACTTCGTCGCCAGTGGGCAATACGCGCCGCTAGAAGCGTGTCTGCAGAAGGTTGCCGAGGCGGACGTGGTTGTCCTGGTTGTCGCACATCGCTACGGTTGGGTGCCTGATGATCAGGAGGGCGACCAGCACAAGAGTATCACTTGGCTGGAATGCGAACGAGCCCGTGCGGACAACAAGGAGGTGTTGGCGTTCGTCGTTGACCCGCAGCACCCATGGGATCCTGAATTGAAAGAGGAATACCGAATCGCCGCCGCCATCAGCACGGGGGAGGCGACCGGGGAACTGCTGGCCGAGGTGCAACGAAACGTCGAACGATTAAAGGACTTCAAGGCTTGGATTGACGACATTGGCGTCCGGGCGACTTTCACGACCCCTGATAATCTCCGTGCGAAAGTCTCCGAATCGCTGCGGGACTGGCGGCAGCGTCACGCCCAGCCCGACGCGCGGCCGACCGCCAAGGCACGCCGTGACATTCAGGCCCCGAAAGGTCGCCGGCCGACCTTCCCGCCGGTATACAAGGAATGGCTCCTCCGGCACTGCGCCGATATCGACCTGCTGGGCGTCCGGCTCAAGCAGGGTCAGGCTGTTAAGCTGAACAATGTCTATGTTCCCCTGATGACGACCGCGGCCGAGGAAGAGCCCCAAAGCAAGGCAAAGCGTCGCGATCGACCGCGGGAGGAAGAGCTTCTGTTGGCTGAAGGCCGCGAAAAGCCGAACCTGCTGTTGCAGCAGTTGGACAAGAGTTCATTGTACGTTCCCGGCGACCCCGGCACGGGCAAGTCGACCTTTTGCCGTTGGGTGGCCTGGCTGGTGGCCGCCGGCGACATGCCTCCGGCCGAGGTTGATGCGCCGGAGGATTACGTCGAGCCGTATCCGCAGGGCCTGGCGGAACGGTTGCCGCTGCTCGTGCGTCTGCGCGACGTGTGGAGGTTCCTGCCCTGGGACGCCGGACGCGACTGCCTTTCGCGGGCCGAGTTGGAATCGGCATTGGCGGGCTGGCTGGACACGGGCAATCCCGGC
>JADHUC010000058.1 GCA_016784735.1 Pirellulaceae bacterium | reverse complement strand
AAGCCCAGCCAAATGGCCCAGTAGTCTTCGGTCTTGTAGAGTTCGCTCCATCGCGAACCGCCTTCGCCCTTATCTTCCTTCTGTTCCGCCGCTTGATTGTCTTCGGACATGTTGCATTGCCTTTCTTCGTGGAATCCATGACGCGGCCCGCGACCGCACTTCCTGTGGCAACAAGGTGGGATAATAGGTTGGGCAAATAGTATAGCCGCTCGCGGCGCGAAACGAAATGGAGCCCGCTAGGCTTGAAGGTGCCGTTTGCCGGTCTGATGCGGATTGACGCAGAAACAAGTGGGGCACGATTCCATCGTGCCAGGCACGTTGGAAACGTGCCCCACAGTCAATATGACAGACAAACGATTCGCCAATCCTTACCGGTACTCGCTTGGCCGCGTGGCGATTCGCCCGGGCTGGCCGCCTTCGTAGACACTGAATTCGGCCCATACTGGGAGATGGTCCGAGACTTCCTTGGCTTCGTCCGTCGTCATGTTGTATTCACGGAGGAAATCGAACACGGCGCCGCGACCGGTAAACTCGTTTGTGGCACTGCTGTGGAAGACGATGTTGTCGTATTGCTTGGTCATTGTGACGTTGGTGGGCGTGCCGGAGATGACCCATGTGATACCCGAGATTTGACCCAACTGGCCCAGGTTCTTGTCGTCGACGTTCAAGTCCCCCAAGATGATCACGTCGTCTTCCTGCCGGCCGTCATCGCGGACTTTCTGGTAGACCTGAGCCAGTACGTTCACTTCCTGCTTCGCTTCATCGGGATCGGTGTGGATATTGACCAGAGAGAAGGTAAACGCTTCCTCAGCCGGAGGTCCCCGAACGCGAAACCAGCCGACCAGCGGTTCTCGATGGAGCACGTCAGGCGGATCGGCCACAGTGTACAACTGGGTACGATCCACCTCGACAACGGTCATGTCGTAGATAAAGGCGTACTGTTCCTTGCTAACGGTTCGACCCAGCCGAGGCCCAACGACAAAATCGTAATGGGCTCCGGTCGAATTGATCAGTTCGACGAAGTTCGGGATGATGTCCTCGTCGCGGCTACGTATTTCCTGAATAGCGACTACATCGAATTTGCGGACGATGCGTGCCAGGACGTCCATCACGTGTGGTTTGCCGGACTTGGTTGTCCCAAACACCTGGATGTTGAATGATGCGACGCGGATTGTCCCGGTAGACCGAACCGGCGGCGGTGCCATGTCGGCTTGTCTGGGGTCGCCGGCGACAGGATTGTCGCGCGGGACCATCTGAACGCCGTCCAGGCCAATGATTTCGAACTTGTCGAGAAAGAACCAGGCAACGGCCGCTCCGATCAGGAAGAAGACGGTCTTTCTCATCGGCCCCTCCTTGGGCAGAATTCCAGGACTACGAACGTCCATACTCGCCTGTGGCGAAACTGCACCGCCGCAGCGGCGCGGAAGAATAGCGAAACGGCGCGGGCGACTCCAGATCAGTCTGCCTCCGGCCACTGCTAGCTGAAGAGCCGAATCCGAGAGGCCGTCTTCAAATGCGAAAACCGCCTGAACGCGGCACTACGAACGGCCTTTCACTTCGTTTGTGCGTCGGATCTTTGGGCCGAGCGTGCGGCTTGTGCGGGATATGACGGTCGAAGGGTGTCCGAGAGCAGGGGCAAATTTGACTGTGGCGGAAAATAACATAGGTTTCCTGTGGAGGATCGCACTTTCTGTCACTTCAGACAGCCAGTTCGAGTTCTATGATTTCGAGGACCGTGACCATGTACTCATTCATTTCTCAGGACACAGTCGCCGGGGCGGTTGAGATCGCATGCTACATTTCGACGGTCGTGGCCGTCTTTGTCAGTTATTTGCTGAACATGCGGTTCTAAGACAGTCGGAAACCAGCCTCGAAAGCGACCGATAGAAGCCGGGAATTAGGAAGACAGGAGCTGACAACATGGAGTTTCTCTCGGAAGTAGGAGCCGTCTTAGTCCAAAACTGGCCGATTTGGCTGGTCAGCGTTGCCTTGATCGTTGCGGCGGTGATTGATGGAGTCGCGTTGCGAGTCCCCAACTGGTTGACCTTTCCCATGGTTTTCAGTGGCTGGATCTACAGCACCGTTGCCTTTGGCTGGGAAGGGCTGGGCTGGAGCTTGCTTGGCACGGCCGTTGGGCTGGTGCTGTTGCTCCCGGCTTACGCCATTGGAGGCATGGGGGCCGGCGACGTAAAACTGCTGGCCGGCGTCGGGGCCTGGATTCATCCGACCCACACCTTTCACGCGTTCTGTGTTTCGGCGATTGTTGGTGGCTTCCTGGCCATCGGGATGGTCATGTGGAAGCGTAGCTGGCGCAAGCATCTTCTGCAGTTTCGCAGCATCGTGTTCGAGATCATGTTGATCCGGGATGCGGAGCAGCTGTCGGAGATCGCAGCCGACCGGAAACCTTCGATGCTGTTGTTGCCGTACGGCATTCCTATCACGATCGGTACGATTTCCTACTTCGCATGGACTGGCATGCTGACGTAGGAAAGCAACCGCGAATCGGTGAGAACGATGAAAAGGCATGCAAAAGACGAAGACAGTTCGCGGCGAACGAACATGACTGGAGCTCGATCGGGATTCATCGGGCTTCGCCGCTTTGTGCGACACCGACGACGTGGAGCATCCGCGGTCGAGTTTGCGATCGTAGCGCCTGTCTTCTTTCTGCTGATTTTTGGAATGTTCGAGTTTGGGCGCATGATAATGGTCCAGCAACTGCTGACCAATGCAGCTCGTTCCGGAGCGCGAGTCGCCGTGATCGACGGCGCGACGTCCTCCAAAGCGACCTCGACGGTGCAGAAATACTTGAAAGGCGGCTCGGTAGATCCGAAGGCCCTGACGATCAAGGTCACCCCAAGAGACCTAGCAAAGACGGACACGGGCGACGCGATCTCGGTGGCCGTCTCCGTGCCTTATGACGACATCAGTTGGCTGCCCGCACCTTGGTTCCTGGGTGGCACGACGCTGAAAGCAAACTGCACGATGCGCCGCGAGTGATGGACTCACATTTTCAGATCGAGGAATAGACATGAAGCCAATGATCCTGATCACGGTCGCATTAAGCTGCGGTCTGGTTGCCGCGATCGGCGTCTATCAGCAGATGGACAGTGGCGGTTCAGGGAAGGTAGAGAACGTGAAGGTCGTTGTGGCCAGCAAGGAAATCAGCATCAACGAGGCACTCAACGAGGAGAACGTTGAGATTGTCGAATGGGCGCGAAACCAGGTCCAGCCGGGCGCGATCTCCAGCCTGGAAGAACTGGACGGCATGTACGCCAAATCGCGATTCTATCCGGGCGTACCGGTTCTGCAAGACATGATCATGGACGGTACCGAAGCCAGTAGATCCGTCTTGGTGCCGAACGAGTATCGCGTCGTATCCGTCAAAGTATCGCTGGATTCGTCCGTCTCGAACCTGATCGCACCAGGAGATCGAGTCGACGTGATCGTCGTAATGCGTGACTGGGGCGACAGCGGTCTTGCCCTGGCCAAAACAATCCTGATGGGCGTGCGCGTGTTCGCCGTCAACAGCGAAATCGCGCCAAGCTTGAATACGGAGGAGGCTCCCGAAGAGGCTCGCGCCGTTTCGCTCATCCTGAAACCGGATCAGGTGGAAAAACTGATGATGGCGACGGAGATGGGCGAAATCAAACTGTCGCTGCGCAGCCCCGATGATTCCAACGTGGACGATAGCCCTGGATGCTCGCCCGATACACTCTTGGGGCGTGCGGATGTGGCCGACGACGTATCCGGTGGGGAATTGGCCCTCAATCGAGGACCATCCGACGGGGCGCTCGAAAAGCAGAATCCGTCCAAGCCCTATTTCTCCATGCTCGTCCTTTCTCCCGGAACGGGGCTCCAATACAACTGGGCAGCGGCGGGTGCCGTTCCGCAAATGGAGGTCCTCTACTCGGCCGACAACGGACCTTCGGACGACAGCAGCGAAGAGAAGGCGGAAGAGAAGGACGAGAAGGACAGCGACTTCGAGGAACTGAACGACGACATCGAGGTAACCGACTACTCGGATGCAAAAGAGTAGAAGCCGGTTGTGACGGTGGTAACGGTTCTGACGGTTACGAATATGCCGTCCGCGCACAAAATGCCGGTTATGACGAAGCCGGCGCGAATTGCCTTCGCTGCGCCCCCGCATTGGGTCAGGAATACCAGGCCCGCCAATCGACATAATTAGAGCACGAGGCGTCATACGCGGTGGTCGTGCGCGGATAGGCCGGATGCGTTCCAAGCAATTGGCCCTGCACGAACCGAACGACCACACCAGACCAACCCTTGCAAGGAAGTGTTGCGGTGCTCTTGGATCATTCGTACCTGCCACGGAAGGTAGGTCCGCTGTTGGGCCTCCTAGTCTGGGTTCTTTTGCCGGTCGTTTCGCTGTACGGGCAAACCCCCACGGGGAAACCGGTTGATTTCCGCGTCAGCGCGAAGCCGCAGCGATTGGAAATCACCATCAACACCAGCAGGATTTTCACGCTGGACAAGCCCGTCCCCCGCATCTTCGTAAACAACACTGATATCGTTCTCGCCACGCCGTTATCGCCCAATCAGGTCCAAGTGTCCGGACTGAAAGCGGGCGTGACGCAACTGAACATGTGGGACACGGACGGCCAGGTCTACACGGTGGACATCGTTGTGTTGCGCGATGCGTCGGAGCTGACGAACCATCTGAAGACCCTGTATCCGGAGGCCACCCTGCGCGTGATCCCGTTGGAGGAGGCAGTTCACATCTCCGGCTTTGTGCCCCGGGCCGAGACGATCGACGGCATCGTCCGGTTGGCCGAGGTCTTCTACGAGAACGTCATCAACGAAATCACCGTTGGCGGCGTGCAACAGGTCGCTTTGCACGTCAAGGTGATGGAGGTCTCCAGGACAAAACTGCGCCAGTTGGGTACGGACTGGCAACTGTTGTCCAGTGACGGGCAAATTAGCCAGGGTGTGGGCGGGCTGATTGCCAAGTCGATCGACGAGGCGGGTCGCGAATTGCCGCCCGGAATCGGTGGCGATACGTTGCGTCTGAGGGCATTCTGGGGTACCGACTCGTTCATTGCCTATGTGCAGGCATTGCGTGAGTACCACCTTGTGAAGCTGCTGGCCGAACCGACAATTACCGTCATGACCGGTCGTCCGGCCGTTATCAGTTCCGGCGGAAGATTCCCTATTCTCGTTCCCAGCGGACTTGGCACGACCAGCGTCCAATTCGAAGACTATGGGACGCGGGTCGACGTCGTCCCAATGGTGCTGGGCAATGGCGATATACGCTTGGAGGTCCGGCCCCGTGTCAGCGAAATCGATGAAAGTCGAGGCGTGGAAGCCAACGGCGTCAAGGTACCTGGATTGACGGAACGATACACGGACACCTCGGTGGTACTCCGGGCCGGTCAAACGCTGGCCATCGCCGGGCTGATTCAATATCGCACCGAGTCGCTGAACAAAGGCATACCCGGACTGGCTGACATGCCGTGGATCGGTCGCATCTTTTCTCGCGTCGAAGAGCACGTCAACGAGGTGGAGTTAGTGATCCTTGTTACCCCGGAACTTGTCGCTCCGTTGGAAGCGCATCAAGTTCCCCAATGCGGTCCGGGCCAACTGACCACCAATCCAAACGACACGGAATTCTATAATTACGGCTACGTGGAAGTTCCTAACTGCCGCCTAGGGCGCGGTTGCCCCACCTGCCGCAAGTCGGCACCGAATGCCACCCCCGAGAGCATCCCGGTTCCCCAACGCGGCGCGTTGCCTGTCCCGAGACAGGATACGATCCTGCTTCCCGAACGCGGCCCCGTCCTAAACCACGCGCTTCCGCCGGCGGAATCAGAGACACTGCCGCCACCTCGGCCCTCGTCTGCCGCTGGCAACCGGGCTACACCTGCAACGCCCCCCGCGTCGGCAGATCCGAAACCCAGTCTGCCGTCGCGACAAGAGGGCGGAGCGAGCGAGACGAGTCTGTTCGGTCCGTCGGGCTACGACCCGCTCGACTGATCCATTCGGAATTATCGATACTCCAGGATTCGTATGACCATATCGTTTAACCGCAAGCCGGAGGCGTGCGCGTGTTACGGAGCGCGCACGCCTCCGGCTTGCGGTTAAACGATTTTGAACGAGGCCGGTTTCGTGTTCGGTGCATGACATTTCCTGAAAAACCGGGTGATCCGAACGCGGCCGTCATTCGTAGCCATTTTCTCCGACCGGCTCGCTAACTTCGACCTACATTGATTGTAGGAAAATCTCCCCATTCGCCTTACGTTTTCTTGATGTATGGAAGATGTCAAGATGAGCTACATGGTAAGACTGGCAATCGTCGATCCCGACGAAACGACGCGTGAGGAACTGAAGAACGCATTGTCTGGCCTGGACATTGCTTGGCTGGAAGCGGAATGCGTCGAGTACACGACGGCCGGACCGCTTCTGGACGAGATCCGTCCCAATCTGGTCACGGTCTGCCTGGACAGCGATACAGACCGTGGAATCGAGTTGATTCGGGAATTGCGTACTCGACTGCCGGAAAGCAACATTTGTGGCGTCAGTGCCTCGAACGACGGCCAACTCATTCTCCGCGCCATGCGAGCCGGCGTCTGTGAGTTTCTCACATTGCCGGTCAGCGCCGAAGATGTGGCGAACGTCATCAGGACGGTTGCCAGCCACAACGGCAGCGGCAGCGAGGGACCGCGAGGCTGCACAACGATCGCTGTTGCCGGGGCCACGGGCGGAGTCGGATCGACAAGTGTTGCCGTGAACTTAGCGTCCATTCTGGCGACCGATCCGGGCAAGTCGGTGGTGCTGGTCGATCTGGATCTTTCGCTTGGCGACGCCGATGTGTTTCTGGACGCGGTGCATGACTACACGCTGTCGGATGTGGCGGAGAACATTACCCGATTGGACTTCGACCTGCTGCGGCGTTCTCTGGCAAAGCTCAAATCCGGCCTTTTCCTGCTGCCACGCCCGGTGGATTTAGAGGAGGCTATGCATATCACCGACGACACGCTCCGGCGCGTTCTCGGACTCCTGAAGGCATCGTTCTCTCACGTGATCCTCGATCTATCGAAGGGCTACGGTCCGCTGGATCTGGTGGCACTGGAATGTTCGGACGAAGTGCTGCTGGTCGCACAACTGGATTTGCCCAATCTGCGCAACGTTGTGCGGCTGTTGAAATCGTTCCAGGGGATCGATGGGTTACGCGAGAAAGTGAAAATCGTGGTCAATCGCGCCGGGCTGGGCAACGAGCCAATTCGGCTGAAGAAGGCCCAGGAGACCATCGGCCAGGACGTCTTCTGGCAGGTGCCCAACGACTACCGTTTGATGGTCGAAGTGCGCAACAACGGCGTGCCGCTGATCGAGCAAGCCCCCAAGGCGAAGATAACGGGCGCCTTCCTAGACATGGGCGAAGCTCTGTGCGGCAACGAACAGGCAGGAGACGCACAAAAGGAAGACGGACCCGTCGCGGCGCCGACGTTCGGCAAATGGCTCGGTTTCTTGCCGTCGATGTCGTCCAAGTAACGGACTGTCGCGGTTTTGCGGTCTGGTGTGAAGGGCAAGCTGAGCCCTCCCTGCGACTCTTCGGTAGATCATCTTCTGCGAACAATCCGGCCGATGACATGTTGCTGAACGCAGCGTCCGGAGCGCGTACCGTAAGCTATGTTTTCATAACGCCCACACTTGCGCGCGTTCGCGCGCAACGAGAGGCATGTCCAAACGAGAACAACCGAAATGAGCCGACCAACCGCTCCAACTCGTTCCTCCGGTGCCATATCCGTCGATGAGTTTGAAGAACTGAAGGAGAAGATCCACAACAAGCTGGTCGACAAACTGGACGTCAACCGCATCGGCAGCATCGAAGGCAACGCGCTGCGCCGTGAGATTCGCATGGTGGTCGAACACCTTTGCGATTCGGAAGACACGCTGTTGAACCGCAAGGAACGCGAGCGGTTGATCGAGGAGGTGCTGGACCAGGCCCTCGGCTTGGGCCCACTGGAATTGTTGCTGAAAGACTCCTCGATCAGTGACATCTTGATCAACGGACCGAAACACATCTACGTCGAACGCAACGGCGTGATGACGAGGACTGAAGTCGAGTTTCGCGACGGCCCGCAGTTGCTGCAGATCATCGATCGCATCGTCTCCAAAGTGGGCCGGCGTGTCGACGAGACCAACCCAATGGTCGACGCGCGATTGCCTGATGGCTCCCGCGTGAATGCGATCATCCCGCCATTGGCCTTGGACGGTGCGGCAGTGTCCATCCGGCGGTTTGGGAAGAATCCTCTGAAGTTGGAAGATCTGCTGAATTTCAAGGCGTTCACGCCGGAAATGATCATGTTCCTGGAGGGCGCCATGAAATCGCGCCTGAACATCATCATCTCCGGCGGCACCGGCTCGGGAAAGACGACGCTGCTAAACACGCTATCGAGCTTCATCCCAAACTCGGACCGCATCATTACGATCGAGGACGCGGCGGAATTGCAGCTTCAACAAGAGCATGTCGTCCGTCTGGAGACGCGACCGGCTAACATCGAAGGCAAAGGCGAGGTCAAGGCCACGGATCTTGTCCGCAACGCGCTGCGCATGCGTCCGGAACGAATCATCATCGGCGAGTGCCGTGGACCGGAGACACTGGACATGCTGCAGGCCATGAACACGGGCCACGAGGGATCCTTGACGACGATTCACGCCAACACGCCACGCGACGCCATTGCACGTATCGAGACCATGGTGATGATGGCCGGATTCGAACTTCCCCTCAAAGCCATGCGCCAGCAGGTCGCCAGCGCCGTCGACCTGATCATCCAGGTGAATCGTCTGCAGGGTGGACCGCGCCGCGTAACGCACATCACGGAGATTCTGGGCATGGAACAGGACACGGTGGTCATGCAGGATATCTTCGACTACGTCCAGGATGGCGTTGACGATGCCAGCCGTGCGAAGGGGCATTTCGAAGCTTCGGGAGTGCGACCCATGTGCATGGAGCGGTTGGAGTCGGCCGGCATCCGTCTGCCGGCCAACATCTTCCGAAAACGAGTCATGATGAGAGACTAAATGACATACATCGTATTCGGAGCCATTGTCATCGGGGTGGCCGCACTGATTGGCGGAGCTGCCATGATCGTGATCGGACGTCGTGGGACGATCTCCGAGGAGCGGCTTAGCACGATCACGCAAGGCGGCGGTGCGAGCGCTGCGTCCGGCGATGCGCAGATGAATCTGTTGACCTTCGCCTTGACCGACGAGGACGACAGGGCCCCTTCCGTGGAGCAGTTCGTATCGAAGTTCTTCGATCTGCGGCCATTCATCGAACAGTCCGGCGTGGCCGTCAAGCCATCCTCGATTGTGCTCATGTCGATCGGGCTGGCCGTGGTTGGCGCGGCGGCTGGCATGTTTCTGCCGATGTCGTATGCGTCTTCACCGATGGTGGCCGTATCGCTTGGCGTGGTTCCGATCACCTGGGTCTTCCTGAAGAGAAAGTCGCGTCTGGGGAATTTTGCGAAACAGTTGCCCGAGGCCATGGAGTTGCTCGCTCGATCGCTGCGTGCCGGGCACAGCTTGGCCGACGGTATCAATCTGGTCAGCGACGAAATGGCCGACCCGATCGCCACCGAATTCAGACGATGCTACGAACAACAGAACCTGGGCATTCCTCTGGAAGAGTCTTTGGAGGAAATGACCGAACGCGTGCCGAATTTGGATCTCCGGTTTTTCGTCACAGCCATGGTCTTACAGCGCCAGACGGGTGGCGACGCGGCGGAAATCCTGGACAAGATCGGCAAGCTGATCCGGGAGCGTTTTCAAATCAAAGGACAGATCAAGGCACTGACCGGCGAAGGACGGCTGTCAGGCATCGTGCTTCTGGCATTGCCCATCCTGCTGGCGTTCTACATGTATTTCCGCAACCCTGAGTACCTGATGCTACTGGTAACCGACCCGCTGGGGCAAAAGATGGTCCTTGGCGCGATCATCGCACAGATCCTCGGAGCCCTCACCATCAAGAAGATCGTGGACATTAAGGTATAGCCGGACGCAGCCATGTTCCCATCCACACTTGAGTTATCATCCCTGGTCCCATTCGCCGTTTTCGGTGCCTTCTTCGCGATTGTGTGGCTGGTCGTGGATCGAATCTGGGGCAAGAAACGACTTGCCGAAGACCGCTTGGACCGCATGCGCAGAACGAGACGCGGCGGCGAGCCCGATCAAAAGAGTATGGGCAAGGTGTCCTCGGCAATGTCCAACCTGTTGCGAAAAACGACACCGCAACTGGCCAAACCGTTGCAGCCGAAAAACGCTGCGGATGCCAACAAATTGAAGATGCGTTTGTCGTACGCGGGCTTCCGTTCAGACAACGCCGCGACGGTTTACCTGGGAATGAAATTTCTCTGCCTCGCCGGCGGCTTTTTTCTCGGGGGCGGAGCCCTTCTGTTCTCGATGGGGCTGAATCAGACGGCCCTTTTGCGTACAGTGCTGGTTACGGGCATCGCATTCTATTTGCCCGAAGTCATCCTGTTCGTCATGAAGAAAAGTCGTCATCAGGCCATCTTTCTGGCGCTTCCGGACGTGATCGACCTGATGGTCGTTTGCGTGGAAGCCGGCCTTGGATTGGATCAAGCCATGAGCAAGGTGGCCGACGAGTTGAAGAAATGCTATCCAGTGGTCGCTCAGGAGTTTCGCGTGGCCAACATGCAATTGCAAATGGGATCGACCCGCAACCAAGCCTTGCGCGACTTGGGCGAACGCAACGGCGAGGGCGGTCTCAAGTCGCTCACCTCCGTCCTTATCCAAGCCGGCAAGTTTGGTTCCGGCGTTGGCCAAGCGCTGCGTGTGCAAAGCGACTCGATGCGTATCCGTCGCCGACAGATCGCGGAAGAAAAGGCCGCCAAAACCGCCGTGCAACTAATCTTCCCTCTGGTCTTGTTCATCTTTCCCGGCATCTTTGTGGTCCTGGTCGGGCCGGCTGCGATCAACATCGTGAATAACCTACTGCCGACTATGGGCGGTTAATCGCGACCTGTTTCTCGCCGATCACGCAAGACCGAATCGCACGTCTGGATGTTTCGCTAGACTGCTCCTGGTCAACAACCAACTGTGCAATTTCTCACCGGTAGCAGTGCTAGTCGGAATTGAACAACGGTCGGCGACGCAAGATCATCGCGGACTTCTGGAAGTCCGCGATGATTGTCTGCCCGGCTCGGCTACAATCCCGATAACCGCGACAATCGGCACAACTCCGAATTCCCTCTCAATGCCGCAGACGCAGGATAAGTGTTGCCGATGTATGAAGAGGTTAAGGCCCGTCAGAAAGTGGAGTCGTCTCGTGCGAATTGTCCATCGTTGCCTCGTCGCGTTCATTCTTGTGGCTAGTGCTCAAAGTCTTGCCCAGGCGCAACCGCCCCCCCATCACGGAGGGAATTTTGAGTGGTGGCACGAATTCCGTCGGGACTTCGACATGCATCGCCGCCGTGTGAACGCATGGCCGCACCCGTTTGCTATTGAATCTCGCGAACTGGTCCGATCGCCGTATCGCACCATGGTCGACAACGGGTGGAAAATGCAGAACACGTTGAGCGATCATCTTTTTGCTCCCGAAGAAAACGAACTGACCTACGCCGGCCAGTTGCACTTGCGCTGGATCCTAACGCAAGTCCCACCGCATCGTCGGCAGATCTATGTGATGGAAGCACCGACACGTGACGGCACGGCGACCCGCGTTGCGTCGGTCTACAAGTATCTTGGCGAGACCGCGCCCGCTGGTCCGCCTTGTCCCGTGTTTGTCACCCGAATCGCGCCTCGCGGAGGCGACGGCTCTTATCTGGCCGACGTGGACAAGATGTACAAGGCATCCTCGCCGACACCGCGTCTGCCTGCGGCGGCCTCGGACGGCGGCGGATCCTCGGAATCCAGCGACCAACCGTAGGGAGACCTGTAAAGTGTCACTTGGCCACCAGGCTCACGGAGGTGCTTGATGGGTAGTTGGAACCGATTGGTTTTGCTGCTGACGATTGCGACAACCGCTGCAGTGATGGGCTGTGCCGGCGGTTCGAGTCGTCACGTGGCTGACGATCAAGAAACGCCCCCGTTCGTCGAGTGGCCGGGATCGCCCAACGCGAACAACGCATCGAGGCCGCCCGCTAGCGCGTCCCGAAGTTCTGCGAGCCCCCTTGCCAAGGCGACGGCCACGGCCGCGTCGATTGGCGACTCGGTCTCCGGTGCGTTCAAGACGGCGGCTCACAAAGTCTCCGATGCCACAAGAATCAAGCCCAAGGTGAAACCGGCCCCCGATGCAGTCGATCTAGCAAACATGCCCGATCACTTGAGCCCCATTCTTTACATCCGAGGAGCTGCGTTCTCCGAGGCCAAAGGCGATCTTGCCCTGGCACAACAACAGTACGAAAAGGCACTCGAATTGGATCCCAACGACGTCTTGACGTTGATCGCCTACGCTCGCTTCCGTGATCGAGTCGGTGATTCGAAGCAGGCACTGGAGATCTACCAACGAGCACGGGCTGCCAAGCCGAACAACGCAACCGTTTGGAACGACTTGGCGATGTGCCATGCCCGTAGGGGCGAGGCCGATCACGCGCTGGCGGCGATCGAGCAAGCCGTTTCGCTGCAGGAGGACAACGTGCGCTACCGCAACAATCTGGCTGCCATCCTGGTCCAGGCCAATCGCCCGGAGGATGCAGTGCGGGAGTTGGGAAGAGTGCACCCGCCCGCAGTGGCGTGCCACAACGTCGGCTGCCTCTTGGTGCGGCTTCGCAACCACGCATTGGCCACCGAGTATGTTCGGCGGGCAGTAAGCCTCGATCCTTCCCTACAGCGAGCGCAATCGCTGCTGGTACGCTTGGACCCGGAAGATGCCGAGAAGCCGGGCGAGCAGCGTGTCGAAGCATGGAACGCTACCGTGTCGCCGCCCATGCCAGCCGTCGAGCCACCGCGTACGCAAAAATCGAATGACGCCGGGGATCTTAGAGACAGTCCGTGGCAGCCCGAACCGCGCGACGCAACCGACAGTTCGCATCGCCAGCCCAGTCAGGAAGCTGCCGTCCCCAGACGGTTCCCACGCGTGCAGCTCTGATCAGTTGAACGAGGGATCATCCGGTACGTCCACGTCACCCAACAACGGGAACGTGATCCCCTCGCCGACCTCCTGCGATGCCAGTTTCCACATCCCCTCGGCATCGCCGAATATATACTCGTCGCTGGCGGGTAGCGTCATCCACCCGCCGACCTGCATTTCGTTTTCCAATTGCCCGGCCGCCCAGCCGGCGTAACCGCTGAAAATGCGGAACGAGTGGTTGCGTTCTCGAACAAGCCGGTTCAAGTTGTCTTTTTGCGTGGTAAAGTGGACGCCCGGTAGAATCTCGTTTTCCGAGCATGCCTCGCTGGTATGCAGTGCCATCAAGGGACCGGCCACCGGGCCGCCCAAATTGATCGGCTGTTGGTTTTCGCACGGCCCGTCGGCGATCATTTCCCAAACCTCCGCCACGGTGTTGTTCGCAAGACGATTCAGAACGACGCCAAACGCGCCTTGATCGTCATGGTGGATAATCAGCACCACCGTGTGATAGAAGTTCGCATCCGGCAACCGGGGCGAGGCGATCAGCAATTGACCTCGAAGGGTATCCATGGTTTCGCTCCGAAAGCGAGTGAAGCTTCCTTATTGTACACTCGTTCGGTGCAGGTGGCGAGTCTTGCGCTCGGAGACGCCCGCCCCAGAATTCATGGAGGGCTGACGTGATAGACCGAGTTCAACGTTACACGGCAGGAAGGGCTCAGATCTATGCGTCAGCCGCCCCACGTCTCTTCCCAAATGCAACCGGCCCAGGACAAACCGACGCCGAAACCCACCAACATGTTGCGCATCCCGGCCTTCAGAAGCTGCTCGCGGCGCAAGTGATCAATCAGAATGGGAATTGTGGACGAAACCGTGTTTCCGCACTGCTCCAAGAGAAGCGGCATGCGATCGTCTGACACGCCGAGACACTTCTGAAGTTCCTGATTCAGCTTCTTGGTGGCTTGGTGCAGGAGAAAGAAATCGACGTCGGCGAAGTCCATGTTCCCGGTTTCCAGAACGTCCTTCACCAGTTTCGGCACTACGGTGACCGAGAAGACGATCAAGCTTGGCCCGTCCATGTACAAATCGCTCGGCCATCGTTTTCGATGTCGCGGCTTGTGGGCCTCGTCCGGAAGCCGCGCGCCGCCTTGGGTAACCAGCAGGGTGTCCGCTCCCTCGCCGTCCGTGCCGTACCGAAACGCAGTGAGTGACGGCACATCCGAAGCTTCGATCAACGTTGCTGCCGCCCCGTCGCCGAAGATCGTGCGCAGACTGCGATCGGTCGAGTCGATGTACTTGGTGTAGGTTTCCGCGGTGATCAACAGAACTCGCCGGACGGAGCCGCCGCGAATCAGGCCATCGGCCAGCGCCAAACCGTAGACGTATCCAGAACACCCGAGATTGAAATCCAAGGCCCCACAACTGGTGGAAAGGCCAAGCCGACTTTGCATCAGACAGGCTGTCGTCGGCAGGGGATAGTCCGGTGTCTGCGTGCAGAAGAGCAGGAAGTCAATGCTCTGGGGATCGATGTCATACTCGGCGAACAGTTTCTCGGCCGCAGCCACGCCCAAATCCGAGGCACACTCCCCCGGCGCGGCAATCCGCCGGGCCGCTATCCCCGTCTTCTCGAAAATCTGATCCATGTCCCATTTCGGGAACTCATCTTTGAGTTGCTCGTTGGTTTCCACTTTTTCGGGGTAGTGGACGGCCACGGGGCCGATCGCAGCGTATTTCACCGGATATCAACCCTTGTTGATGTTTGGTTTGCCGCAGGGACAGGGAAGCAACACCATAACCAGCCGCCTTGGGACGGTCAATGGAGGCTTGTTGTCAAGGCTAGCATGCCGACCTCCTCCACTCTACTGTGCTCGTCCACCGATCACAGATTTCTATTGACCAGCCTGCCACAGTCGATATACTCCCCCCGCTCCTGAAACGACTTCTTTCTTTCCGCGTCCCGTTTGTTGGATTCGTTCGAGTTGAGAGCCCGCTATGAAATCGTCCGAACCACTTGTCGACATTCACTGCCACATGGTTCCAGGCATCGACGACGGATCGAAGTCTTGGGATCAGTCGCTAGCCATGGCCGAAATCGCCGCGGCTGACGGCATCCAGACCATCGTGGTAACGCCGCACCAAATGGGCAATTACGGCCACAACCGCGGCCAATCGATCCGCTCGCGTACTGCCGAACTTCAGCAACTACTGGAAGATCATCGCGTGCCGCTTAAGGTACTGCCCGGCGCCGACGTACGTATCGAACCAGGGATGATCGAAAAGCTGCAGTCCGGCGAGGTGCTGACGCTAGCAGACCATCGTAAGCATGTCCTGCTGGAACTTCCGCATGAACTTTACTTCCCCCTGGAAGATGTATTGGACAGCCTGCAGCGTGTCGCCATGGTGGGCATTCTGTCTCATCCGGAACGGAATCAAGGGCTACTCAAGCAACCTCGTCTGGTCGAGTCGCTAGTCGAACACCAATGCCTCATGCAGATCACCTGCAGCAGCCTGCTGGGCACCTTCGGTCCGGCGCAGCAGCAGATGTCCGAATGGATGCTCGAGCAGGGATTGGCGCACTTCCTGGCCACCGATGCCCACGGACCCAACGCACGACGACCGTTGATGCAGCGAGCCTTCGATCGAGCCGGGGAAATCGTCGGCGAAGAAATCGCCACGGATCTCTGCTGCCGCAATCCCGCCACCGTTGCCGCTGGCCAGGATGTCGAGGTGACGCGGTACAAGCCCAAACAGCGAGGTTTCCTGGCTGGGCTGTTCAAGCGAGAAAGAGCCGCGTAAGCCGGGAAGACAGAATTCTGGGATCGAAGGCGGGGCAGAACGAGCGGGTACGACGAGGTACCAACATGCGGCAACCGGAGGGCCAAGCATCAATCACTGCTATCGAACGCCATCGTCATACCCAGCACTCGCGCGCGTTTAATGACTACTCTTCGTCTCTACTTCCTTCCACCCTTCCAGTCTCCTCTCGACTCCACTTCCTTCTTGCCGTCGTTGTGACCAGCCTCGTCTTTTCTGGCGCAACGACGGCTTTACGCGTCGATGCGGCCGAGTGGCCCGACGAGTATCGAGCCGGGCCGTTCGTCTGCCATGCCGATTTTGCGCTCGCCGAGCACCGTAACCTGTTGAACGCTTTGCCGCGTCTCCAGCGGGATCTTGTCACACAGGTGGGCATCGTTGCGTCGCAGGAACCGATTCACCTCTTCCTGTTTCACCGCAAGAGCACCTACCAGGCCTACTTGAAGCAGTATTTCCCCGACGTGCCGTCGCGAAAGGCTCTGTTTATCAAGGGCCGCGGGCCGGGTATGGTCTTTGCCTATCGCGGCGAGGACTTCGAGACCGACGTGCGCCACGAATGCACACACGCCTTGCTGAACGCCGCGCTGCCGATGGTTCCTCTGTGGCTGGACGAGGGGCTGGCCGAGTACTTCGAAGTGCCCGCAGCTCAACGCGCCAACGCGAATCCACATCTGAAGTATGTTCGCTTCAACGCCCTGCTGGTGCAAGTCCCGAAGCTGGAGAGTCTGGAGCAGCTTAGCGGCCTCAGCGAGATGAATCGCACCAAATACCGTCACGCCTGGGCTTGGATCCACTTCATGCTGCACGGCCCGCCGGAGGCCCGCGAGGAGCTGTCGCGATACCTGGCAGACATCCGGGCCCTGACGCCTCCCGGCAAACTAAGCCGCAGGCTGCGACACCGAATGCCGAACCTGGAGCGGCGATTCGCGGAGCACTTCAAGCAATGGAACTCTTCCGGTTTCCCATCGCTGTGATCCCGGGCTGTACAATGTTCCGTGTCGCCTCGGTGCGGTAAGATGTAGTCGCATTCCCCGTTTGTCAGTCACCGTTTAACCCCGAGCCGGAGGCGACGGTCGTTTCGGTCGGCCACACGTGCGACGACCGTCGCCTCCGGCTCGGGGTTAAACTACTCGGCCCGCGCCTACAAGCAACAGAAGGACGTCACCACTTGACCGCCGAACAGACCAGCAACAAGAAACGCATCATCGCGATCGCCAAGTTGTTGTTCCGCTTGACGATCCTTGTGCTGGTCGGCATTGGCATTTGGGAAACGGTCGTCAAGGCATTGGCTGAGTTGGAAGAACAGAAGTTTGCCCTGTCGCAAATCCAGCCGTGGTGGTTGCTGGTGGCCGGGCTCGTGTACCTGGTCGGTATGGCGCCCTGCTGGCGGTTCTGGCACAGGACGCTGCACGCCATGGGCCAACGACCTCGATGGCTGGAATCGCTCCGCGCGTTCTATATCGGACACTTGGGCAAATACGTACCCGGCAAGGCGTTGGTGGTGATTCTGCGCACGGGGCTAATCCGCAGCAACCGAGTTGATACCAGCGTCGCGGCAACCAGCGTCTTCGTCGAAACGCTTACCATGATGGCCGTCGGTGCGTTTGTATCTGCGGCCATTCTGGGCGCGATGTATCGCGACAAGACCGGACTACTGCTGTTGGCAATTGTGTTGATGCTCTGCGCCGGCGGGCCCACGCTACCCCCAATTTTTCGGCGGCTGGTGCGTTTGGTCGGTGTCAAGAAGGTGAACCCCGATATCGACTCGGCGCTGGCAGGCCTGGACTTCCGTCTCATGTCGTTCGGATGGGTCACCGTGGCGTTAGGCTGGTGTCTGCTCGGACTGAGTCTATGGCTAACACTCCGTGCCATACCCACCACAACGTTAAGACCCGTGTCGCTCGAACACTTTCCCTTAGTCACAGCCTGCGTCGCCTTGGCCATGGTGGCCGGGTTCCTTTCCCTGTTACCCGGCGGAATTGGCGTACGCGAATTCGTGGTCATGGAGCTACTGAAAGAACCATTCGGCGAAGCTGCCGCGGTGGTCTCCGCCATTCTTCTGCGTCTGGTCTGGCTGCTGGCCGAATTGCTGCTCGCAGGAGTGCTATACGCCGCAAAACCCGGCCCCGACGCCGACGAACCTCAGAAATGACTCTCCGAAGGAAAGGGACGGGGGGCATTTGTGCGCAGCACCCAAAGGGCCGTTCCGGCATATGACCTCCGGCTCCTTCTTCCGTCCTATCATTGGGATACAAAGCACATGATCAAAAAGCAGCTTGGCCAAACGAATCTCGAAGTCGCCCAACTCGGTTACGGCAGCATGGGACTTCGCGGCCCTCGGGCTTGGGGCGTACGCGTTGTCAGTGAAGAAGATGCCGACCGTTTCCTCAACTCGGTGCTCGATGCGGGCATCAATTTCGTCGACACCGCGCCCGACTATGGAATCAGCGAGGAGCGAATCGGACGCTATATCAGCTCGCGGCGAAGCGAGTTCTACCTGGCGACCAAGTGCGGCTGCGCCTACACCCAACACGAAGACCACATAGAGATTGACCACATTTGGCAGAAGGAGGTGATTCAGCGAAACATCGAGACCAGCCTCCAGCGTCTACGGACCGATTACGTAGATGTCCTGCAATTCCACGGGGGCGACGCGGAAACACTCCAACGCGAAGGGCTCATCGGGCTGCTGGCGGGCTTTCGTGATCAAGGCATAGTAAGGTTCATTGGCGTTTCCAGCTCACTGCCGCACCTTCCTGGGCTGATTGACCTCGGCGTGTTCGACACGTTCCAGATCCCCTACTCATGCCTGGCTCCTGAACATCACGATTGGATCACGAGAGCCGCGGAAGCCGGCGCGGGGATCATCATACGCGGCGGCATCGCTCACGGCGGTCCCGAAGCAGAGATCCAGCGGCCGGCGCTCAACGACATCTGGACGCGAGCGAAACTCGATGAGGTTCTTCCTGAAGGCATCAAGCGCGCGGAGCTGATCTTGCGTTACTCGCTTTCCCACCCACACTGCCACACCACCATCGTCGGCACGTGCGACCCTGGGCATATGGCCGAGAACCTCACCGCCGCGGCGAGCGGTCCATTACCTTCGGACATGTACGAGGAGATCCGGTCTCGTGTCGCGGCGTTGAACGAATGACCTCCTTCCGCTCACAACTCCAGTGGGATTCCGCCAGATGAAGCGTTTCACATCCTGGACTTTGCTGCTCATACTGCGGTCACTGACGACGGCACGCCGCCGCTGACAAGCTATCGACGTTTCGTACTTGGCTTTGAATGGCCGTAGCAGCCTGCGCCCGGCGTGAAGTGGCCACGGCTGCCACGTCATAGCATCTTTCGTACGCGCACTTGTCAGACAGTGCCCCGCCGCGCTAACCAAAGTGCCAAGCTGTCCATGTTGCACGGCCACTCAGCACAATGGGATGCCGTACTGAACCCGGCCGCCAACAGCAGAGATTGTAGGTCGGCGTCGGACCAAGCCTTGGTCGTACTTTGGTACGTCTTCGTGCTCTCGGAAGCCGTGTCGGTCACCGTGAACACCTGCATGCTGACCTGATGGTCGTTCAGCCACTGATTCTCCGTTCGGCAATGATGGGGCTTGTCCGAGAACAGACCTGTCTCGCATGTGTACTCGGACGCCTCCGTCCGTCCCAGTTGTTCGATAACATCCGGTGTTTGGACTTCGACGATCAGCAGCCCTCCCCGAACCAGACTTTCACAAGCCTTGCGTAGAACCGCCGCGGCCTCATCGGGAGCAAAGACGTTCAATTCACCGTACAGGATCATTGCCAGATCGTAAGGCCCTCCAAAATTCGCACGACGAAGGTCTCCCAGCACGAACTCGCATCGCGACGTGTCCGGGTTATTCTGGTTGGCATACTCGATAGACGCCGGCCCGAAGTCGATTCCCAGACAATGATGCCCCAGCATTGCCAGTCGGTGCGTATAGAATCCGGGACCACAACCGAGGTCGAGGATCTGTGACGACTCCTCGCGCAATAAGTCTCGATGAATCCAGGCCACTTGCCGTTCAATCCACTCCACTCGTCGGCTGGCCAAGTCGTGATCCTGGCTCAAGTGTTCGCGAAGCATGCGGCGACTAAACGCTGGTTCGTCCCATGGGATCTTGTACGTTCCATCCCAAACGCCTTCACGTTGTGGATTCATCGCGTGCGTCACCTTTCCGATTTGGTCGTTGCATCTCGTTTCAGAGTGTATCCAGGTTGCATGCGGATCTCCGAGACGACAAAATCGGGATCTTCAGGTTCCCTTACGATAATGCGCTGTTCTGGGGTCACGAAGACGGAAACGTGGCCTGACTCGAATATCAGAGAAAATCCATGACCACTTTCCAGCATATTTTGTCTTCATTCGTGATCTTTGTCACGGGCACTGCCGCTTCATGGCCGGGTAACGCTTTGCTCGCCGACGAACCGTTCACGCACCCCGGCATACTGCATAGCCGAGCAGAACTGGATTTCGTCAAAGCCAAGGTTGCCGAGGGCGAGGAGCCCTGGAAATCGGCCTGGGAAGAACTCCGTAGCCATGCTATTTCGAGCCTTGACTGGAAGCCCAGACCGGCCGACGACGTCGTCCGAGGACCGTACAACAGACCCGACATTGGCGGCACCGACCTAATGCGGGATGCCGCCGCAGCCTACTCTCACGCAATCCAGTGGTACGTCGCGAGCGAGAAGCCCCACGCGGACAAGGCCATCGACATCCTGAACGCCTACGCGATCACCCTCAAGTCGGTAGACGGCCACGATGCGAAGCTGCTGGTCGGCATGGTCGGGATCAGTTTCGTCAACGCCGCCGAGATTATCCGTCACACGCAAGCGGGCTGGAGCGACGACAATCGGAAGCAGTTCGAGCATCTGCTCAGGGAAGTGTTCTATCCGATTATCAAAGACTTCTATCCCACGGCAAATGGCAACTGGGATGCGGCCATGATCCAGACGATGCTGGCGATGGGCGTGTTTCTGGATGACCGACAGATGTTCCAGCGGGCCGTGGACTACTATTTAGACGGCGATGGCAACGGCGCGATCTGTAAGTACATCAACGACTTCGGCGAGTGCCAGGAGAGCGGCCGGGATCAGGCGCATACACAGATGGGCCTCGGATACCAGGGCTGCGCAGCCGAGATTGCCTGGAAGCAGGGCATGGATCTGTATGGAGCGTACAACAACCGGCTCGCGGTTGGGTTTGAATACACAGCCAAGTACAACCTGGGCCACGACGTGCCCTACGAGCCATACCGCAGCCACGAGGGCAGGTACAACTACCCGACAATCTCGGACAAGGCTCGTGGCCGTTTCAGCAGCATCTACGAGCGAGTCTACCACCACTATCACGACCGCATGGGGCGGGAAATGCCATTCACCGAGCAGGTCGTCGAGAAGAACCGCCCAGAGCGTTGGCAGACCGCCTACGCCTCGTGGGGCACGTTGATGTACGTAGGCCAGCCCGTGTCTCGACGGGAAGAACCGGAGGGGTCGAAACGATCCAGACGGGACGGTTCACCGGCCAGGTAATCCGCGATGGTCATCGGATCGTGTACGCCTCGCTGCCGGCAACCAAGAAGTGGCTCGCCGACAACAAATGGCGGACCGCCATGCCGCTTGCGATTTGAGCGGTGAGGACAGAGAGTGCTACGCCCCCGGCCTGAGCAATCGGGCTGGAGGTGTTTTTCTGTGTTGATTCGCCTGGTTCCCCGCGGGCATCAGACCGCAGCCCCAAGGCGAGGGTCTGGCAAACGATCCTCGATGCCTCACCGGCAGCTCAACCGGGCTTCTTGAACAGAGGACTTGAGCTTCGGCTCGAAGACTCGCGAAATCAAATCCTTAGTGGTTTTCCGGCGGCCGGACGGATTTACATTTTCATGCATGAACGATCTCATTGAATCCACCATGTGCCATGCGTTGGCAATCAAATATCGGATTCTCTGGATCCATCAACTCAGCCATCCGCGGATCAGCCATGATTTCTTGGTTTGCCGCGTCTCTGGCCGCACATGATTCAAAGACCACCCAGGCAAATATGACCGTCTCGCCATCGGAGGCATTTGTCATTTCGGCGAAGGAACGAGTCCCTTCCGAGTTTAGGTCATCCCCAACACATTCCCAGTATTCTAACGCGCCGTGTTCCTTCCAAATCTTGGATGCTGCCTCCGCGATCGTCTGGTAATCGGACACGCGTGCTTTGGGGATCGGTAAGATGAATCCGTCAACGTATCGTTTCATATAGCTGCCATGGATAAGAGTTTAACTAGCCGGATAACGAATTGCGGTCTATCCTGCCGTTTCCCGTTGGAAGACGTAGCGGTGGGGGGTGGACTCGGCTGGGAGACGGCGGGATAGATCGCATTTCGTTCGACGTTACACGGTTGCGAGTTGCCAGGACACACCAAAACGGTCCGTGATCCACGCGAATTTCTTGCTGAAGGGGTATTCACCAAGAGGCATCATTACGTCGCCACCATCTGAGAGCGAGGTGAAGTATTGCTCAATCGTCTCAGCATCGCTGGATGCGACGTAAAGCGATATTGCTGGCGTGAATCCAAATTCGTGTTTCACAGGGCTGTCGATGCACATCACCTTCTGCCCATTCAACGACATCGTTGCCACACGAACCGTCCCCTCAGGGCCATCTCCGTCGGCTCCGTATTCTTCAACGTTCTCGATCTTTGAGTTTGGAAAGACCTCCGTATACAGCTTCATTGCCTTTGCGGCGTCTCCCGAAAACATCAGGAATGGAGTTACGCTGAGGTCGACGGGCTCATTCGTCATCGTGGATTGATCCTCTTTTGGTAGGCCATCAGTCTTCGCGGCGGTGTCTTCGCGATCGCTGTGGCAGCCAAGAGACATAAAGGCCGGAAGTGCCATGCCGGCGACACCAAATCGCATGAACTGCCGACGGGTTGGTTTGGACATTTGTCTTTGTCGCATAACTCAAACAACTATCCCGGACTCAGTCCGAGATGATATGATTATCAGCGGGATTATCCCGGAACTGCTGTGATTCTATGCCGGGAGTCACGCGACCTGCAAGCTGCTGCGTTGCGAGCCGGTGAAAACAGGCAAAATGCCTTCTCATCGGGAACATTTGGTTGACGACTTGTCGACCGATTCGGGCGTTGCGACCCGCAGCGCCGCGCTTGCCTTCGACTTCAAGCCCACGGTATTCACGGCGATCACGCGGTAGGTGTGCTTCTGGCAGAGATCGGCTTCCTCGTCGGTGAAACGCAGCGGCACAAGTGGTTGTGTGGGCGTGTCGCTGTATTGGAGATTTTGAAAGATGGGACGACCAAACGGGTTCTTTCCCTGCTTGGGAATGGTGGCGAGGAACTGGCCGTCACGCTCGATGATGAAGCTGGCCAGTCCGCTTTCCAGATCCGCTTCGGCTTTCCAGGTCAGCTCGTTGCCGCTCACACGCACGTTCGTCGGCCGGGGTGGCGGTGTGATGTCGGTCAAGGCGGTATCTTTGACGTACTGCATCCAGGCTCGTGCCATCGCCTCGTTCGGCAGCCACGCGGCCTTCAATGGTTCATCGGTAAAGGCCGCAGTCGGGACGGCTTCTCTGCCGTTGACAGGAGCCAGCCACGCGCCGTCGTTCGGCATGGCAATGAGCGGATCGCGGCTGACTTTCGGCAGGCGAGCGCTCAAGCAGGCGTCGAGCCAAGGGATGGCGAAATAGCGCTGGTTGCCACATTCGTGACTTGTGAGCGGATCAATGGCCACGCCGATGAGTCCACCTTTGGATCGCACCTTGTTGAAAAAAACTTCGTTTGCCGGCCACACGCCCGCGAACCGGCCTTCCTTGACGGTCACTCCTTCCTTCGTGCCAAGATTGCACATCATCGGCACCTTGAGCGCCGCGTCGGGCAGTGAGTGCGCCTTGATAGTGGGTCGCTTGGGATTCGGTTCCAGCAGCGGCACGCCGGAGCGCAGCCATGCCGCAGCAACACGTTCTGGATGCAGCAGCACCATTCCGCCAGCCCAATGACCACCGCCGCTGTGTCCCCACAAAGCCCAAGGCACGTCCTGCAACTCGGGGTGGCCGGACTTGGCACCGAGATCGACCAGGCATTTCTGAAACGCGGCACTGGAGCCATTCCGCGGATCGCACCACATCTGGCAGTCGGCTTTGCCTGGCTGCTCGTACGAGGGAGCCAGCAAGGCGCAGTCATGTTTCCTTGCCAGCGCCTGCCAATGCAAGTCGTAAGCGCCCGTCAGACCCGACTTGCACGACCCCTCGCCGCAACCGTGCTGATGCACAATCACTCCGCGTAGCGACTTCACGCTGTTCGGAATCCAGATCGTGTAGTTGACCGCATAGACGAGTTCGGCCGGACGTGTCGAAGCCTCGTAACGCACGCGGTAATACGGCGGGTCTGCCGGCGGAAAGACGTCATACGGCGGCTTTTGCGCGAACGCGATTGCGGGAAGCGTGCTAAGCACAACCACGATGCGACAGACTGCGGTGATCGTTTGTTGAATCATTAACTTCGTCCTAAGAAGCGAGAAATGGGAAGTACAGGTTATCAACAAACCGTTTCCATGGTCCGTTGGGTTGGACAGCGACGGCCACGCCGATGTGTCGCAGTGTGCCGTTCGGATCGCGCGAACCGAAGGCACTCGCACAGTCCAGATGGTCAAACACGACGGAATCTGGAAGCTATGCGCCGTGAGCCGTGTTAAATCGAAGTAGCTGGGAGCCGGAATGACTCGGTAGTTACGGCGAGCGGAATTGGCATATGCCTTCGACGGACTGCCAGATCAGCCGGTTGTTGATTCCGATTAGATTGCCGGGAACAGTCGGCGTCTTGATCCGCTCGACGAGTTGTCCATCCGCGAGGTTGACCTTGATGATTTCGGCGTTGTCGGTTGGTAAGTAATAGAAACCATCAGCACGAAAACCTCGGCCGCTAGGTTTGGCATCCGGCGGTAGTGCGAGGCGAGGCTCCGGCCATGCGGAACGGCCGTCAGCGAGATTCAATGCCTCCAACTCCTTTTCGCCTACGAGAACCACCAGGCCATCGTGGACACACGCGACGAACAGCATCGCATCGCCTTCCCAAGCCCACTCAGCTTTGCCGGAAAGCAAATCGAGGCACAGAAGCTCGTCGGAGTCAATCGGCGTCAGCAGCAGGCGGCCATCGGCGATCGTCGCACTGGCGTCAAGCCAGCCTTGCGAGGTCGGTTTGGCAGCAGACGCAGTTGCCCGGCCAAACGCGAGCCGCAGGGGGTGCCCCGCGGCACTATAACTCCGTGGATACCTATAGCCCCAGAGCAACCGGTTGGTGAGAGCATCCACAGCCGCAACCACGCCCGCTGAAGTTGGGCAAACGATGATCCCGTCGGCCATCGAAGGCGTGGCGCCGGCTAGTCGGCGTCGCCAGTCTCGAGTGATCGGCAGATCCGGCCGGGCCAACGGCTGCCACCATTTCAAACGGCCGGAGTCCGCCTGCAACGCGACCAACGCTACTTCTCCGCCGATTTCGGCCAAAGCGTACAGCCGCGCGCCGTCACACACGGGCGGCCCCAGGAAGAACACGCCGGCCAACTCCGGCTCGTGTTCACCATCAGCGCCGCCGACCGTCCAAACGACAGCGCCTTGTCTCTTCTGGCTCAACGCGACGAGGCGATTATGGGGAGGCGTAGCGCCGATCCGACCCAGCACGGCACGGTTCCTGACCATGCGCATCGAGCTTGAGCCGAGGTTTCCCGCCAACCCATCCACGAGATATACCCGGCGGCCATCGCTGCTGATCTGACCCGTGATAGCGTCTTGCCAACGCTGTTGCTGGCGGCTGACTGCGCCGCCGCCCAGGTTTATGACGGCGCGCCCCGTGGTGGCATTAGATAGATCATCGGGCCATTCATGGGGGTACTCCCATATCCGCTTGCCAGTGTCTACTTCGATCGCCAGGATCCGTCCAGCAGGTGTACGTGCCAGAATCTCGCCGGAGACGGCCAACGGATGCAGGGCGGGCAACCCCGTGAATTCTTCGTCATCATCTTCTTCGGAATCGTCGTCGCCCGTCTTCACCTTCCACGACAATTCGCCCAGTGGCCCTTTCCAGTTGCCTTCCGCATTGCGCGCCGCATCGCCGCGGAACATTCGCCACCCGGTCCCGGCAGTCGACGATGTAAGCCATGCACCACAGGCCTGATCCAGCAGGCGGACCACGCGATCCGCTTCACGGGCGGCGTTCAGTTGTTCGTCGCCGATGCGCACGATGGCTTGGGGATCGTCGGCTCCCAGGCGTTCGACGACCCTTAGAGCCTTGGCTCGCTCGCCCACGAGGATCCAGCTTACAGTCGACAGCAACGCCAATTCTGGCTGACAGCGTCTGGCCGTGGCGGGCGAATCATCCAACCGCCTCAGCCACGCGAGAGCTTCGCGCGGGTGGCCGCAGTCGAGCCGTTGGCGTGCCAGCAGCAACGTGGCATGGCAGCCGGCCTCGGTGTGGAAATAGGTCGCACTCAACTGCGCAAGCGCCACACGGTCCCCTCGGTCTATAGCCTCGTCGAGCAACTCTTGGGCAACCGCGCCGAACTGAAGTCGGTACCACTCGTGAGCGTGGCTGGGCATCAGATCCAACAGTCGCGCAGCTTCGGACTTCAACGTGCTGCAAGTTGCGCTGCCTTCGGAGCGGCCGGTGAAACCGTCTTCAGTCTCGGGGGACAGCAACTCTTGAATCGCGTTTGCAGCTTCCGTGTAGCGTTCCTGCTGGACGGCCAAACGGGCAGAAGCCAGCCGACGCATCGCGCTGGGCGAGGCCGGCACAAGCACATCGGCCGAAAGGTCCCCAAGGTGGTCACCTTCCGCCCCGATCGCGGCACCAGACGCCACCACGGCCGCCGCCCAACACGGCAGAACGAGGAGAACCAGTAGCGGCAATCTTGAAACGGTGATTCGCATGTCCGTCTGAACCCTCACTTGGGCTGCTCGTCCGGCGATTTCTCCTCTTTTGCCTCTTCCTCGGCCTGTTTGCCTCGGGCGTCGATGCGTTTGTCCAACTCGGCGATCTGGCTCTTTACCTCGTCGAGTTGTTTCTTCAACTCGGCGATCGACTCCTTCGACGCATCCTTCAATTGGTCCTCACCCGTCAGGCGCGTAATCTGCGTTGCCATGCTTCTGAGCATCAACGCGGCCATGTCGACCTGCTTGCGTTTCATGCGGGCCTGCGCCGGTATCGCGATTGCCTTGCGGCGAAGGTTCCCCTGGTTGAACTGAATTTGGGCCACGGCGACGCCGGCCTGTTGCTGAGAATACTCTTTGTAGAGTTCGTACGCTTCCTTGTTTTTCTTCTTGAGTTCCTCGGCATTCTTGGCCTCGATTTTTTCGGTCTGCTCCTTGCCGTCCTTCTTCGTGGTGATCTCCATCTTGATGCCCTGCTTCGGGTCGTCGACGATCTTGATCTTCTTGTCCTTCTCCTCGGCTTCGATCGTCTTCACGCCGTTGACCGTCTTGATGCTTACCTTCTTACCGTTGGCCGCACCTGCAACTTGGATCTGGATGTTGGCTCCGCCGAGGATGATACCCCCACCGGGGAACCCTTGCCCAGGGACTTGCTTCGGCTTCAAGATGTCCTTGGCGCGGCGCGCTGCGGCCCGATGATCGCCGTCGGCCAGCTTCTGAAGTGCCTCTTCGGCGGCCTTCTTGGTTGTCTCGTCTGACGACCCGTATAGATTCTTGAGGATGTCGATCGCCCGGCCCGTGACTTCCAGGCTCCCTTCCACCGCAGCCTTGCTCACGGCAGAAACCGCCGGTTTGCCAATGGCCATCAACCGCTTCGTCGCGGCCTCACGCTGGGAATACTGATCGGCGTCGAGTTGCTGAACCAGATCCGCGATTTCCTCCGCCGACGCGACGGTACCCGCCGGCTTGTCTTTCGCCTCCGCTTCCGCAGCATCGGCGACGGCCGCGAAGCTACACACCAGACCAACTAACGACAATCTCACCACATGTTTCGCGAATGACATGACCCAGACCTCCATCAGACAGTTCTTTCGTTGGGTAAACACTCATCATCATACTATTAACAAGTTGCCATGGGCTAGGCTGTCTTTCCTTATTTTTCACACTTCGGGACGTGGATGACGCCCCCCGAGTCTGGCTGGACCCTGATTGCCCGGCCGTTGCCTTAGACTCGCTGATTCGAGACGAAATCGGCAGTATTCAGCCTGCTTTAGGCACCCGTCACAATGATTTTGGCTGTATTCGTTTAACCCGAAGCCGGAGGCGATGGCGGGCAGCGGGATGGATTGTCAACACGTATCGCCCGCCATCGCCTCCGGCTTCGGGTTAAACGAAGAAGGACGTTGCGATAATGCGAGAATGATTGTGAGCCGGTGCTTATATGGCTCGCACCGACGCTTCCTTGGCCGTATAGCGTCTGGTAGAGTTTACGGGTATCCCATCTAGGCATCTTGGGCGGAGGCGGCAGCGGCGAAGGCGTTGCGCGAATACGCAATCAGAGCAGGAATCGTATGGCTCTCAGGAAGTCTCAACTCTACAGCTCGCTCTGGCAAAGCTGCGACGAGCTTCGCGGCGGGATGGATGCTTCGCAGTACAAGGACTACATCCTGACGCTGCTGTTTATGAAGTACGTCACGGACAAGAGCGTCGGTGACCCGAACTTCCTGATCGACGTGCCAAAGGGCGGCAGCTTCGCCGACATGGTCCGGCTGAAGGGCGAAAAGGAGATCGGGGACAAGATCAACGTCGTCATCGGCAAGCTGGCCGAGGTGAACGATCTGAAAGGCGTCATCGACGAGGCTGATTTCAACGACGAGGACAAGCTCGGCCGCGGCAAGGAGATGCAGGACCGTTTGTCGAAGCTGGTGGCGATCTTCGACGCGCTCGACTTCCAGGCGAACCGGGCCGAAGGGGACGACCTGCTGGGCGATGCCTACGAGTACCTGATGCGGCACTTCGCCACCGAGTCGGGCAAGAGCAAGGGCCAGTTCTACACGCCGGCCGAAGTCTCCCGCATCCTGGCCAAGGTCGTGGGCATCAGCACCAAGACGAAGCAGGACCAGACGATCTACGACCCGACGTGCGGCTCCGGATCGCTGTTGATCAAGGCGGCGGATGAAGCGGGGCCGGCAGGGATGACGATCTACGGGCAGGAAATGGACAACGCCACCTGGGCCTTGGCTCGGATGAACATGATCCTGCACGGCCACGCGACGGCGGATGTCTGGCGAGGCAACACGCTGGCCGCTCCGTACTTCAAGAACAAGGACGGCAGCCTGAAGACGTTTGACTTCGCCGTTGCCAATCCCCCCTTCTCGACGAAGGCCTGGACCAGCGGCTTCAACCCCGATGCCGACGAGTTCAAACGATTCGAGTACGGCGTGCCTCCGGCCAAGAACGGCGATTATGCCTTCCTGCTGCATGTGACTTCTTCGCTCAAGAGCAAGGGAAAGGCGGCCGTCATTTTGCCGCACGGTGTGCTGTTCCGCGGCAACAAGGAGGCGGATATTCGCAAGAACCTGATCACCCGTGGCCTGATCAAAGGAATCATCGGCCTGCCGGCGAACCTGTTCTACGGCACGGGCATCCCTGCTTGTATCGTTGTGATCGACAAAGAGAACGCCCATGTCCGCACGGGCATCTTCATGATCGATGCCAGCAAGGGATTTATGAAAGACGGCAACAAAAACCGGCTCCGGTCGCAGGACATCCACAAGATCGTCGATGTGTTCAACCGGCAGGTCGAACTGCCGCGTTACTCGCGCATGGTGCCGGCCAGCGAGATCGCCGACCCGGCCAACGACTACAACATGAACATCCCCCGCTACATCGACTCCAGCGAACCGGACGACCTGCACGATTTGGAGGCCCACCTGCGCGGCGGCATCCCCAACCGCGACATCGACGCCCTGCAAGAGTACTGGGACGTATTCCCGTCGCTGCGCAAGGCATTGTTCAAACGAGGCGATCGCAAAGGCTACAGCGAGGCCCGAGTCGAAAGCACCCAGGTCAAGGCGACGATCCTGGCCCACGACGAGTTCGCCGCGTACCAGGAGCGTGTCGCCGGCATCTTCGACCAGTGGCGCTCGGCCCACACCAAGCGACTTCGCGGCCTGAGAATCGACGATAAACCCAAGCGATTGATCCACGAGCTTTCCGAAGACCTGCTGTCCCGATTTGCCAATCTGCCGCTATTGAGCCGGTACGATCTCTATCAGCGGCTCATGGACTACTGGGCCCACGTGATGCAGGACGACGTGTACTTGATCGCAGCCGATGGCTGGATCCAAGCGGCCAAACCACGCGGCGTAATCGACGACCGGGAGAAGAAGATCAAGGAAACGCCCGATCTGGTCGTCAAACGCAAGAAGTACAAGATGGACCTGATCCCACCGCCGCTGATCGTGGCCCGTTACTTCGCCGACGAACAGGCTGAGATCGACTCGCTCCAGGCAGAACAGGACGAGGCGACCCAGGCCGTGGAAGAGATCATCGAGGAGCATGCCGTCGAGGAGGGCTTGCTGGAGGAGGCCATGAACGACAAGGGGAAGGTCACCAAGGCGAGAATTAAACAGTTGAAAGTGGAGAGTTGAAAGCTGGCAGTTCCGGGGACGAGGAGCTTGCGGCTTTGAATCGCTGTCTGGAAATGATGGATGCCGAGGCCGACGCGAAGAAGGCGGTCAAGGATGCTCAGGAGAAGCTCGACGCACAGTTGCTGAAGAAGTACGGTGATCTGACGGAAAGCGAGATTAAGAAGCTGGCCGTCGATGACAAGTGGTTTGCCTCGATCCGGTCGGCGGTCGAGGGCGAGGTGCAGCGAATCACCCAGCGGTTGGCCGGGCGGGTCAAAGAACTCGAAGAGCGTTACGCCGAGACCATGCCGGAGCTGGAAGTGGCGGTGGAGGCGCTCAGCGGGAAGGTCGAAGGGCACCTGAAGCAGATGGGACTTGAGTAATGGCCAACACATTCGATTTCGATTCACTGGTTGCGATTTGCCTTAGAACCCATGAGGAGATGCAGCAGCGTGCCGCACGGTCTATCGATCTGTCGCTGGTGGTGCGTAACTGGCTGTTTGGCTGGTACATAGTGGAATATGAACAGAATGGGACGGACAAGGCCGAGTACGGAAGCCGATTTATCGCTACTCTTTCCGAGCGTCTGCGCGAAATTGGGATAAAAGGAAGCTCTCAGACGCGGCTAAAGCTATATCGAGCGTTTTATCTGCAGTACAAGCGAATTGGTCCGACACTGTCGGACCAATTGGGCTCGGTGCAGGCTTCGGAGACACAGTTGGAGATTCGACCGACAGTGTCGGACGAATTCAATCTAACCCCCGTTCGGGGCGTTCGGCTTCCGGAAGACATGCTTAGTTCCTTGACCAACAGCTTCACCATCGGTTGGTCCCACTACGTAACGCTGCTGACGATCGACGATCCTGACGAGCGCAGTTTCTACGAAATCGAGGCGGCCGGAAACAGCTGGAGCGTTCGTGAACTGGAGCGGCAGATCACCAGTTCGCTCTACGAACGGCTGGCGCTCAGCCGCGACAAGGAAGAAATCCGACGTCTCGCTCACGAGGGACAAGTGGTCGAGAAAGCGGGCGACTTGATCAAGAATCCCCTGGTGCTGGAGTTCCTGGGGCTGGAAGAAAAACCCGCCTATTCGGAGGACGAACTGGAAGCGGCCATCATCGACCGGATCGAAACCTTTCTGCTGGAGTTGGGCAAGGGATTCCTCTTCGAGGCACGCCAGAAGCGATTCACCTTCGACAACGATCATTTCTATGTAGATTTGGTCTTCTACAACCGGCTGCTGCGCTGCTATGTGCTCATCGACCTGAAGCGGGACAAGCTGACCCACCAGGACTTGGGTCAGATGCAGATGTACGTGAACTACTTCGACCGCCACGTGAAACTGAACGACGAACTTCCGACCGTCGGCATCGTGCTCTGCCGCCGCAAGAACGACGCGTTGGTGGAACTGACGCTTCCTGAAGAGGCCAATATCTTCGCTTCGAAATACCAGCTCTATCTGCCCTCCAAACAGGAGCTGAAGTTGCAGTTGGAGAAGATCCAGCAAGAACTCGGCGACAAGGGGGCGGAATCATGAAGGTGGAAAAGACACCCGATGCGGAAACTCGAACTTCAGGCCGAGGTGCTCGGTTACGAGGTCGAGGGACACGTAAAGGAGATGGGCGTGGCGGTCGCATCAGTCACTCTTGGAGTAACATAAAGCTAGGAGAGGTCCTCACGCTTCAGCGTGGATTCGACCTTCCGCATCGGTTACGGCGTGAAGGGCCAGTTCCGATCGTTTCTTCCTCTGGTTTCTTTGGCTATCACGACCGTGCACAAGTAGATCCTCCTGGGATCGTCACTGGGCGCTACGGTAACCGTGAAGTCTATGGGTTGCTCCGGTACGGCGTGAAGGTTCGCCCAGATGTGGGCGAGCAGAACGTCACCGTCTGGCTGATCGACTGGGAGAACCCAGCGAACAATGACTTTGCGATTGCCGAAGAAGTCACCGTGGCAGGCGTGCACGACAAGCGTCCGGACATCGTCCTGTATGTCAATGGGATTGCCCTCGGCGTGCTGGAGCTGAAGCGATCAACCGTCTCGGTCACCGAGGGCATCCGGCAGAACCTCGATAACCAGAAGAAGGATTTTATTCGTCCGTTTTTTGCCACGGTCCAATTGGTCATGGCCGGCAACGACACCGAGGGTTTGCGGTATGGCGTGATCGAGACACGGGAGAAGTACTACCTGAACTGGAAGGAAGACAGCCCGGTCACTCATCCGTTGGATCGAGGGCTTCACCAACTCTGCCGCAAGGACCGGCTGCTGGAGATCATCCACGACTTCATCGTATTCGATGCGGGGATCAAGAAGATCTGCCGGCACAATCAGTACTTCGGCGTTCGCGCGGCGCAGGAGAGCGTCAAACGTCGCGAGGGCGGGATCATCTGGCACACCCAAGGCAGCGGCAAGAGCCTGACGATGGTCTGGCTGGCAAAGTGGATACGCGAGCATGTCGAGAACGCCCGCGCGCTGATCATCACCGATCGCACCGAGCTGGACGAGCAGATCGAGAAGGTCTACAACGGCGTCGACGAAGACATCTACCGCACCAAGTCGGGAGCGGACCTGGTCAGTGTGCTGAACCTGAACGAAGAGTGGCTGATCTGCTCGCTGATCCACAAGTTCGGCACCTCCGAGGAAGGAGACATCGACGCCTACCTGAAGGACATCGAAAGCCATCTGCCCAAGGGATTCCATGCCAATGGCGACATTTTCGTGTTCGTGGACGAGTGCCACCGCACGCAGTCGGGCAAGCTGCACGAAGCGATGAAGGCGATCCTGCCGGGCACGATGCTGATCGGCTTCACCGGCACGCCGCTGCTGAAGAAGGACAAGAAGAAGAGCATCGAGGTCTTCGGGCCGTACATCCACACGTACAAGTACGACGAAGCCGTCCGCGACAAGGTCGTATTGGACCTGCGTTACGAGGCCCGCGACATCGACCAGAACATCACGTCACAAAAGTCGATCGACAAGTGGTTTGAGATCAAGACCAAAGGACTGTCCGACGTGGCCAAGGCCCAGCTCAAGCAGCGTTGGGGCACGATGCAGAAGGTGCTCAGCGCGCAGGACCGGCTGGAGAAGATCGTGGCCGACATACTGATGGACATGGAGACTCGTGATCGGCTCCAGAGCGGCCACGGCAATGCGATCCTCGTCTCCGATAGCGTCTACTCGGCGTGCCGCTTCTTCGAGATGTTCCAGAAGACCGATCTGAAGGGCAAGTGTGCGATCGTCACTTCGTACCGGCCATCGCCGGGAGACATCAAAGGTGAGGAGACGGGGGAAGGGCTGACCGAGAAGCTGCGGAAGTATGAAATCTACCGCAAGATGCTGGCCGATCATTTCGACGAACCCGAAGAGACGGCCATGTACAAGGTCGAGCAGTTCGAAAAGGACGTCAAGAAGCGGTTCATCGAACAGCCGGGGCAGATGAAGCTGCTGATCGTGGTGGACAAGCTCCTGACCGGCTTCGACGCGCCGCCTGCGACGTATCTGTACATCGACAAGACGATGGAAAACCATGGTCTCTTCCAAGCGATCTGCCGCGTGAACCGCCTCGATAGTGAAGACAAGGAGTACGGCTACATCATCGACTACAAGGATTTGTTCAAGTCGCTGGAAAAGTCGATCAAGGACTACACGGGCGAAGCGTTCGATGGCTTCGACGAGGAAGATGTGGCAGGCCTGCTCAAGGATCGGCTTGAGAAGGCCAAGGAACGCCTGGAGGAACTACGGGAGGCGGTCAAGGCACTCTGCGAGCCTGCCGAGCCGCCTCGCGACTCCGCGGCCTATCTGAAGTTCTTCTGCACGCCTGACACCTCGGATGCGGACGCCTTAAAGGACAACGAGCCGAAGCGGGTCGCCCTGTACAAGCTCACGTCGTCCCTGGTGCGGGCCTACGCTAATCTGGCCAACGAGATGCAGGAAGCCGGCTACTCCGATGCCGAGGCCCAGGAGATCAAGGCCGAGGTCCAGCACTACGAGAAGGTGCGCGGGGAAGTGAAGCTGGCCAGCGGGGACTACGTCGACATGAAGGTGCTCGAGCCAGCGATGCGGCACCTGTTGGATTCCTACATCCGGGCCGAGGAGAGCGAGAAGGTCTCGGCGTTCGACGACATGAGCCTGGTCGAGTTGATCGTCGAGCGCGGGGAGGCTGCGTGCGATCAACTGCCCAATGGGCTGAAAGAGAACCCGGAGGCGATGGCCGAGACGATCGAGAACAACGTCCGCAAGGTCATCATCGACGAGATGGCCGTGAATCCGAAGTACTACGAGAAGATGTCGGAGTTGCTGGACGAGCTGATCAAGGCCCGCAAGAGCCAAGCCCTAAACTACAAGACGTACCTGGCGAAGGTTGTCGAACTGACGAAGAAGGTGAAGAAGCCGGAAACGCAGTCCAGCTATCCCGCCTCGATCAACAGCCCGGCACGTCGCGCATTGTACGACAACTTGAAGGATCACGTAGATACGGCCGTCCATGAGAGGCCAGCGCCCTTCAACGTCGCTATTGCTGATGATGCGGCGTCAAGGCTGGCTGCTGAAGTGGACAGTGCCATCCGGAACGTCAAGAAAGCAGGCTGGCGCGGCAATCGGTTCAAGGAGCGCGAGGTCCGCATCGCCATCAAGTCGGTTCTCGGTGGGGATGAGGAACTTGTCGAGTCGATCTTCGAGATTGTGAAGAACCAACGTGACTACTAAGCGACACCAACTCGAAGTCAGCGGTATTCCAGTGGAGGTGGTCCGAAAGGACATCAAGAACCTGCACCTGGCGGTTTATCCGCCGCATGGCCGCGTTCGCGTTGCCGTCCCGTTGCGAGTCAGCGACGAGACGGTTCGCCTGGCCGTGATCTCCCGACTGGGCTGGATTCGCCGACAGCAAAGCACCCTGGATCAACAGGAGCGGCAGTCCGAACGTGAGATGGTCACGGGCGAAAGTCACTTCGTCCAGGGCCGGCGTTACCGCCTGGACGTGATCGAGCAGGATGGCCCGGCTTCCGTCGTCATCCGCAATAGTAAGACGCTGGAGCTTCGAGTTCGTCCGGGTACCGATCGCCAGAAGCGTGAGGAAGTGTTCTGGCGCTGGTATCGTCAGTTGCTTCGCGAGCAGATCCCGGATTTACTGGCCAAGTGGGAACCCGTAGTCGGCGTACGAGTTGCCTCATCTGGGATCAAGAGGATGAAGACGCGATGGGGAACGTGTAATACCGAAGCACAACGGATCTGGCTGAACCTAGAACTGGCCAAGAAGCCGCCAGCGTGCCTCGAATACATTCTCGTGCATGAAATGGTCCACCTGCTGGAACGTCACCACAACGACCGCTTCCGTGCGTATATGGACGAGTTCATGCCGCAATGGCGTCTGTACCGGGAAGAGCTGAATCGAGCACCACTAGCGCACGAGGACTGGGAGTACTGAAGCGTGTTTCAACCTCGACACCGAAGTGAATGGCAAGAAAGGAGTGCAAGGGATGCCAGAGACGCCAGACAGCCTATCCGCAATCGAGCGACTCTATCGCATCGGAGATCCACGGAATACTTGGCAGTGGCGCGAAGGAGATCCGGACTACGTAGCCGAGTTCGGGCTTTGCCCGGCTCACATTCCGGCGCTCATCGAAATCGCTCGCCAGTGGGCCGATCGAGGTGAATGGCCCAAAGACGATACTCTTTACGCCCCGGTTCACGCTTGGCGGGCACTAGGCCAACTGGGAGCTGTAGAGGCCGTCGAACCACTTCTGGCCATGCAGAACAGCCTCGACGAAGTGGGCGATGATTGGTACTTGGAGGAGTTTCACGACGTCTTTGGGTTGATCGGACCAGCGGCGGTCCCGGCCATGGCGGCCTATCTGACCGATGGCAGCAACTCGGAATTTGGTCGCGTGTCGAGCGCCAACGGCCTATGTGAGATCGGTAAGCGGCACCCTGAGACCCACCAGCAGGTTGTAGAACTGTTGGCCACTCAACTCGCAAGGCGCGAGCCGGACGTATATTCGCTCAACGGCTTGCTCGTAGGCTACCTGGTTGACCTCAAGGCAGTGGAATCGGCCGAGGTGATCGAACGCGCCTTTGCTGCTGGCGTGGTGGACGAGACGATCTGTGGTGATTGGCCCGAAATTCGTCAGGAACTGGCGGTTTCGGAACTCGGTCTAGTCCCTGAGCGGCCTAAGCCGGATCGCGGACTTGGACCGCTGCGGTTTTTCGATCAGCCATTGTCGACGGGACACCTGAAACAGAATCTCCAGCGGAAGAAAGACAAGGCCAAGCGGAAGCAGCAGCAAAAGGCTCGCAAGCGAAACCGGAAACGTCGATGAGTTGGCCTGTGTGTCATTCACTGGAAGTGGAGATCGAGGGTAAGAGTCTGCCGGTGGCATTTCCGAGGGACATCAAGCGGCTCGTGAAGAGCCCGCCTCAGTACATGGACAAGGAGGACTGACGAGCATGAACACCCGCAAACCATCCAAAACCATCAACCAGGTATTCGAGGCGTTCCTGGCGGATCAGAAGGCGAGACTCAGTCCAAAGACCTACCGCCGATACGACGACATCCTCGATCTGTTTCGTTCCTGCCTGGAGGGTTAACCACATGGCGCGGAAGAACACGCTGCGTGGCAATGCCTTGGTATGCATGGGTGATGCCGCACTGACGTTTCCGCGGTCGTCGGATTATCGACTGGCGCATAAGAAGCTCAAGGATGTGGCAAAGAAGGAGGATTCACTCAAATGATCGGAGCTATTGCTGGCGACATCATCGGCTCGATCCACGAAGGAGCCGACACGAAGACGAAGCAGTTTCCGCTGTTCGGACCACACAACTGGTTTACCGACGATACCGTGTTGACGATCGCCGTCGCCGACTGGATCCTTCACGGGACTGACTTGGTCGATTGCCTGCACGACTACTTTCATCGCTATCCTCAAGTCGGGTATGGCGGTTCGTTCATTCAATGGGCGGTACGACGTCTGCGCGAGCCGTATAACAGTTGGGGAAATGGCGCGGCGATGCGTGTCAGTCCGGTCGGTTTCGCGTTTGACACGCTCGCTGATGTGATGCAGCACGCCGAGCGCACGGCGGCAGTGACTCACGATCACCCGGAAGGCATCCGAGGCGCCCAAGCGACTGCGGTGGCGATCTTTCTTGCGCGGACCGGCAGCGACAAGCCGGCGATCAAGCAGCACATCGAAGAGACCTTCGGCTACGATCTGTCCGAACCGTTAGACTCGATCCGCGAGACCTATACGTTTGACGTGTCCTGTCAAGGCTCGGTGCCGCAATCGATTGTGGCGTTTCTGGAAGCCACCGACTTCGAGGACGCGATCCGGAACGCCGTCTCGTTGGGCGGCGACGCCGACACGATGGCTTGCATCGCGGGCGGGATCGCCCAGGCGTTTTGGGGCGTGCCGGGCGGGATCGAGAAACGGGCATTGGAACTATTGGATGACCATCTGCGCGGCGTGGTGCAGAAGTTCAATAAGCGGTTCATAGGACAGGAATCCCAGAAGGACAACGGAACGGTTCATCCCAAATGAAGCAAGCACAACCTAGGTTCGCAGCTATGAAACGCCACACTCCTCTCTTCACCAACCTGATTATCGCTGTGCTTTCGGTATGCCTAGCCAGTGCCTCCGGTCCTTCTGAGAGTCAGGCGGCACCCATTGACCCAACACTTCAGCCACCGCCGAACAAGACATCGCCCGGCTCCGAGTATGCCGATACCACGGAGAACGCTGAGGGCATCTCCTCCCGAGCGAAACCAGACAAAGGCAAACAACCGGCCCGCCGCCCCAATATACTGATCATCTCGATTGACGACCTGAACGATTGGACCGGCTGTCTTGGTGGGCATCCGCAGGCAAGAACGCCTCACATCGACCGCTTGGCGAAACGCGGGACATTGTTTCGCAATGCCCACTGCCAAGCTCCCATTTGCACGCCGTCGCGGGCTTCTCTGGTGACGGGGCTGTATCCGTCGACTACCGGCCTGTATTTCCTCCAACCGGCTCTGGAAGCGTCCGCAATCGCGAACCAACGTCCTCACCTGCTTCGGCATTTCGCCCGGGCCGGTTATCGCACTGTGGGGGCCGGCAAGTTTGTTCATGGCGGCAACGATGGCAAGCACTATCAGGAGTACGGCGGTGGCATGGGTGGATTCGGGCCGCTGCCGGAAACGAAGATCACCTATCCCGAGGGTGTGAGACTATGGGACTGGGGTCCGTTCCCGGACGACGAAAGCCAGATGCCGGACACGAAGATCGCCGATTGGGTAACCGAGCGATTAAGCCAGGAGTACGACCGCCCTTTCTTGCTAGTCGCCGGTTTCTGGCGACCGCACGTTCCCATGTACGCGCCGCCGCGCTGGTTCACTCCATTTCCGCTACAACAGGTGAAGTTGCCGGCAGTGCTGAAAAACGACCGGGATGATTTGCCGGAATACGCGAAGATACTCACCGTCGGACATCCCGCGCCGCGTCACGAGTGGTTTGTCGAACATGATGCCTGGCGCGGGGCCGTGCAGGCCTACTTGGCCAGCGTGGCGTTTGTCGATCACTGCGTCGGTCGCGTTCTGGATGCGCTTGATGCGAGCCCATATGGCGACGACACAATCGTGGTGCTATTCTCCGATCACGGTTGGCATTTGGGCGAGAAACAACGCTGGGCCAAGCGTTCGCTTTGGAACGACGGCACGCGCGTGCCGTTGGTCGTTGCTGCTCCGGGCTTTGAGGGAAAACTGACCAGCGATCGACCGGTTGGTTTGATCGACATTTTCCCGACACTTCTGGAACTGGCCGACCTGCCGCCGCGCGACGATCTGGAGGGTCGGAGTTTGACCCCTCTGATGAAGGACCCCGAAGCCGAATGGGACCGTCCCATCCTAACGACATTCACTCCACACAATCACTCGCTCCGGTCAACTCGTTGGCATTACATCCGTTACGGTGATGGCAGCGAAGAGCTGTACGACCACGACCAAGATCCGCACGAGTGGCATAATCTCGCCGACGAAGTTGAACACGCCGAGATAATCGCCAAAATGCGCCACGCCCTGCCGAAACGACATGCCGAACCCATCACCAGTGACTGGCAGAAGTGGGAAATCGAGGCTTGGCGGGAAGCGGAAAGCCGTGCTGCAAAGCCGGTTGAGTAACCCAGGCCGCCGAGGACGGAGCGGAATGTTACACGCAACCTTCAAGTCCTTCCCGGACCAAGGACTATGACATGAAAATCTGGGTCGACGCCGACGCCTGCCCCGGCGAAATCAAGGAGCTTCTGTTTCGCGCCGCGAATCGGACAAAGACCATGGTAACGCTGGTCGCCAATCAGCCCATGCGCACACCTCGATCCGAGTTCATCGACAGCGTGCTCGTCCCCGCGGGCATGAACGTCGCTGATCGACGCATCGTGGAACTGGTCGAACCGGGCGATCTGGTGATTACCGCTGACATTCCGCTGGCTGCTGAAGTAGTCGCTAACGGCGGGCAGGCCCTCGATCCTCGCGGCGAGTTGTACACGGATGCCAACGTCGGCGAGCGGCTTGCGGTTCGGAATCTGCTTGATGAACTGCGCGGCGGAGGCCAGATCACCGGCGGACCGGCGAACTTCAGTTCCAAAGACCGGCAGGCATTCGCCAATCAACTCGATCGCTGGCTGACGTCGGCGAAGGATTAGCGGTGCTGTTCTTCTGGAAGCGGATTCCAAGCATGTAAGGACTACGGTGCCGAAGGGGCGGCGAGAGTCAAAGGGCCGCAAACGACGCTTGCTGGTCCGCGTGAATCTCGAAGACTCTGTGCAGCGTGGAATCGTGAAAAGCGTCCCGCACGACTGGCTGCATCCCACACAAGATGAACCTGCCGTCAGCAGCTCGTATCCGCTTGTTCAAAGCGACCAAGCGGGCCATCAAAGCACTGCTGATGAAATCCAGGTCGGACAGGTCGACGACGACGCGAAGAGGGGCTTTCGAGCCTAAGAGCTTCTCCGCGACTTGTTGCATCTCCGCATGTTCCGGCGTGCGGCCACGCATGACATCAAGGACAACCACATCGTCGACCGTCCTCTTGCGGCACCATAGCGGGTAGGCGCAAACCGGGCAGGGAGCCTCGTGAGGCGGCAAAGGGGGCTCGACTGTGAGTCGGGCACCGCATACAGGACATTCGTAGGACGCGTCTTCCGCAGTTTCAGACGGCATACGGTCTGTCCTTCCTGAAATAGCAGACCACTATCGAGAAACATTGCGTAGGGAGCGGCCGTTTGGAGAAGGCGACATGCGTCCACTCCCTGTCTGTCATCATCGCCCATAAGCGGCTTGATGAGTATACCGAATTCAGGGCAACCGATAGACCTCCGGTTGCGTTGCGTTCGCGACGATGGGCCAGCGAGGCGTGGCCAATGGCGAGTCCATTCGTCAAACCGAGAGTCATGGTCCGCGTAGCAGCCGATGCACAATTCATGCGGAAGCAACGGCGTTGAGCGGTCCGCGACTCGGAATCGTTCATTGTCATGCAGTCGGAGGCAGGAAAATCGTCAACGGACTGGCGAAATACCGGCGCCCGGTAGATTCTGCTGTCAGTACCCGCTACAATCCTGGAATTGCGGTGGAGCAGCCTGAACGTGTTGGTTTTGGGCAACACCGCAGAGACACTTTTTTGGGGATTTGGGCAAAATGGCAGAAGGCACGATCAAGCGACTGACTGACAAGGGGTTCGGGTTCATCAGCACGGGGGGGGACAAGGACATCTTCTTCCACTCGTCAGACCTGGAGGACGTAAGGTACGATGAACTCCAGGAAGGACAGCGAGTGTCATTCAACGAAGGAATGGGACCGAAAGGACCGAGGGCCGAAAACGTAAAACTAGTCTGAACGCTGAAATGTCTCAGACCACATAGGCCGACGATTATCGTCGGCCTATTGGCTTTCTTGACTTTGATGATGGGCGCGATGGGGCTCGCCTGCTTCGGGCGGCTCTTGTCCATACGGCACCTTGCGCCGACTCACGAGTCGATATCCACGTCACGGTTCGCCAAGCGAATATAGGTGCGACTGAGTTCTCAGATACATGACGCCGTTCGAGATGGCTGGCGTGGCAAAGCTGGGCTCTCCGAGCGGTATGCGGGCTAGAACTTCGAACCGATCGGAAGCGGACACAACGACGACCTCACCGTCTCTGGAAATACAATAAAGCCGATCGCGAACACACACGGGCGAGCCGTAGTAGGAGCCGTCAACCCGCTCGCGCCAGATCACTTCGCCGCTCGATCCATCCAGACAGGTGACCACTCCGTCATCAGCCCAAAGGAAAATCCGGTTTCCCTTGACCAGCGGACTCGGCACCAGCGGCACGGATCTTGTAACATCAATGATGATGGCCGGCTTCGTGTCTGTTGAACGGGAGCCCGGTCGCACGGCGATGCATCGCATTCCTCGGACCCCGTGGCCGTAAGAGCCGATGACCAGTTCACCTGCCAACACCGGCGACCCCACGCAGCGGTCTTCAAACACGCCGTCGATCTCCCAGTTGACCCGGCCCGTCGCTAGATCAATGGCCGTGATTCCGTAGGCCGTGCTGGTGAAGATCAGCTCCTCTGCCCCGTCTGTCGTACGGCGGACACAGGGCGTCGAATAGGCGGCCAGGGCCGTGCGACGCGGGACTTGCCATCGCGTCTGCCCCGTCTTGCGGTCGACGGCGATCAGGAAACTCTTACCGGGTGGATCCGTCGGCACTTTGCGGCCCATCATGCGGGCGACGATCGCCGGGTCCTCTTGCTCGTTGGCCAAAACGACCAGGTCACCGGCGATGATTGGCGAAGAGCCGCTGCCATGAGGGCCGACGAACGGCCCTAAATCTCGCCGCCACTGCTCGTTCCCGTCGAGGTCCAGGGCCAACAAGACAACTTCGTCAGGCGTTGTCCAAGTGGTGATCGCACCGTGGGCATCCACTGAGGGTGTCGCGGTCGCATAGCTGTTATGACGATGCTGTCGGTGGTTCTCTGATCGGTAGTCTCGCTGCCAAATCGTGTGGCCATCCGATCCGTCAAGGCAAACAATGATCCGTGTCGCCGTTTTGGGATCGCCACACGTCACAATGAGCTTCCGGTCCCAAACCACGGGTGAACTGTGACCTACGCCTGGCAGGTCAACGATCCAGTTGTAATCCTGCTCGGTCCATGTGATCGGGATTCTCGTCGCGTCGCTCAAACCAGTGCCGTTTGGACCACGGAATCGAGTCCACTCTCCCTCTGCCGCCGAAAGCGACGAAACAAACAGCCCGAATATCACGATCGATGGGTTGCGCATCATCATCAGTTGCCAATGCAGTACAAGTACCGGTCCGACCGGACCAACAGTTGACCGTTGCTGATCGTTGGCGTTGCGTTAAAGACGCTCGAATCGCCCAGATGGTTGCGGGCCAGCAGTTCGAAGTCGGGCCGCGCGGCTAAGACGAAAGCTCCATCTTCGCGGCTGACGCCGTACAGCTTGCCGTCACCCAGGACCAACGAGGCGTACACCTTGTCACGGTTGCCTTTCAGCTCCAGCCGCTGCTCGTAAACCAACTTGCCATCGGTGGCATTGGCACAGCATGCGACGCCACTCTGATTGACCCAGTAGAGAAAGCCTCTGTAATACACGGGCGTGGACACCTTGGGTGTTGCCTTGATCTCCCAGATCGTGTGAGTGGTGGTCACATCGCCCCTGCCACCCGCTCGAACGGCGAAGAACTGCGGTTTGCGGCCGGCGGTCACGTAGATGACGCCGTCGTGCGCGATCACAGCCGGACAGGTATAGTCCTGCACCCCGGCGCACTGCCAGAGTTCCTCGCCGCTGGCCGGGTCCAGTCCGACGATCTTGCTGTGCATGCTCACGACCAGTTCCGGAGGACCATCGGGCAAGTCAACGATCAATGGAGTGCTCCACGAACGAGGAACGCCCGTCGCCCGCCAGATCTCGCGCCCGGTCTTCTTGTTCAGCGCGACGACGGACTCGTTCTCGACACTGGCATTAACGATAACCAAATCTTTGTACAGGATCGGCGACGTGGCCGAGCCCCAGCGATGTGTCCCGTCGCCAATCGGGGTTTGCCACAACGGCTTGCCCGACACGTTGTAGGCCATTACACCGGACCGGCCAAAGAAAACGTAGAGGTTTTCTCCATCGGTGGTCGGCGTTGAAGAAGCGTATCCGTGCAGGTTCACTTGACCGCCGCCGTAGTCGGCCATCGGCGGTCGAGCCTTCACTTCTTGCGACCAGAGAATCTCGCCGTCCACGCGATTCATCGAGAGTACGTGGTGCCGGAGTTCCGCTTGGTCGCCGGGCGCCGACCGATCGTAACCGTAGCCGCTGTAGCAGGTCAGGAAGATCTTGTCACCGAGCGTGACCGGGCTGGACGCGCCGTATCCGGGTAGGGCAGTCTTCCAGGCGATATTCTCGCTGGCACTCCAGTTGACCGGCAGGCCGGTGTCCTCTGACACCCCGGTCGCATTCGGGCCGCGAAAGCGAGTCCAGTCGGCTCCGAGGAACAATATGGCCAACAGGCCGACAAGGATCGTCGTCTTGCGCGCAATGGCGTTGCTCATGGCGTTAACCTTTCTTATGCCAGGAAAGAGAGGCGGGAAAGTGTCGGGAAGATTTACGATTCTCGGCATGATACCCAAATCGTGACGGCCGTCCAACATGCCCCATGAGATCGCGGTCAGCAAAGCGCGGCGGCTTGTTGCCCATCCGGTCTCACGTATGCGCTTGCCTTATTAAGGAGGCTCCTGCGAAGCAACCGTGGGCTTGCGGAGGGTCAACGGTTACTGAAGTGGCCCGCATTTTTTCGCCCCCAAGGTCCCTCAGCTGTAGGTGAAGGGAGTTGGGGGCGAAAAAATGCTTGTTAGCGATGTTGTGTGTT
>JADHUC010000057.1 GCA_016784735.1 Pirellulaceae bacterium | reverse complement strand
TCGTCGAAACGAAGAAACGTGACGCCTACAATCCAACTCGGCCGGCAGTGCATGCCGTCAGCGTGGGCGACCGCGAGATCTTCTTGGTTAACGCACTGTACAAAGGCGTGCTGCACTACAGGGACGGCCACTGGGCACGCGAAGCCGAGGAAATCCCCCCGGGTAGTCGTGTCAGCGTCGCGGGCGACAAACACATCGTGGTCATCGCCGCGCATGGCAAAGAGGCCGATCTGAGCACCAGCCCGGGCGTGGTCGAAGGCAAAGGCGCCGTCGAACTGCGGGTCTGGCATCGTTTGGCGGACGGCCAATGGGAAGGTCCCGCGACCGTGGCCGCCGAACCGATCCCACTGGCATCGCCGGACAATCGTTGGTACGCGCGGCCAGGTTTCGTGGTTCAGCCCTACGCCCCGCCCAACTTCGTTCCCGTCGCGTGGACCTGCGGAAGGAACTGGGTGAAGGTGCTGCGCGTCCCGGTCGCTGAGTAGTTGGACAGCGCCACTTTAGCGTGAAGGTCCACGATTCAGTAACCCGAAGCGTGAGCGAGGAGATTGCCGCGTCGTTCTTTCTCGCTTACGCTTCGGGTTACCATTCATCCAGGTTTCAACACTCGATAACAATGAAGGAAGACAAAGATGCTCAAGTTCCCTTCGCAACGTTGCTTTGTGTGGACGTTTTCGATCTTGCTTTCCGCTACGGCCGCATTTGGGGAAAAGAACGATTGGGCGGAAGGCACTCCGGGTAGATCGACCGGGGCGAGTCGCGACTACTACAATGCCGCCGGAAGACTCCCGTGGAACAACTTCATGGGCGATTGGCACGATGCAAAGGACGTTGCGCAGGGAAACAGAGCGTACGCGATGGCCAACGTCGCTGACGACGACCAAGGCAAATTCGTCGAGTGGGACGTGACCAGTCTCGTCCGTGAGTGGCAGGATGGAAAACACCCAAACCAAGGCTTCTTTCTGCGGACGTTGGCGCAGGGCGGCACGATCGTCTTTTGCAGTCGCGAGCATGCCGAAGCGGAACACCGGCCTTGCTTGATCGTTGTCGGTGAGCGTGGATCGAAAGATCTCGCCCCGCAGGCTGACACTTACCTCACGAAGTCCACCTATCGCAGCCAGGGTAATTCCGATTCACTGAGAATCTCCGGCGGGCCAGACAACGTTCTGATCCGCTTCGATCTGGCCCCCGCGAAGGAATTGGGGCAAGTCTCGAAAGCGACGTTGCGACTTTACACGAACAAGCAATACGGCGCAGCCGAGATCGGCGTCTTCCGCTCGAAGCAAGGACACGACCTGCCGCCTTCGGAGCCGATCCTGGGTCTAGCTTCACAGTATCCAGGCGACAAGGGAATCGCCGAGGACCCCGACGTTGTTTTTGCGACTGACTTCGAGTCCGAGAAGTGGAACGAAGAGTGGACGTACGCCGGGAAGATGGAAGTCATTGACACTGTCGCCGAGGACGCCGAACGAAAGTTCGAACCGCTGAAAGACAAAGCACTGCGTGTGAAAATCGCCAAAGGTTCGACCGGTGCCTTGAACACGTTGTACAAGTTCAAGAAGGAGACGGGAAAGGAGCCGGACGAGATCTACTTTCGTTACTACGTGCGGCTGGGCGAAACTTGGAACCAGACATTGCAGGGCGGCAAGATGCCGGGGATCAGCGGGACTTACGGGGTCGCCGGTTGGGGCGGGCGCAAGGTCGATGGCACCGACGGCTGGTCGGCCCGCGGATCGTTTGATCTTTCCATTCCCACGGACAATCCGCTGGGCGGCCTGCACCCGATCGGCACTTACTGCTATCACGCCGACATGCAAGGCTGGTACGGCGACGGTTGGGGTTGGCAAAACGATTACCGTGGCTTTCTGGAAAGCAACCGCTGGTACTCGATCGAACAGTATCTGAAGATGAACACGCCCGGCGAGAAAGATGGCATCCTGCGAGCTTGGGTCGACGGCCGGCTTGCATTTGAGAAGACCGATATCCGCTTTCGCCACGTGGACAAATTGAAAATCGAACAAATTTGGATGAACGTCTACCACGGCGGCACGAAGCCGTCACCGTACGACCAGCATTTGTTCATTGACAACGTGGTGATCGCAAAGAAGTACATCGGCCCCATGAAAAGAGAGTGATGCGTACGAAGCTGGCTATAGATTGATGGTTATAGATGGCAGATGGAATGCCCGGATCTCGTGTCGTTTCTTCATCTATAACCAGCAATCTATAACCAGCCCAACGGCAGTTTCGTACCGCGAAAACCAGCCTTCTGGCAACATCGACAACTTCCTGTCGATGTGGAAAAGGCGAAGGGCCTACTGTGAACCTTCTTTGGGGGAGACTGGTCGGTCCTTGTCCGTCAACACTTGGCCGTCCGAGTTCTTCTCTCCCGCGTAGTGGTAGCCGTACGTCACGAGTCTTCCCATATCGAACGGAAAACGCTGCTGTCTCGATACGGCTTTTACCCGTCGTGCCATGTCGTTTCGGCTGAGCCGTTCTTTGCGTGGAAGCGCGATCAGGATTTTGTTTCCTCGGGCTTCGACGTCCATGATATACAACTCGTCGAACACTTCCTGATAGGTTCGGACCATGGAATCGTAAAGAGGGTTGGAGGCACGGCTCCAGATGTTTCCGACGACCACACCTTTCGGCGTCAGCGCTCGACGAACCGCATGCAGAAACTCCTGTGTTGCCAAGCTGTAGGGGACATTGTCGGCGCTGAAGGCATCGAGAAAGATGGCGTCGTAACGATTTCGGCATCGTTCGATGAACCGGCGCCCATCCTCCACGTAGGCGTGCATCCTCGGATCTTCGCGGAAGCCGAAGAACCTCTTGGCCACATCGACCACGACCGGATCGATGTCGACCACGTCAATCGTGAGCTTGGGGTAGTGTCTGCGCAGGAAGCTGGGAATCGTGCCGCCACCAAGCCCAACGATTAACACGCGTTGCGGTTTCTCAACAAGGCCCAATCCTACTGGCATGACTTCCGCATACGGTAGCTCAATGTGGTCGGGGTCGCCCGGCTTGACGACGCTTTGTTTGGCCCCATTTTTCTCGAACCACAAAGTGCGCAATCCTTGTTCGTCTTCCGTAACGATGATGGTGCTGTAGGGCGACTTCTCTTCGTGCAGAACCTTCTGTTCGGCCGGCGTGATAACGCAGAAGGCCAAAATCGCAATGGCCCCCAAAGCGAGATACCTTCGTCTGGTCATATATCAGATCCTCCCGTCACGGCCCCTCGGACGATCACTGTCGGCACAAAATCAAAGGGTGAGGACAGTCAACTTTCCGTATTCCAGCACTAGTTTTACCGTGTATTCAGCCCGACCGAAAGCGCAGGGCGCGGTTGTTGCTCAGATTGGGATCAAGAAAAGGGGCAGGAATACGACCGGCAGGAAAATGGAACGGAATGAAAACATTACTGCGAATCACGCACCTGCCATGTCATTCTCAGCCGACAAGTGCAATGGGCGCCACTGTGGCCACGTCCGAGATGTGAACCGTGCCGGATATAGTCGTGCATCAACGGTTTGTCGGAATGCTGAATTCCGCCCAGCGTTGGTCCTTTTCGGCATGACGATTGGCTTTGTCACGCCGGTGTTCCGCAGCTCGACTCGCCAAACGCTGTTCCCAGTCGGTACCGAAAACGATCTTCCCGCCCGGCATCATCTCCAACAGGTTTGCGGCGGGCAAGAGGATCGTCTGGCTCGTATCGCCGAACTTTATCATCGCGCCGGAGGCAAGTGTCCTTGAGCGAGAAGCCGCGTTTTTCGTGGAGTCGTGAAGCTTTTCGGCGCGATCGCGCCACTGGTCGGCGTGAACCGCGTTGCCAATCTTCCGGTGCCACGGCAAACCGTTGCGGTACTTTATTGTCGGCGGGGCGTGCGTTTTGAACTGGACGGTGATTCCGGTCTCGCCGTAATCGTATTCAATGGAACTGCTTGTGTACGTCACACGTGGTGCGCCCGGTAGCATCTGGACCGGCACGTAACACCGCTCGCCCGTTCTTGGATGGTTTGCGACCACGATGGAAGGGCCTCCGGGGAGGAGCTGAGCCTGAAAGGAGCGGTCGCCCGTATAATAGTACCGATGGACGAGAACCACCGGCGGGATGTCCACTTGCAGTTGACCGTACTCGTCGGGCCGCACCAAGACCGCCGGGTTGCCCAGTGGGTCCACACCTGGATCAAGCACTTCGATCTCCAGCGTGGGCGGCACATTGGACGCCTTGCGATTGGCCGCGTGGCCCGTGACGGCGCACAGCGTCATAACTGCCCAGCAGGCACCGATCGTTCTGCAAGCGACCTGGATCTGCATAGATGACTTCTCCTTTGTTCCTTCCGCCTGCCCTATTCCGCGTGCGTTGGGTTCGGGGAGCCGTGTTGCTTGTAGTAGAAGAACTCGACTTCCACGCGATCAATCTCTTCGAAATGCTCCTTTAACCACGCGTTGCGGTATCCCGTTCGAATGTACCGCGGCTGGCCGTTCTGCACCCAGAACTGAGTAGTGTGAAGGTCTGCAAGTACGGGTTTTCCGGCCGCTACGGCGGTTTCGGTTGATTCGTTCTGGAAAGCACCCATACAACGCAGCCGCACCACGAACTGATTCCGCTTGATGTGCAATCGCGGATTGTACTCCGCTGGTTCGCCTTCTGCCGGGCGACGGTTTTGGTCCGCCTTCAGGCTCAAGACCCAAATGCCGTCGTCGCGCAGTTGCAGTGCCACTTCGGAGATTTCGCAGTGATCGATCTTCAACCGCGGTCGATCCAGTTGGTACAGTTCAACCACCGTCCTCTCTTTCGGCTCGGTGGCCGGCAATCTGGCCGTAAAAGTGTCGCTGAAGACCCGACGAGTGACTCCGGGCTTCGGTTCCACGAGAACATTGTGTTCCGGCAGTGGCGGTAGTCGCTCCAGGCTTTGCTCCGCGCGAGAGAATCGAGACTTGGGCCGAGGATCAGCATCCACAAGAGTCTCGTCGATTCGCCGCTCGATGTATCTCTGAGCCTTGCCGGGGTCATAACGGAGTACTTGCTCGTCACTGAACGCTCGTCGCAATGATACCGGCCCCGGCTCGACGGCCTCCGCCAGTGAAGTCCTGGTTCGCAGCAAGATCCCGGTGCGACTGACCGCCGTTTCCGACGACGAACGCGGTCGATACTGGTAATTGTACGCGGGGATTCCGCACGTATAACCGGGCTTGGTGCAGCCACGGTGCAGGACGGCAGGCTTCGCCCCCCACGCTGTCCCGATCAACAGCAAGCAGGCGAGGGCCCCGCCAAAAGGCCTTCGGCAAGCCATGTTGTTACTCCAGAAAACGTACGCTTGGTTCCATCTGATCACCGCCGGTCGCCGGGGTCGGCAGACCGGGGAGCGGTCCGGCTTCAGGCTCTGTGTTCGCGTGAGGTCCCGGTACACCGGGAGCGAGTTCCTCCGTTGGATAGACATTGGCGTGCGGACTTTGTGGCGAGTTGTATCCACGCCGAGGCCGAAACGGCGAACCTTCCTTGGACTCGCCGGGGATAAATCGATCCTGTGGATAGACGCGGCCGGGCTGATAGCCCTCTTGAAGCTGGCTGTCGCGCAGGTCGAGCCCCGGACCCTGGTAGCCGTTCGGGTGCATGTAGGGAATGGTCTCCTGTGAGCGGTACAGGTCCGCTCGCCGGTTCGCCTCAGGAATCCGCAGGAACTCGTCCACCTGTTCGCTCGCGTAGTCGTACACTCGGTTTTCCAGTGCTCGATGGCGTCCGCGAACGACGAACTCTCGGTTGGACACTCGCAAGGGGTCCATATCCGCGACGGCCGGCGCCCACCGCAGGCCCATCAGGTCGAACAGCGTCGGGAATATGGTCGCTTGGCTGTAAATCAGGTTTTGCTGCAGTGACGATTCGTCGCTCGGTAGCGGCCGGAACAACACGCCGGCAACCGGGATGTCTTCCAGCAGCGGCACGCCGCGCCGGGTCCGCGCGGCCTTTAACGCCACCGTGTAGCGACTGACCTCCCGCAACTCGAAGTTACTCAACTGCACGTCCGTGTGGACAAAGTGCCGCTTGACTCGTCCCAAGTGCTTCTCGTCCGCTCGGACCGGCTCCCGGATGTTCGTCGTGTACATGTAGTTGAAGTCGAACACAACCGCTTGCCCGTCTGGTTGAATAACCGGCCGGATCTCGTACCCTGTGCCTGTTTCGAACTTGTAGATCGCAGGATCGGGAATCAGGTTTTCGAGATTTGACCCGAACTGAGGCCGCGCTCCGGCATTTTGAGCCATGATCTGCTCGGAGGTGGTCGAGTCCAGACCGGGCAACACATCGCGCACGACGCCGAAACCGCCGGTCGATCCTGGGGCCGGGGCCGCGGCCGAGCCGACTCCACCGCTGGCCAGTGCCAGGAACGTGGGATCGTTCGCCAACGCCCCGATATCGTCAATCGTCGCCTTGGCCCCGTTCAATGCCTCCGCTAACGCAATGTCGCGCGCCGGCAAGTCAAACTCCATGGTCGCACTCGGGTCCACTTTGGCAAACTCGCGGTTATTTGCCAGGATGCTGGTCGTTTCGGTCTGGCCAAACTGTACATCGTGATAAGAACTCGCCTGGCGAATGTAGCGAAACGCCGGATGGTAGAACTGCGTATTGAAATCATCATCCAACGCCGTCGTCAGCCGCTTCAGATAGTTGTCCACGTTCGCCGTATGCGCCCGCGTGCCGTCGAGCAACTCGATGTATTTCTCCTCGAGGTCGTCGATCAGCATGTCGAGGAACTTCTTGTGATCGAGGGGCCGACGCGATTGCTCCGCTGTGCGCCGCGCGATATCAAGATTCAGCCCAAGCGGCAAGAGGCTACGCATCGACTTCTCTCCCTGCTCAATGAAGTCACTGGCCAACTGATTCAGAGAAGCGTCTTGAATATATGGGACCAAGCCAGCAACTAAGTCTCGCAAGATGACCCACTTTCGGTAGACCAGATCCATGTCCACCTGTTCGATGCGAAGCGAGTCCAGTAATTCCGATCCAGCGTGGTCTATCGTGTCATGTTTGCGACGAATGTCTTGCATGAGGATTTCGGCAAACTTGAAGTAGCCGGCCAAACGATGCTGGTTCTCCCACAGAAATGGCGCCTCGGCTCGATCACTTTCCACCGATTCCTGTAATTTAATCAGCCTGCTACTGTTTGCTTTCCGAAAACCCTCGAGCGTCTGGTCGGAAAAACGGTACTTCTGGAATTCCGTTTCGAGATTCTTGGCAATTTCTACGAGTTCGTAGAACATCGAGTGCCAATACGCTTTGTCTTCCTCAGCTTTTGGGGCAAATGTTCTCTTGGGACGAGCAACTTGTCCTGGTTTCGCTTCCGCTGGTCCACCCTCCGGTTTGCCAGCGTCCTCCGCGTTCTCCTCGGTGCCCGCTTTCGACCCATCGGACGTATCCGATTTGCCCCAGACCATCGGACGACCGCCCACGTTGATCTTGATGTGATGGTTTTCGTCGCTGTATCGTCTTGGCTCACCTTTTTCGCCATCGGAAGGTTCAGAAAGTACCACGTCGAATAGCTTCCTCACTTTCTCTCTGTGGAACCTGTCATATTGGGAGAACGTCTCGACCACTTTAGCCGCGCTTGCGAGAAAGCCCGAGAGCTCCGTGACGACCGATACGCGCTGAGTCGAGATCTTCTCGTGTGCATCCGCTAGTGCCTGTTTTGCTGCTTCCTCCTTCTCCTTCGCCTCGACGAGTTCCTTGATTCTGTTTCCCAGACGATCTTCAATAATTGCCCGCTCCATTACCCGCTGCTTGTACTCCAATTCTGTTATCAGCCGGCTCTTGAAAATCTGCGCGAGCCTTATGAAATCGCGCTGCAGTGGCGTCATCGTGTCGTCGTGGGCGATCTGTGCATTGAAAAAGCCTCGCAGCGATTCGAATCTCGCCCTGTCGGCCATCGGGTAGAACTTCGGCGGGCAACGAAAGCTCCACTTCTTCTTGCATGCTGTCATGCCGGCTTCGAGATAGCTCGCTTCGATCAAGGGCAGTTCCCCTTGGATCATCTGATCGAACTCTTGGAGGATTTCCAGGCGCGTGCTGTTCTTGGCCAGGGCCAGTAGATTCAAGGCGGACGAGAGGCTTGTGGTGTCCATCGAGTGCAGCGACAGCAGCTTGTTGCCGGTCTTGAGAAACTCGGAGTCCATAGCCGCCAGTTCGTCGATGAATTCCTTGCCGAAGAAGGCATTCAGATAACGACGGTCTCGGTCTTCCTGGCTTTCACCTGGGCACAGTCCCATCGTCTCCTCGGCCTTTCGCGAAGCGACTTGAACGACTGCCTTCCGGAGCATCTCGGACGACTGCATGGTCAAAAAACGAGCGTGATCGATGTACAACTGAATGACGTGGGCCACGTCCTCCATGCGATTTTCTTTCTCGCCGTTGATTTGCACGGTGTGTACGGCCACCCGCACCTGGCCCACGGGCTGGTCGATCTGGTCGATCATCGTGCGAATGATGTTGATGCCCTTCAACGGCCCGCGCAGATGGATTAGTCCTTCGCCGATCACGGAGACGGAGACCTGCTCGACAGGGTCATCAGACTTTGGCACGCCGGGTGCGTACGTGTCAGGGTCGGCGTGACCGGCCGCAACCCCCATCCGGAACTGGTCTTCGCGGGCCAGTCGCTCCCCGGCTTCGGCTTGCTGGACGGCTTCGTTGGCCCTGACCTCTCTGTCGCGCAGGGCGGCCACCTCCGCTCGCATGTCGCCGACTCGGTTCTCGAATGAACGTACCAAGCTCTCCAGCCTCTGGACGGTCGCATCCGTCTGAGGGTCAGTATTAGGGTTTGCGCGTCGGTAATTCGTCAGCTCTTGCACAGATCGGCTCAACGATTGTTCCGCCGCCTGAAGTTCGTTTTCCTTGCGGCGGGTATTCTGCGATTGGATGATCGCGTTTCTCTCCGCCTGCTGGCGGGCGACAGTCCGCTGGTCCGCTTCCGTACGGGCCTTGTCCGCCAACTGGCGCTGCATGTCGACTCCGGCCCGATTGTACGATCGGACCTTACGGTTGATGATCTGCGCAACTCGGTGCGCATCACGATAGTAGTACAACCGAACGACACGAGATTCCACCTTGTCGTTCGGATTGAAACCGTCTGGAACGGTACGCGGACCTGTGAACTCGGCGTAGGGGACGTACTGACCTGTTGCGCCGGCGATACCGGGTTGTACGCTGGAAACCTCTGCGCCGACGGGCTTGAGGATGTTCTCGTCGAAGTTCGTCTCCGTGGCATCGTTGCCCTGCAATACGTTCCCGTAGCGATCCTTCACGCCGTCATCACCCCCAACGATTCTCAGGCGGTAAAGACCGGCGTCGAGTTGCTGGTTAATCACGATCTCAACGCCCGAGGAAGCCGCCAATCGCTGCACATTCGCCAATGTGATTGAAGATCCGACGGTTCCCGTGTCGGTGACGCGGTTCATCTGGAACATATTGGATGCGATCGTTGCCAACTCAGACGTGTCGAAAGTGACCTTGATCTGGTAGGGGGGCGAACCAAGTGTGAGACCGCTTGCATCGACGGCCAATACGTGAACCCTCGCCGTGCGAACCATAAGAGCAAAGCGAAGGACGTCCACATCCGGAACAACGTTGCCATCTTTATCCACGGCGAAGATACCAAGTTTGTGCACACCATCGGCGAGCTTTGGTATCTCCAGGCTGAATGTGCGCGTTCCTGGCCTGACGCTCAATCGTTGGACGCCTCCGATGAGCGCGACCACAGAGTGTTCTTGCCTGAATGTGCCAGGCATCGTGCCCGTGAGCGTAATCTTGCCTTTCGGTCGCGCGAGAACCTCAGCGTCCTCAGTCACTGTCTGGCTTTGCGACGAATTATCGATGTCCGTGAAAGAGAGCGTTGCGCCTGTGACCGAGTTTGCCTGGCCTATCACCGTGGTCACCGCCACGGTTGCCATTGTCACGTGATGGGAGGCCAGGCGAACGCCGGTTTGCGAAGATGGCGTTCGCATCTTCGCAGCCGACACATCTTCGCCTCGAAGCGGCCGCAGACGCTCGAAGCCGGGGGATTCGGCCTTCCGGGCGCTGGACAGATCGTCAGGCAACCGGCGCGGCTCGGTTCTGTCACTGGACTCGAGAACGCCGGAATCGATCACGATGAGCCCGATCGCACATACAAACAACGCTAACAGCGTCCAGTGGGTCTTTGCGGTCACGGCCGTGCTTCCTTGCCCTGTGGATTGTGTGTTGATTGTTTGCCTCCCACCCCGGGGAGCGAGTCGATCAAGAGGAAAGGGCGGTCGGTACGTTAAGTCCCCGAACTGCGAACAGGCTGGCGTGGCGTGGCTTATGCGGGAATTCAGGGAGCCGCTGGCCCTTCGCAGGATTCACCGTCAATCGCAGCAGATGCCGCACTTCCGTCTCTTTGCAAAACCTCGTCACATCCGGTACAGAACTAAAGACCGGAACCGTTCGGAAGGGGCACGAAGGGCCGATGTCGTTCGGGTGGTATCGACTGGGCAAAGCGGTGCGCAGAAATAGTGTCGGCCGATGCCCCGCTCGGGAGCCGTTGCCGCCGGACCGCGGGCTGTAAAGATTTGACGATTATTGGGATTAGTACGCCGTAGCTTGGCGCCTCGCTTCCCGCCCGTAGCCGAACCGGGCCGACCCGGCACGGCGGATGGTGGTACTCTTGCCCATCTCTTTGAAGCAGCGGTGCAGGATTTCGCTGTGACCCTCGACAACGTGGTTGCGAACGAGCTTTCCCTTCTCCGGCCGAAACTCGATCGGAGCCAGCGTAATCGTATACCAGGGCCGGCCCTTGCAGGGTTGCACAAGCATCTGCAGATAGACGTTGGTCGGCATCGCCGGCGTCTCGATCGTGAAGCGGAGGTTGTAGTTGCCGTTGCGATCGAACGAGAAGACCATGTCTTCGTAGATCACGGCGCCGGGACGATCGATCACCTCGCCGTTCGGCCCAAAGTCGCGAAGCGGAAAACTGGCTGGTGCTGCGAAGACGATTCTTCGAGATGTGGTCTTTTCAACAGGCTCGTCAACTTGATGCTCAGCATGATTCGTGTGGTAGCCTTTTTCGTCCGGCCTCGCTACGGGTGGTTGCGGGCTCGACGGCAAGTCGGCAGTTAGCAGCAGAATCGGAAAGACAAAGAGATTTGCAGTACTGATCATGGTAGAGGTCCACCCAATCTCGGAGACGGATTCGGCTGAATATGGCAACTACCTCGGCGACCCACTGTCGCGAATCGCCGCAAGTCGATGTCTAATTAGTATAGTCGGAGGCGGGGACGGCACGACAAATGACGCACCAGCTAGTGCAGGTCTGATGGCCTAATGGTCGTTTCGATCACCAGAATCTGCAGAATCGTTAGCCGACGAGTTGGGGGAGTCGCCGTTGGCACTATCAATCACAGGCCGCTTGCTGACGCGAGAATCCCGGCCAAGGTAATTATGCACAAGGCGGAATTTTTCCTGCTCGTCAAACGCAATTCGGGCGGCTCGAACGTCGGATCCCATCAGACGGTTGAGTCACTCGATCTCGAGCTGAGGGCTCAAGGCAAGCAAATGAAAGCCCCGGCGACGCAAACTCTCAAACGGCGACAGGTGAAGTAGTGGTACGTGGGCGTCAAGTGAGTTACGATCACAGGAGCGTGTGACGCATTGGGTGCACGTGTGACGGGGTAAGACGTGATGAAATGAAAGAGCTGTGGACATGCAACGGACAAGCGGATTGCGGCAGTTGACGAAGCGAGTGTTCCTGGCTTTGGCGGGGGCGGTGATTCTGGCGCACGGGGTTTCTCGCTGCGCAGCGGGCCCGGCGGACGATGCCGCCCGGACGATCGTGGCCGAGACCGGTATCAGCCGGGGACTGATCGTGCACGTGGGCTGCGACGACGGAATGCTCACGGCGGCCCTAGCCAAGGGGGACGGACGCCTGGTTCACGGCCTCGACTCGGACCCTGTGGCGGTCGAACGAGCCCGTGAGCATCTGCGGTCCGCTGGAGTGTACGGTCGCGCATCGGTCGAGCAGTGGACGGGGCCGCATTTGCCCTACCGGGACGAGCTGGTCAGTCTTCTGGTGTGCGAACGCCCAAACGCGGTGTCCGAGGCGGAGATCATGCGGGTATTGCGCCCTCTGGGGGCGGCGGTCATTCGGAAAGGCGATGAAGGAGGCGGATGGCGAGTAGTGCGAAAGCCCTGGCCGCAGGGTATGGACGAGTGGACCCACTCGCTGTACGACGCTGGCAACAACGCGGTTGGGCACGACGCGCTGGTCGGCCCACCGCACCACGTGCGCTGGGTGGACGGCCCCATGTTCGCGCGGCACCACCACTTCCAATCGAGCGTGACCGCAGTCGTGTCGGCCAACGCCCGCCTCTTCTCGATCGTCGACGAGGCGCCGGCGGCGTTCATCGCGTTGCCGTCCGAGTGGCGTCTCGTCGCCCGCGACGCCTTCAACGGGGTCGTCCTGTGGAAGCGGGACATCCCGACGTGGGGGCCACAGTTCCGGGCCTTCGCAAGCGGCCCGCCGGAATTATCGCGCCGGCTCGTGGCCATCGAGGACCGGGTATACGTTACGCTCGGGCTGGCCGCGCGGCTTTCGATGCTGGACGCCGCGTCGGGCGAGACGCTGAAGACGTACGACGGCACCGAGGGCACGGAGGAGGTGCTCTACGATGACGGCGTTCTCTACGTCGTGACGGGGAACTCCGTAGGCGAGCGCACCACGGCCGCCTTGGAGCTGGCCCACTACGTGGTCGACGCGGCCGAACGTTACGCCTTGATGGCCATTGATGCACAGACGGGGAAGCTGCTTTGGCGGAAGACCGGCGAGCAGGTTTCGCACCTGCTGCCCATGGGGCTCGCGATCGACGACGGGCATGCGGTCTTCCAGAACGGCGACTCCGTGGTCTGCCTCGATGCGAAAACGGGCCGCGAGCTCTGGCGATTCGCCCGCGAGGCCGACCGTGTGCGGCCGGGCTGGTCCTCGCCGACCCTTGTCATCCACGACGGCGTGGTGCTCAGTTTCGACCGCGAGCCGAACCTGCCTCCGAGGATCGACAGACGCACCGGCCAGAAGCGGCGGACCACCGGCAGCGCGTCGGGCAAGCTGTTTGCGCTGTCCGCGGAGACCGGTGCAGTGTTGTGGAGTTGCGACGCGACCGAGACGCTTTGCTGCCCGGGCGATGTGTTCGTGATCGACGGTCTGGTATGGGCCGGTCACGCTACCGGGCGCGGCGCACAGGAGCCGGATTTCACGGTCGCGCGCGATCTTCGCACTGGCCAAATCGTGAAAACGATCAAGCCGGACGAGGCCTTCACGACCATCCATCACCACCGCTGTTACCGCAACCGCGCAACGGACCGCTACATCATGGTCGGACGCACGGGCATCGAGTTCATCGACTTGGCGTCGGGCGAGGCCATGCGTCACAACTGGGTCCGGGGGGCATGCCAGTACGGGATCGTGCCCTGCAATGGCCTGCTGTACGCGCCGCCTCATTCGTGTGCGTGTTACATCCAAAGCAAGTTGAACGGATTCTATGCGCTGGCACCCGAAAGAGAGTCGAAGAGTCAAAACGTCGAAAAGTCGAAAAGTACGACGAACGCCACGCGTCTGGTAAAAGGGCCGGCGTATGGCCAAATCGAAGATCGAAAATCGAAAATCGCAAATCCCAATGCTTGGCCAACGTACCGGCACGATACGGCGCGCAGTGGCCGCACCGAGACGAGCGTGCCGGCGGAGGTCGTGCCGCTGTGGCGTCAGACCGTGGGCCGGCGGCTCAGCAGCCCGGTGGTCGCGGGCGGCCGCGTGTTCGTGGCCGCGGTGGACGAACACACGGTGCATTGCCTGGATTCCACCACGGGGAAGAGCCTCTGGCACTATATAGCAGACGGTCGAGTCGATTCTCCGCCGACCTGTTCTGGCGGCTTGGTTGTGTTTGGGGCGGCCGACGGGTGTGTGTATTGCCTGCGCGCTGCCGACGGCGCTCTTGTCTGGCGATTCCGGGCCGCACCGCGAGCCGAGCGTGTGGTGTCGTATGGCGGGCTGGAGTCGCCCTGGCCCGTGCACGGCAGCGTCTTGGTTCAGGACGGTGCCGTCTACTGCGCGGCCGGACGATCGTCGTATCTGGATGACGGCATCGACCTGTACCGGCTTGACCTCGCCACCGGCAAGGTGCTGGCCCGGCGGCGGCTCTGGAGTCGCGATGCCACCGGGAGGCAACCGGAAGATAAGGTCGTCGTCATGGAAATGGCGGGATTCCTGCCCGATGTGCTCTCCAGCGACGGGAACTGCATCTACATGCGTCACGCCGGATTCGCGCCGGGGGATCTGCAGGATCGAAAGACCGCGCCTCACCTGATGAGCGTCTCGGGGCTGCTGGACGGCAATTGGTGGCACCGGTCTTACTGGGTGTTCGGCACGCTATCCCATTCCTGTTGCTGGGGCGCCATGACCGCGATGAGCGAAGTGCCCACCGGTCGGCTGATGGCGTTCGACGGTACGACCCTTTACGGATACGGTCGTCAATACTGGGAGATCAAAGGACTCGCACACACACGCCCGAGTCCTCATCACTTGTGGGCGATCCGGAAAGGCGGTTGGGCCGAGCAGTCGCCCCCCGCTAGCCGGCAGGACTTTACGGCACGGGCACGCAGCAAGACGAAGATCACGCTGGACGATTTCACCTGGTCCACGGCGGTTCCAATCCACGCGCGGGCCATGGTTCTGGCCGGGAAGACGCTGTTCATCGCCGGCCCACCCGCTCTCGATATCACCGAGGAAGACTTGACGCATTCGCCGACCGGCGTCGAGCATCGGCAACGCGTCGCGGACCAGACGCTGGTGTGGGGTGGCATCAAGGGCGCCTCGCTCTGCGCCGTGTCAACCGAAGATGGCGGCATGCTATCCCAGGTCGAACTCGACTCGCTGCCTGTCTGGGATGGTTTGATCGCGGCCAACGGCCGGCTGTACGTATCCACGGCCGCCGGCGAGGTCATTTGTTTGGGGAAGGGTGAGTAAGACGTCGCGTCGCGTTGCACTAAGCGTCGTGGAACGCTGGATCTGTAAAGGTTCAAGACAAAAAGAAAGAAAGGAAAAGACCCATGAGACGAATCGTGCCTGTCTTTGTGTTGGTATGCTTGGGGGCGATCGCTGGTGCGCAGGGACAGACTCGCCCGGCCCAGAGTGTTGATGTTGCGAAGGACGTCGAGTACGGATGTGCCGGCGAGCGAAGTCTAACGCTGGACATCTACCAGCCGAAACAACGCAATGCTGATTTGCTGCCGGTGATCGTCTGGATCCACGGCGGCGGTTGGCGCAATGGGAACAAGTCAAGCGGCGCACGGGTGAACAGCTTTGTGGCCACAGGCAATTATGTCGGCGTGTCGGTTGGATATCGACTCAGCGGCGAAGCAATTTGGCCCGCGCAGATCCACGACTGCAAGGCTGCGATTCGTTGGGTTCGAGCCAACGCGACGAAGTATGGCATCGACCCGGACCGCATTGGCGTCTGGGGAAGCTCGGCGGGCGGACACCTGGTCAGCTTGCTGGGTACGTCCGGCGACATCGACGAGTTGGAAGGGACCTGCGGTACCCCCAACGTCTCGAGCCGCGTGGCGTGCGTCGTGGATTTCTGCGGCCCGACCGACATGGTCGTCTTCAAACACTCGGCTGCAGACCTTCTGTTCGGTTCAAAGCCAGCGGACGAGCGGCAAGCCGAGGCCAAGGCTGCTTCGCCCGCGGCCCATGTCACCAAAGACGACCCGCCCATCTTGATCGTTCACGGCACGAACGATCGCACGGTGCCGATCGGGCAGGCGGAGCTTTTCCACAAGAAGCTGAAAGAGAACGGTGTTGACGTCACATTCGTGAGGATCGAAGGTGGGGGCCACGGATTTGGTGGCCCGGAAGTAGCCAGACGCGTTGCCTCGTTTTTCGGCAAGCACCTTCGAGGCGAGGAGGTCGACGTCTCGGGCGAACCGATCAAGAGTGCTGCCAAACCATCCAGTTAATAGTTCCTTTATTGGCCGGGTTGGGGATAGGGAGGCCGACGAACTCGCATTGCCTCGAATCGGAGTCTCAATACAATTTACTACGGCAACTTAATCGGGGGTGCCTGGAGGAGTCGATTTGCCGTCGAATTATTTATCAAGAGCCATCCTGGCGTCGGTGTGTTGGCTCGTTTCGTTGGCTCAGGTGTCCCACTCGGCTGAGACTGCCGATGCCGCCACGCTTTTCAATTCGGGCAAATACGGAGACTGCATTCGTGCCTGCGACACGGGGCTAGAGCAGCGTTCGTGGCAAGAGTCGCTCTGGCGTTTGAAGATCCAAGCTCAACTGGAGACGGGCCAGTACAAGGAGGCGTTTGCCACGTACGAGGCGGCGGTCGAACGCTTTTCGTCCAGCATCCGGTTGCGGTTGGCCGGAGTCGAAATCTGTAGGTTGAACGATCAAGCGGATCGGGCCGAGTTGATGTTGCCCGAAATCCAGGCATTGATCGGTCGCCAATCGTGGCGGCGGGACGCGGCCACTCGGGTCCTGAAAGGGCGTTTTCTGTTGATCCGAGGCGCCGATGCGCGGCAGGTCTTGGATGTCTTCTACAAGCCGGCCAGAGAGGACAGTCCCGGCCTTGTCGACACGTACATTGCCATCGCCGATTTGGCGTTGGACAAGCACGACTACGTCCTGGCGGCAGATGCGTTAGAGAAAGCCGTCAGGCTCTCGCCGGAGGACCCCTCGCTTCATCTTCGACTGGCTAGGGCTTTCGCCGATAGCGATGCCGAGCGAGCTGCAAATGCGCTAACGCGTGCCCTTGAACTGAACCCGAATCACGTGGACAGCTTGTTGATGCAAGTCGACAAGATGGTCGATGCCGAGCAGTATGATGCTGCCGCGGTGGTCTTGGATCGCATCCAGAAAGTCAATCCGAAACATCCCGCCGCCTGTGCCTATCGAGCCGTGTTGGCTCATCTCCTGGGAGACGAGGCGGAGGAAGAGAAGTGGCGGCAGGCAGCACTAAAGCCTTGGTCGACCAATCCGGAAGTTGACTACTTGATCGGACGAAAGCTCTCGCAGAAATATCGTTTCGCGGAAGGTGCCGAGCATCAGCGTCAGGCGATCGCTTTCGATCCGAACTATCTGCCCGCCAAGTTCCAGTTGAGTCAGGACCTGCTGCGTTTGGGCGAAGATACCGAGGGCTGGCGGCTGGCCAACGAAGTGTATGAGCAGGACAGCTACAACGTCGCCGCTCATAACCTAGTCGTCCTGCAAGATAGCGTCAAAGATTTCGCAAAGATCGAATCGGACGGGTTCGTGTTGCATATGGATCCGCGAGAAGCGGAGATCTACGGACACCGCGCACTTGCGCTGTTGGGGCGCGCTCGCGGCGTGCTGTGCGAGAAGTATCAAGTTCAACTCGATGGCCCGATCGTCGTGGAAATCTTTCCCGACAAACAGGACTTTGCCGTACGGACATTTGGCATACCGTTTGTGGAAGGCTTTCTGGGCGTATGTTTCGGCAGTGTCATCACGGCGAACAGTCCTGCATCGCAACGGGAGCATCCGTCGAACTGGGAGGCCGTCTTGTGGCACGAGTTCTGCCACGCCGTGACGCTGCACAAATCGAAGAACCGCATGCCCCGATGGCTCAGCGAGGGCATCTCCGTGTACGAGGAACGCCAGGAGAACGCGGCGTGGGGCCAGCCGATGAACCTGGTTTATCGACAACGGATTATAGACGGAGGCCTTACGCCGGTTAGCGAACTGAGCAGTGCGTTCCTCAATCCAAAAAGCCCGATGGACTTGTCGTTTGCCTACTTCGAGTCATCGTTGGTCGTTGAGTACTTGATGGAAACGCATGGTATCGAAGCGGTGCGCAAGATACTTGCAGATCTTGGCCGCGGCACGTCGACCGCAGCCGCGCTCGAACGGCACGTCGCCCCGCTGGACAAGCTGGATGCCGAATTCGAGGCATTCGCCCGGCAGCGTGCCGAGCAATTCGCCCCACAGGCGGATTTCGCGCCTCCGCAGTTGCCTCCAGACGCAACAATCGAAGATGTGCAGCGATGGTGCGAACAGAACCCGAAGAACCTGCCCGGTCTGCACCTGTTGGCCAACGGTCTTGCCAAAGCAAACCGTTGGCCGGAAGCCAAAGAGACTCTTGCTCAATTGATTGGGCTATGCCCCGAGAGCATCGACGGCGATAATCCCTACGTTCTTCTCGCCCATGCGCATCAACAACTCGGCGAAGCGGCCGAGGAACGCAGGGTTTTGGAGCAACTCGCAGTGCGGGACAGCGACGCGACATCCGCCTATCGACGATTGACGGAGCTTTGTCTCGAAGCGGAGGACTGGGAAGGCTTGGCAGTCAACGCCGAACGGATGTTGGCGGTCGATCCGCTCGTCCGCGAACCATATCGTCTGTTGGCGCAAGCGTCGGCAGCGCTAAACGATCATGGACGAGCGATTGCCGCTTACCGGGCCCTCCTGCAAATGGACCCGCTTGATCCGGTTGACACACACTATCGTCTCGCGCGGCTTCTTATGGAACAGGGCGACATGCTGGCCGCGCGTCGCCATGTAATGATGGCGTTAGAGGATGCACCGCGTTATCGAGATGCACAGAAACTGCTGCTGGAAATCGTCGACGAAGACAGCAATGACGCCTCGAACGGCACGCCGGCCGAGTCAACCAAGGAGGCAGCACCGTGAAGCGAATCGTCGCGGTCTCACTGCTGTTGGTGCTCCTAGTCGCGGGAACCATCATCGCGCAGCGGTGGCGGCGCGGCGGCTACAACGGCGAATATTACGATCGCATGGGCGTTCCGGAATGGCAGAACGATCCGGAGTTCAAGAACGACGTGTTCACGTTTGTGCGCATCCGCTACCAGTCCTACTACGGCGGCGGATATCGCGGTGGCCGCTGGCAAACCGATTACCCGGCGAGCGATTTGAACTTTTCCTTTCGTCTGCAACAACTCACGTCTCTGAAAGTGGACCCTAAGCCGGTCATCATCGAGTTGACCGATCCCAAGTTGTTTCGATACCCGTTCATTTACATCGTCGAACCCGGTGCATTGACGTTCACGGAACCGGAGGTCAAGGCGCTTCGGCGGTATCTGGAAAACGGCGGCTTTCTCATGGTCGACGACTTCTGGGGCGACGAGGAGTGGTACAACTTCCATTCTGAAATCCGTCGTGTTTTCCCGAAACGTGAACTCGTCGAACTGCCATTAGACCATTCCATTTTCCATTGCGTGTATGACCTGAAAGTCAAACCGCAGATACCGAGCATCGGCCATGCGCAGGGGGGGCGGTATGCTGGGCGAACCTGGGAACGCCCCGATGCTCAGACACCTTACTACAAGGGCATCTTCGACGATGACGGCCGGATGATGGTCATCATTTGCCACAATACCGACTTGGGCGATGGATGGGAGCGGGAAGGGGAAGATCCGTGGTATTTCAAGGAGTTTTCCGAAAAGTACGCCTACCCGCTGGGCATCAACATCGTGACCTATGCAATGACACACTGATCTTCGTTTAACCCGAAGCCGGAGGCGATGGCGGGCGCTACGTGTGGACGATCCATCCCCCTGCTCGCCATCGCCTCCGGCTTCGGGTTAAACGAGAAATGCTGTGACGTAACAACAGGAGCACTAACGTGTCGGGCACCATCGATTCCTTCGAGATGGAACGAGAAACTGTCGAACGCATCTATGCCAGTCGCGATCGCATTGATGCGGAGTTGGCCAAGGTGATCGTGGGCCAGAAGCAGGTGGTTTTGGAACTGCTGATCGCCCTGTTTGCCGGCGGCCACTGTCTGATCACCGGAGCACCGGGGCTGGCTAAGACGCTGTTGGTTCGGTCGATTGCCCAGATCCTTCGATTGAAGTTCCGGCGAATCCAATTCACACCGGACTTGATGCCTGCGGACATCACGGGCACCGAGATCCTGGAAGAGACGCCAGGCGGTCCTCGGCAGATGAAGTTCGTGAAAGGGCCGGTTTTTGCCAACGTGATTCTGGCCGACGAGATCAATCGCACTCCGCCGAAGACTCAGGCGGCCCTGCTGGAGGCGATGCAAGAGCACCAAGTGACCGCGGCGGGCGTTCGCTATCCGCTGGAGGAGCCCTTTTTCGTTCTGGCCACCCAAAATCCGATCGAGATGGAAGGCACGTACCCGTTGCCGGAGGCCCAACTCGATCGGTTCATGTTCAACGTCGTGATCGATTACCTGCCGGAAGAGGACGAAGTGGCCGTGGTATCGCGCACCACGTCGACAAGTCCCGAGGCGATTGAGTCGCTGTTTTCGGGCGAGGACGTCCAGCGTTTCCACGAGGTGGTCCGCCGAGTGCCCGTGTCCGAGGATCTTGTGCGTTACGCAGTGCGGCTGGCTGCGGCAAGTCGCCCCAGTCGTGATGGCTCGCCGGACTTCGTCAATCAGTGGGTGAGTTGGGGAGCGGGACTACGGGCCGGGCAGTACCTGGTGCTGGGCGCAAAAGCCAGGGCTCTGTTGTGCGGCCGCTCGCACGTCTCGCTTGAAGACATCGAGGCATTGGTGCATAGCACTTTCCGTCACAGAATCCTGGTGGGCTACCGGGCGGAAGCGGAAGGTGTGGACGTGGAAACGGTGATCGATCGCTTACTTGAAACCGTACAACCGCCGGGGCGATGATGTCGACAGCCGCAGGAGATACGAGGGCCACAACAACGGCGGATCGGACCACCGAAACGCCGGACGCGGCTGCGTTCATCGATCCCGTTGCCCTGATGCGGATTAAGGACCTGCAACTGCGGGCCAAGGTGGTGGTCGAAGGCTTCTACAGCGGTCTGCACCGCAGCCCGTGGCACGGGTTTTCCGTCGAATTCAGCGAGTACCGACAGTACACACCTGGCGACGACCCGCGCTACTTGGACTGGCGGCTTTACGCCAGGACCGACCGTTACTTTATCAAACGGTTCGAGGACGAGACCAACCTGCGCTGCTACTTGCTGGTCGACATGAGCCGGTCGATGGGCTTCGGCTCGATGGAATACGACAAAGCGGAATACGCCAGGACCACGGCGGCCACATTGGCCTATTTCCTTTCCAAGCAACACGACGCCGTCGGGCTGGTAACATTTGACGAAGGGATCGGCGAATACCTGCCGGCGCGGTACCGGCCCGGCCATTTGCATCGTCTGATGCTGTGCCTGGAGCAGCCGCTATCCGGAAAGTCCACCGATCTAACCATCCCCTTGGAACAGATCGCCAACACGGTGACCAAACGCGGATTGATCGTGGTGATTTCGGATCTCTTGGCACCAGTCGATGCGCTCCAGACACATCTGGCCTACCTGCGTTTGCGTGGTCACGAGGTCATGGTCATGCGTGTGCTGGATCCGTCTGAGACGGAGTTTGCCCTTCGCGAGGCGGCCATGTTCCACGACCTGGAGTCCGGTCGCGAAATGTACATCGATCCGGAGGCCGCTCGCGACCAGTACGAAAGGAAGTTCCGCGAACATTCCGCGGCCATCAAACAAATCTGTGGAAACCTGGGCATCGATCTGTGTTCGATGACGACCGATCGCCCGTTGGAGTTGGCACTGTTTGACTTCTTGAACGCGCGATCGCGCCGTGGCCGCCAGATCTCGCGGCGGGGCGCCGCTCGTTTGCGAGGGCCAGCATGAGTCTGCTCACGCCGCTGTACATGCTCGGCCTCTTCGCGCTTTCGCTGCCGGTGTTGCTGCACCTGATTCGCCGGCGGCCGCGAGGCCGGTATGCGTTCAGCTCGTTGATGTTCCTCACCCCGTCACCTCCGCGGCTGACTCGCAAGAGCCGGCTGGATCAGATTCTGCTCCTTCTGCTCCGCGCCGCCGCCTTGGCACTGCTGGCGTTCGCTTTCGCCCGTCCGTTCCTTCGCGAGGCCAACCGATTGGGCCTGGGCAATGCCGTTCACAGGAAAGTAGCAATGCTGGTTGACGTAAGCGCCAGTATGCGCCGGCCGGCCTTATGGGATCAGGCGTCGTCGCACGCGAACCGCTGGCTCGACGATCTCGGACCGCACGACGACGTAGCCCTGTTCGCGTTTGACTCCGACGTTCGCGCAGTGATGCCATTCGGCACGGGAAGTGCAGGGGATCCCAAGCAGCGTCTGCAAATGGTACGCACGGAGCTAGAGAAACTGTCGCCAACCCACGGCGCGACGCGTCTGGGCGACGCCTTGGTTCGAGTGGCCGATGAACTTCACGATGCGTCCGGGCGTCCCGAAGGCGCGGTCGAGACGATGCGTCAGATCGTGCTGATCAGCGATCTTCAACAAGGCAGCGACCTGGAGCCGCTTCCGTCCTACGAATGGCCCGTGGGCGTACAACTCGCGATCGAACGGGTCGTGCCCGCCGAAATGGCCAACGCCGGCCTGCATGTAGCGCCAGAGCGTACTGATGACGAGGAGATTGACACGGGCGAAGCGGTTCGCGTCCGAGTGACGAACGATCGAGAGTCCGACGTGGATCAATTCCGTTTGCGTTGGCTGGACGAGTTTGGCCACCCGGTCGACGACCAGCCGGTCAATTCGCACGTGCCGCCGGGCGAAAGTCGAATCGTTCGTCTGCCGCGACCTGTCGTGTCGCCTTTGATGACTGGCATCATTCTGTCGGGCGATGGTAATGATTTTGACAATACGCTGTTTCTCACTCCGATGCGTCAACAGACCTTCCACGTGATGTATGTCGGCAACGACGCATCCGACGATCCCGACGGTTTGCGCTACTACCTGGAGAGGGCACTGCCCAATACTCCCCGCTCGAAGGCGACTCTGTCGGCCAACTCGCCGAACGAATCGCTCAGGCCGGAAGAACTTGACGCAACACGTTTGATCGTCGTCGGCGACGCGCTTGCCGAGACGCACGCCGCTTCGTTGCGCGATTACATGCAAGACGGAGGCAACGTTTTCCTTGTTCTTAAAGACGCGCAATGCGGTGAGACTCTCCGGAAGATTCTCGGGAGCGAGACGCTGGACGTGCAGGAGGATTCAGCCAGCGATTATACCATGCTTGGAACGATCGCCTGGGGGCACCCGTTGTTCGCCACGTTTGCCGATCCTCGTTTCAACGATTTCACGAAGATTCACTTTTGGAAGCATCGCCGCGTGGCCATCGAAACCGGTCAGAATCTTCAGGTATTGGCGAGGTTTGACAACGGCGATCCGGCGTTGATCGAGCAAAGGCATGGACGCGGCCGCTTGCTCGTGCTGACCAGCGGATGGCATCCGGCAGACAGTCAGTTGGCTCGATCGACCAAGTTCGTACCGTTGGTTATGCGGATCCTGGAGAATTCCGGGAGCGATGACCTGGTGCGCAGTCAATATCAGGTTGGCGAGTCTGTCGGGCTACCGAAAGACGAAACGCAGTCGGCTCCCTTCGTCGTCACGGTACCGGGCGGCGAGGAAATCCAGTTGGCTCTGGTCTCGCAAGTGTTTGACGGAACCGATACCCCCGGCATCTATCGGCTCGAACGCGATGACTCGCGGAGCGAGTTTGCCGTGAATCTGGCCAGTGCCGAAAGCATCACGGCGCCTTTTGACGCAGCCGAACTGGAGCAATGGGGTGTACGTCTGGGCCACGAGAACAAACGTGCGGATATCGTCGAGCGCCGCCGCCAGATGCGGGACGTGGAACTGGAGAAGAAACAAAAGCTTTGGCGCTGGCTGATCGTAGCGGCGCTGGGCATTTTGGTGCTGGAAACGTGGCTGGCCGGGCGAGACCGGCCTTTGACTTCAACCGATACATCGGAGCAACCGTGACATGTACGGACAACTCCTTCACGAACTGGAACGCGTTGCCCGCCGCTATCGGGGTTTCTTCGCCTGGAAGCGGTTTGCGGTTTGCGGCTTTGCATTTGCGGTGATTGGGCTTCTTTGCCTGGGGCTAGCTCATGCCATGGGATGGGGTGGGCAGGTCGTCGCACCGTTTTTGGCGGGCATAGCTATCTTGGCGCTGATCGTCAGTGTGCTCACGGCAAGAGCATCCGCTCGCGATCGCCGATGGGTGGCCAGACAAGTCGAAGCCAGGCATTCGGATCTTCGCGACCTGTTGTCGACTGCCGTGGAACAGAGGCCGGCGTTGCCGAACGCGCGATTCGGGTACCTGCAGACGGTCGTCATCCAAGATGCGGTCCAGCATTCTCAAAGACATGATTGGCTCGACGTGCTTCCTCCTCGAAAGCTGCGACGCACGCGGTGGGCAGGTCTATTGTCGCTGGTATTGTTGGCGGTCGTTACGGGCGGTCTTGCCGTCTACGCCAAACAGCACAAGACGACGTTGTACCTGCCCTTCTCACCGCAGCCTACGGCCGAAGCGTTGGAATACCGTGTCACGATCTCACCCGGCGACACGGAAGCGGAACGGGGCTCGAGCCTGGTTGTCACGGCTCGTTTCGAGGGGTCGGTTCCCGACAATGCGACATTGGTGTACCAGTCCGTCGACGAAGAGGCTGTTCGTGTTCCGATGTCACTGAGCTTGTCAGATCCGCTGTTCGGCGGGCATCTGGCCGATGTTCGCAGGGATTTCACGTACCGCGTAGAGTATGCCGATCAATCCACCGAAGACTTCCGCGTGTCCGTCTACGATTTGCCCGAACTCGAACGGGCGGACGCCTCGCTGGTATTCCCGGAATACACATCGCAAGTGCCAAAGATTGTTGAAGACACGCGACGCATCACCGCTGTGGAAGGTACCGAGTTGACGCTCTTGTGCCGTCTGAACATTCCGGTCGAACAGGCACAACTCGTGAGCGAAGAAGGAGCGACCGTCGAGCTTCAGGCGACGACGGACGATCCGACGATGTACAAGATGACGCAGACGCTTCAAGAGACGGTCCGCTACAAGCTTGAACTGGTTGCGGAAGCGGGACGGCGAAACAAGCTGCCGCCCGAGTTCGTGTTTCGCGTCACGCCGAACGGGCCTCCCGACGTCAAGGTTGCCATGCCGGCCAAGGATGTTCGCGTTTCTCCCATCGAGGAGCTGGAGACCGCAGGCAGCGTTTGGGACGATATCGGACTGAATTCGTATGGGATCAGCTACCAGTTGGCCGGCACCGAGGAAAAGCGGATTGTCCTTGGCGGCCAGACACCGAATAAAGACCGCCAACAGATCGAACACCTGATCGAATTGGAAACGCTCGAGGCCCAGCCGGATCAGCTTCTGTCCTACTATTTCTGGGCCGAAGACTTCGGGCCGGACGGCAAGCCGCGGCGGACGCTGGGCGACATGTACTTTGCCGAAGTGCGGCATTTCGAGGAGATCTTTCGCGAGGGGCAACAGCCGCCCGGCGGCCAGCAGCAGTCGCAGCAACAACAGCAACAGCAGGGGCAGAATGCCCAGCAGGCCGGTCAACTGGCCGAACTTCAGAAGCAGATTATCAACGCCACCTGGACCGTGATCCGCCGCGAAGTCGGTTCGACGCCGACCGACGATTTCACACCCGATGCGCAGAAACTGCTCGATTCGCAAACGGAACTTTTGGAGCCTCTGGCCGAACTGGCCGGAAGACTGCAGGACCCGCAGTCCGGGCAGCATGTTGCAGACGTCAAACAGCACATGGACGACGCGATCACGCAGCTTACCGAGGCGGTTCAGGCAAGCTCCATCGAGAGCCTTCATCCTGCGTTGACCGCCGAGAAGGCCGCGTATCAGGCACTGCTACGATTGCGGGCACGGGAACATCGTGTCACCCGAGGCCAGCCGCAGCAGTCTAAGACGGCCCAATCCAGCGCCAGCGGCTCACAAAGTCGCGCCCAGCAGCAGTTAGAGCAACTGCAATTGAACAACGAGCAGAATCGCTATGAGACCCAGCAACAGGCGCTCTCGCAGCAGGAAATGGCCAACCAGGAGAATCTGCAGGTGCTCAACCGGTTAAGGGACCTTGCCCGGCGCCAGGACGATTTGAACCAGCGTCTAAAAGAACTTCAATCGGCACTCGAAGACGCCCAAACCGAAGAGGAACGCGAAGAGATCCGCCGCCAACTCAAACGGCTGCGGGATCAGGAGGATGAACTGCTGCGCGACCTGGATGAACTGGCCGAGCGCATGGAGCAGCCGGAGAACCAGGAAAGCATGGCCGACGCCCGGCAGAACCTCGAACAAACACGTCAAAACATGCGGCAAGCTTCTGAATCGCTACGCGAAGGCCAGGTCTCTCGAGCCGTGGCAAGCGGAACCCGCGCAGAACGCGAACTGACAGAGATGCGCGAGGAGTTCCAGAACCGGACGGCCAATCGCTTTTCAGAAGAAATGAGACAGCTCCGCGCCGAGGCCAGACGTCTCGACCAGAAAGAGAACGAACTGGCTCAGCAGCTTCGTGATCTGGAGCAGCCGGACGGCGAACGTCGTCAACTCGGCGACAGCTCCAAGCGTGAAGAGGTGTCGGAAGGTCTACGGCAGCAGCGGGAAGATCTTCAGCGATTACTGGAAGGCATGCAGGAGACAAGCGAGGACGCCGAAGATGCGGAGCCTTTAATGGCGCGCCAATTATACGATTCGATCCGCCAGACTCAGCAGCGACGAGTGGACAATGCGTTGGACGCGACACGCAGACTGCTCGACGCCGGCCTGATGGACCAATCCAGAAACGCGGAAGCGGTGGCAGGGCAAGGCATTGAAGAATTGAAGGAAGGTGTCGAAAAGGCAGCAGATAACGTCCTTGGAGACGAAACCGAAGCCCTTCGCCGAGCCCACGAAACTCTTACGGATCTGGCCGAAGAACTCGGCGACGAACTTGCCACGGCGGACGGTCGAAGGAATGAGGATTCGGGGAATCGGAAACCGGATCGCGCTGGCGGCCGACCCGGCGACGCACCAGCCCCCGATGGCGAGCAGCCGGACCCGAACGAGCAAGGCGCCAAGCCCGATAGCCGGCCCACGGGACGCGGGGGCGAACGGCCTAAGGATAGCCCGGCTCGCCCTACGCCCTCAAACGAAAAACCGCAGCCGAACAAATCGTCCACCGCATCGCAAGGCGGTCAGCGGCGTGATGGACAGCCGAAAGATGGGCAGTCAAGCCGCGGTGGCGGATCGGAACGCTCCAACCGGCCCGAATCGCCACGCGACGGACCGATGGCCGGGGAAGACTTCTCGCAGTGGTCGGATCGGCTTCGTGAGGTCGAGGAGATGATGGACAGTCCGGACTTGCGGAGCGAGGCGACCAGGATCCGCGATCGAGCCCGCGGCATCCGGCGCGACTTCCGGCGCGGCGGCACCAAGGGGCCGAACTGGGATCTCGTGCAGGAATTCGTCGCTGAGCCGTTGAATGAGTTACGGGATCGCGTCGCGGAGGAGTTGCTGCGTCGAGAGAATCGTGAGCAAATGGTCCCCATCGACCGCGATCCGGTCCCAGGGAAATACGCAGACTCGGTTCGTCGCTACTACGAGCGGTTGGGGAGCGGCAAATGAGTCTCGCATCACTTTATTGGGGAGCCCCGGCTTGGGTTTGGCTGGCCTTGGCAGTCAGCTTGGCGGCCGTGACCGCGGTCGTATGGAGCTACCGACGTGCTCCGGCTTCGCTCGTCGTGAGGTGTTTGGCCGCTCTGTTCAAGACGCTTGCTGTGCTTGCCCTAGCGGCGTGTCTGATCGAGCCGCTGTGGAGCGGCATGCGCCCGCGTCCCGGCGCGAATCTATTTGCACTGCTGGTGGACGATAGCCAGAGCCTCCAAATCCGCGACCCCGGCAGCGGACGGACTCGGGCGCAAATGGCTCGCGAACTGGTGGCCCAAGACACGGGGTGGCAAACGCGTTTGAGTCAGGACTTCGACGTTCGGCGTTACCGATTTGCTCAACGGCTTCGCTCGCTGGATGATTTGGCGGAACTTGACGGATCGGGAGATGCGTCGTGTTTGAAAACGGCGTTGTCCACGATCGGGAAACGCTACGGAGGTCGACCTTTGGCCGGCGTACTCGTTTTCACCGACGGCAACGCCACCGATTGGGCCGACGATCAGATTGACTTCTCCGGACTACCACCCATCTATCCCGTACCATTAGGCACCGAGGCGGAAGTCAAGGACGTGAGCATCGGCCCCGTGTCCGTCAGCCAAACCAATTTCGAGCAGAGCCCGGTGACGATACGGGCTGACGTGACCGCAGCAGGCTACGGCGACGAGAAGCTTGCGGTCCAGTTGCTGGACGAGCAGGGCGAGCAGCTCGAGGAACAGACGGTCGAAGCCGACGAAGGCGAACCACACACCGTTCGATTCCGCGTGCGGCCCGACGGTTCCGGTGTCCACTTCTATCAGGTACGAGCCGTGTCGAACTCGGAGCGTTGGCAACTTGACCCATCAACAGAGAAAGAACCCGTCGAGGCCACGTTGGCCAATAACACAAAGCTGGCGTGTGTCGAACGGCCGAAAGGGCCCTATCGCGTGCTGTACGTGTCGGGGCGTCCCAACTGGGAGTTCAAGTTCCTCCGCCGCGCGTTGGCCAAGGATGGCGAGGTCAAATTGGTCGGCTTAATCCGTATCGCCAAACGCGAGCCCAAGTTTGCTTACCTGGGGCGCACGGGCGAGACGACCAATCCGCTTTACCGTGGCTTCTCCAACCAGGACGACGAGGAAGCGGAGCAGTATGACGAGCCGGTTCTGATTCGACTCGGTACGCAAGACGATGCGGAACTGCGCGACGGTTTCCCAACAACCGCCGACGAGCTGTTCCCGTACCACGCGATCATCTTGGACGACCTGGAAGCCGCCTACTTCACACAGGACCAACTGCTGTTGATCCAGCGATACGTCAGTCGCCGCGGCGGCGGACTGTTGATGTTAGGCGGTGCCGAATCGTTTCGGCAGGGCGAGTTCGCGCGTACACCCGTAGGTGAGCTTCTACCGGTTTACCTGGATCGACAGCCGGCGGCCACGCAAGATGCTCGCTATCAACTCACGCTCACTTGCGAAGGATGGCTCCAACCCTGGACACGGCTGCGCGAGACAGAAGAAGCCGAGAAGGAACGTTTCGACGCGATGCCGGTGTTTGATACGTTGAATCAGATAAGCGGAATCAAGCCGGGTGCATCGATTCTGGCCGAAGCGACGGATCAGAACGGCAAACGTCATCCGGCACTCGTTTCGCAGCGTTTCGGCAAAGGTCGCGCCGCTGCGCTGATGATCGGCGACATGTGGCAATGGGGGCTTGGGCGGCAATTGGACGAAGAAGACGACCTCGCGCGTGCCTGGCGGCAGATGATCCGATGGCTCGTCGCCGAAGTGCCACGGCGAGTCGAGGTGGACGTTCGCAAGACAACGGGAAAATCTACCGATCCCGTGGAAATACGCGTGAATGTCAGCGATTCCCAGTTCCTTCCCATGGACAATGTGGCAGTGGAAATGGAGGTAACTACACCGGACGGAAAGCAGCAAAAGCTGAGAGCGGATTCCAGTCAACAGCAGGCAGGTATGTACGTGGCGAAGTGCGGTGCAAACGAGCCCGGCGCCTATCGCGCCAAGGTGACGGTCGCGGCGCCGGATGGGCACGAAATCGGCGTGGTCAAGACAGGCTGGACGGCGGAACCGGCGGCGAGCGAGTTCCGTCGACTCTCGCCGGATCTTGCGCTGCTGGAACGCATCGCGCGGGAGACGGGGGGCGAAATGGTCGAACCGAATCAACTGGATGAGTTCGTGACCGGCTTGCCGAACCGCAAAATCCCAATCACCGAACCGTGGGTATATCCCCTGTGGCACCAGCCAGCCATATTCCTTTTCGCCATCTGTTGCCTATTGACAGAATGGGGCCTCAGACGATGGAGGGGCCTGCCGTGAGCGTGACAGGGTTTTTCACTTTCCGTCGACATGGCGCGTTGTCGTTTAACCCGAAGCCGGAGGCGATGGCGGGCAGTAGAATGGATCGTCCACGCGCGGCGCCCGCCATCGCCTCCGGCTTCGGGTTAAACGAGGAAGTTGTTGGCTGCCTGACCGCACTGACGATCTTCCTCGCCGCCTTGGGCGCTCAAGCGGCGGAACAACCCACGCTTGTCGTTGTTGTGGGTGCGCCTGGCGCGGCGGAGTACCAGCGCCAATTCGACGCCTGGGCCGATCGTTGGGAAACCGCCGCCCGTCAAGCCGACGCCAAATGCGTGCGCCTGGGACGGGAATCACCCGACACGACGTCAGACCGCGATCGGCTGGCAGAGGTGTTACGCGACGAGCCGAAGGATATCGAAGCGGCACTCTGGCTTGTCCTGATCGGTCACGGGACGTTCGACGGCCGCAAGGCGAAGTTCAATCTCCGGGGTCCGGACGTAACGGGTACCGAGTTGGCCGAATGGCTTCAGCCGTTCAAACGCCCGCTGGTCGTGATCAACTGCGCGTCGTCCAGCGCGCCGTTCATCAACCGGTTGTCCGCCGAAAATCGTGTGGTCATTTCGGCCACCAAGAGCGGCTATGAATTGAATTTCGCTCGATTCGGCGACCACCTCTCCGCCGCCATGACTCAAGAATCGGCCGATCTGGACAAGGACGAGCAAACATCATTGCTGGAAGCCTTCTTGCTCGCCTCCCGCAAGACTCAGGAATTCTACGAGCAGGAAGGACGGCTCGCCACGGAAACGGCGCTGTTGGACGACAACGGCGACGGGCTCGGTACGCCGGCAGATTGGTACCAGGGTACTCGCGCAGTCCGGCAGGCAAAGGACGAGACCACCGTCGATGGCCAGCTTGCTCGTCTGTTTCATCTAGTTCCCAATGCACAAGAAGCCGAGATGCCGCCTGCTGTCCGCCGCCGTCGAGACGCCCTGGAGCGGCAGATTGCTGAACTACGGCAATCAAAGGGCGAGACGACAAATCCGGACGAGTACTACGCCAAACTCGAGCCGCTGATGGTCGAGCTTGCCCGGCTGTACGAGGAACTCAAGTCGGCGGGCAATGGTGAGTCCAAAGCTGCGAAGCCAGAGAACGGCAGGGGAATGGGGGCAAGGGAATAGATTAGGCGAGCGGCGTTTGAGATGTTGCCTCTTGGAAAGTAGCAGGCACACTCCGTGTGCCGTAGCCGCAAGCGGACGGCACACGGAGTGTGCCTGCTACTTTGGTATATTATCATCTGCCGCTCGCCTTATGGACCATTCCCCTGCCGTAATCCGGGCAGGAGTCTGATTACTCCGGCAGCAAATCGACGATCGTCCCGTCGCGGACGGCGCGTTCCGCGGCCAAGGCGACTCGCATCGTCTCGCGGGCCTCCGGGCCGTTCGAGACGACGGGTTTGCCTTCGCGGAGGCTGCGCACGAAGGATTCGTGCTCGGTCTTGAATCCCATGTGGAAGCCACCATCGGCGCCGGGCTCGAAGGACCACTCTACGGGCGTCTCGTCCTGGCGACTGTAGAAGGTCAGTTTCTGGTCCTGGGCAAGGGCGATCAGCCGACCCTTGTCCCCCACGACGTCGATGGTCAGTTGGCTGCCGTGCTCGGCAAACAAGCACATCACTAACGCTGCTCGGACACTGTTTTCGTACTCCACAGTGACGAAACAATGATCGATCAACGGTGACTCTTTGTTCACGTTGTTGCCGCCGGCGGCCATGACGCGACTCGCTGGCGCGTCGGCCAACCAGTTGAATAGATCGAAGAAGTGCGAGTTCTTCTCGAGCATCACGCCGCCCGTCTTGGCGGTCTGACGCCATCCGGGGAGCAAGGGGAAGCGATATTCCTGCACGACCACCATCTGGACCTGGCCGATCATACCTTCGTCGATCTTCTCGCGCATGGCCCGCATCAGGTTGGCATGGCGAAGCTCATGGCCGATCTGCAAAAGCCGCCCACTGTCGGACCACGCCCGCAGGATCGCATCGCACTCGTCGAGGTCCACGCCGATAGGCTTTTCGAGAAACACGTGCTTGCCCGCTTTGAAGGCACGAATGGCCTGTTCGGCGTGCAGCCAGTTCGGCGTGGCGATCAGGACCACTTCGACATCTTCGTCCTCAAGCATGGCGTCGAAGTCGTCATACGTCTTCGCGCCAGCGACCAAACTGGCGGCCTGAGCAAGCGCCTCGCCGCTAAGGTCACAAAGGGCCGTGATATGTGTCTCGGGAATCCTGAGCAGTTCCGGGATATGCCCCTTCATTGCGACTTGTCCCAAACCGACGATGCCATAACCAACGGGTTCCATAGTCTCTCCATGCGGTAAGAGGGCCGATCCGTGAGCAAGGATCTCGTGTCCACATACAGGCCGGACTAGTCGTGTCGGCCGCGCATGTGCATGATGGCTCGGAAGACCATCAAGAAGAGGCCGCTGCCGAACAACCCGACCAGCAGGCCGATAAAGCCGCAACCAACGCTCCGGGAATTCGATCAGACACGACAATAGCGCCGATCCCCGCTCCGAGGACCAGGCAGACCAGAATCACGATTCCCTGAATAACGTTGTCTTTCAGGCGGACGTTCGGACCAGTGACTGTGTCGCTGACGATGTTATACGTCTTCCGCCCAGTCATCCCTTCCGGGGCCTGGTCTTCGGCCTGTTTGTCTTCCTCAGTTCCGCTCATTGGACCACCTTGATGGAAAGCGGGAAAGAAAATACCCTAGCGAATGTCTACTGACAAACTAAAGGGAGCCATTCTATCGCATGAACGATCAAGAAGCCATAAATGCGGGGGACAATCCCGCGATCGACAAAGCGCTTTCGCTGGAAAACTTGGCCTCCTGGACCGAGGAGCAGTTCCAGCAGCGTTTTGGGCAGCCGCCAACTTGGGTGGCCGCTGCCCCCGGTCGCGTGAACCTGATCGGCGAACACACGGACTACAACGATGGTTTCGTGTTGCCCATGGCCATCGATCGTTATGTCGTTATGGCCGCCGCCCCATCCACCGAAAGCGACTCCGATCGGCCCGTTCGCGTGTGCAGTCATGGAGTCGACCAGACGGAACGACTGTCGCCCGATATCAAGGATCCCGCGGAAGTGGTCCCATGGGCAAGATACGTCCTTGGCGTGATGGTAGGCTGCCACCGGCGCGGCATGACCTACGATCCGCTGGATATCCTGGTCGAATCCACGGTGCCACTGGGCGGGGGTCTGTCGAGCAGTGCCGCATTGGAAGTGGCGACGGCGACGCTGCTGGAGGCTGTCACTGGGAAAACGATGGACAGCGTGGAGAAGGCGTTGCTGTGCCAGAAGGCCGAGCATGAATACGCGGGGATGCCGTGCGGCATCATGGATCAATTCACGTCGGTGATGGGGCTTCGCGACCACTTGATGTTGCTCGACTGCCGTTCTCGCGATGTCAAGTTGGTACGCATGGACGATGCGGACATCACGGTGCTGATCATTAACACGAACGTCAAGCACGAGTTGACGGGCGGGGAATATGCCGAGCGTCGTAGCCAGTGCGAGGCGGCGGCAGAGAAGATGGGCGTGGCATCGCTGCGCGACGCGACGTTCGATCTGTTGGGCGAGACCAAGGAGGCATTGGAGCCCGTATTTCAGCGTCGAGCCCGGCACGTGATCGGCGAGATCGAACGCACGACCGAGACTGTCGCCTCGATCGAGGCCGGGGATTGGGCACGCGTCGGCGAACTGATGTACGCCAGCCACGATTCGCTGCGGGACGACTACGAGGTGAGCTGCGTTGAGTTGGATTTGCTGGTCGAACTCGCGAAGAAGCAGGGCGAATCGGGTGCGGTCATCGGGTCGAGGATGACGGGCGGAGGCTTCGGTGGCTGCACGGTCAGCCTGGTCCCAAGTGGCGATGTCGAATCCGTTGCCCGGTCGATTCGCGCGGAATACCAGCGGCGTACGGGCATCGAACCGTCGATCTTTACAACGCGGCCGGCGCAAGGTGCTCATATCGTCAGAGGCTGACCCTGAGGGCCTGAGCATGTCAGAGCAAATCCAAGATCCTCCGCATCGACGGTACAATCCGTTGACGGGCGAGTGGGTACTCGTTTCGCCGCACCGCACGCAGAGACCTTGGTTGGGCCGTCAGGAAGATCAGGGGGCGGATCGCCGCGACGAGTACGACTCGAAATGCTACTTGTGTCCGCGCAACCAGCGTGCCGGCAAGGCAGACGCAAACCCCGACTACGGCAACACTTACGTGTTTGTTAACGATTTCCCGGCGCTCCTGTCGGATGGCCCTGAAGAAGCGAACGACGCCGACCCGCTATTCCAGCGGCAGCCGGTTCGCGGTACTTGCCGCGTTCTGTGCTTCTCACCGCGGCACGACATGACGCTGCCGGAGATGCCGGTCGGCGAGATACGCGAGGTTGTGGATCTGTGGGCCGAGCAGATCGCGGACCTCGGTCAAACATACCGGTGGGTGCAGGTTTTCGAAAACAAGGGTGCGATCATGGGCTGTTCGAACCCGCACCCTCACGGTCAGATTTGGGCCAGCAGCTTCTTGCCCAACGAACCTGCGAAGGAAGAACGTCAGCAGGCCGACTACTACGGACAGCAAAACTCGCCCCTGTTGGTCGATTACGTCACGCGCGAATTGGAGAGTGGGGAACGCCTGGTCGTCGAGGACGATCACTGGGTCGCCGTCGTCCCTTACTGGGCAACATGGCCTTTCGAAACGCTATTGTTGCCGCGCGAGCGTCACGTCCTTCGATTGCCGGACCTGACAGACGCGGAACGGGACAGTCTGGCCGCAACGCTTAAACGGCTACTGACTAGATACGACAACTTGTTCCAAACGTCATTTCCCTATTCCATGGGTTGGCACGGCGCGCCGACCGACGACGGCGATTATCCACACTGGCAATTGCACGCCCACTTCTACCCGCCGCTGCTGCGGTCGGCCACTGTGAAGAAGTTTATGGTAGGCTACGAAATGTTGGGCGAGCCGCAACGCGATTTGACGCCCGAGCAAGCAGCCGGGCGACTCCGCGAGTTGTCAGAAACGCACTACAAGCGCAAAGCCGATTCCTGACTCGTGTGCCAGGGCGACCGTTCGAAACCGAGAGCCTCAAAGGCTACCAGAAGATCACGTACAGCACTGCCGTCGCCACTACCACAACCAGTCCGAATAGCTTTGCGCCGCTGGATGACTTCAATTCGATTTTGCTTTGCGTCGGCAGCGAGACGGGCTCTTTCAGCGGTGATACCAATGTCGCTACGACCAACACGATCGCGATGGCGCCCACGGTGATTGCCATCCGGTTCAGGAACGCCAAGTCGCCCCAAAACAGGTGCAACAATCCGTAGATGATCGGACTGAGTACCAATCCCAACACGCCGCACATCCGAGGTGAACGGGGCACGAATAGGCCGAACAGGAAAATCGTCAAGACTCCCGGCGATACGTATCCTTGGAACTCCTGAATATAGGCGAACGCACCCCTGAATTTCGGGTCGGCCAGCGCCGGTGCGATCAGGCAGCCTATCACCGCGCAGACGGGCACGCACATGCGACCGACCCACACCAGGTTGGTTTGGGAGGCATCCTTCTTGATGTATTCCCGGTAGATATCCATCGTGAAGATCGTGGATGCGGCGTTCAGCATCGACGCCAGCGAACTGATCACTGCTCCCATCAGCGCGGCCAACACGAATCCTCTCAAACCGCGCGGCGTCAGATAGCGAATCAGTAGAGGAAAGGCGCCGTCGTAATCGTATCCGATCAGTTCCTGTTGTTTCTCTACGGCGGATTCCTCGCCGGAAATGATCCGTTGCCAGGCAGGACGATTCTCCCCGGTGGCCAACGCGATCGCCTTGGCGTTCAAGTCGGTCAGGCTGAACTCCTTACCTTCGTCGACTTTCTTCTTGAAGTCCAGATCTTTCTCTGAGAGAAACTGGACCGTGGCCGCTCGAACATCGGCTGGCGCGGCGTTTTCGGGAATCTCCACGCCTGCCACTGCCACGTTGAAGGCCAGGATCTCTTCCGCTTGGGCCGCGTGCAGTTCAGCGAAGTCGCCATCGAACGGGAAGACCTTGTTCGCCGCCGCCGAGCCTCCCCGGACCTCGTCGAATCGTTCCAGAACCGGCGCGTTCAGCCGTTCGTCAGTCATGGCGTTTTCTTGCATCTTCTCGCTGTAAAGACTGAACGCAATGATGCCGGGAATGCACACGAAAAACGGAATGACCAGCTTCAGCGCGGCGGCAAAAACGATGCCCTTTTGGCCCTGTGCCAGTGACTGGGCACCCAGCGTTCGCTGCATGATGTACTGGTTCAACCCCCAGTAGTAGAAGTTGGGAATCCAGATGCCCAACAACAAGGCCGTCCAAGGCAGAAACGTATTCTCCCGCGGCAAGACCATGTGCATCTTCTTCTGCTTGAGAACTTGGAACTTTTCCGCGAAGGAGTCGTTCTGGTCGACGCCCAGGGTCTCATGGACCGCCGCCGCGTCGATGCCTTCGAAATCACCCGGCTTGTCCAACGCCATGAACGACAGGACCATGATGACCGCTCCGCCCACGATCAAGGCGGACCCTTGAATCAGGTCGGCCCACGCACACGCCTTCAGCCCGCCCGCCATTACGTAGATCGCTGCCACGATCCCGATGATCCATGACAGGGTGCTGATGTCCAACGGAATCCCGAAGACCGTACCGGTGAACAGCGGATCAACGGCTTTGGCCCCCAGATAGATTACCGTGGCAATCGTCACACCGACGTAGATGACGACCATCAGCAGCGACATGATGGTCCGCGCCGTGTGGTTGAAGCGGTACTCAAGATACTCGGGAATCGTGTAAATGCCACTTCGCAGAAACTTGGGCAGAAAGAAAAACGCAACGGCCACCAGCGTCACCGCGGCAATCCACTCGTAACTGGCGACGGCCAAGCCGATTGAATCCCTAGCCGCCTGTCCCGACATTCCCACGAACTGCTCGGCCGAGATGTTGGCCGCAATGAGCGAAAACCCGATGAGCCACCAAGAAAGCCCTCGGCCAGCGAGGAAATAGGATTCGCTATCTTTCTCGTCCCGGCTCACCGAGATGCCGACGGCAATCACGGCCACAAGGAACACTAGAAAAACCACGACATCTACGATCGCCAGTTCCATGGAAGGCTCCTTTGATACGGACTACTGCCTGATGAGTAGCGTTTTGCCGGCCTGCTACAGCAGCTACGGGCATGAAAGGCACCATGATAACCCACCGGTTAGGCGGCTGCAAAGTACGGTGGCCAGTAGGAAGAAGCGAGGCGAGCGGGGGAAGGCATCGGCTGCTTTGGCTGGGCTGCTGGAGTATGGCAACCAGTATGTCGCCTTGCGGGCGGCGGAGGTTTTGGAGAACATAGGCAATGCGTAGCTGAATATTGGGTACGGCATCTGAAGCACGCAAAACGCCCCCAAGTTCTGACAGAACAGTCGCATATGAGAAAATACGCAACCGCAATTCTTGGAATCCTGTTCTGCTTCGCGAACAACGTGGGAATCGCCCAAGATGGAGCCGGGACGCCTTCGACTTTTGAGCAGCAATTGCAGAAAGAGGACTCGGCGGCGTTGGCACGCGCTGCAAGAGAACAGGGCGATGTCACTCGTGGTGCGATTGCGTTTTTTCAGCCGCATCTGGCTTGCATCAAGTGCCACGATCCGGGCGGAGAGGCGTCGCCCCTGGGCCCAGAGTTGACTAAGCCCGACAAGGACGTCACCGATCCGCACTTTGTCGAGTCTCTGCTAAGCCCTTCTAAGGCGATCAAGAAGGGCTACGAGTCGGTCGTCGTGATCACGGACAGAGGCCGGACGCTCACGGGTCTGTTGGCCGAAGACCGCACGGACGAGCTTGTGCTTCGCGATCCGGCGCAAGACGGCAAGATTATTACGATTCCCGCCGAAAAGATCGACGAGCGGTTCCACGGGAAAGTGTCCGCCATGCCGACGGGGCTGGTCAACGGATTGGCCGGACGCCAGCAGTTTTTGGACCTGGTCCGGTATCTGCTGGAGATCGCCGACAAAGGGCAGGATCGCGCTCGACAACTCCGGGCCGTTGCATCCCTGTATGCCGCGCGGCCGCTGCCGGAATACGAGAAGATCATCGACCACGCTGGGATGATTGCCGACTTGGGCGGGGAGAGTCTCAAACGCGGCGAGGCCATTTACGACCGGCTGTGCGTCAACTGCCACGGCACCAAAGATGAACCCGGTTCGCTGCCCACGTCGTTGAAGTTTGCTTCGGACAAGTTCAAGAACGGCAGCGATCCGCACAGCATGTACCAGACGCTCACGAATGGCTACGGAATGATGGTGGCGCAGAGCTGGATGGTGCCCAAGCAGAAGTACGATGTGATCCACTACGTCCGCGAGAAGTACCTGAAGCCGTACAACACCACGCAGTACGGCGCGATCGACGACACTTACCTCGCGGCGTTGCCGGAGGGAACCACCCGCGGCCCGGAACCGTCGAGCGCCGAGCCGTGGGTAAGCATGGACTACGGCCCCAATCTGATCGCCTCGTACGAGGTCGGTAACGACGCATCAAACTTTGCCTACAAGGGAATTGCCGTGCGTCTGGATGCCGGGCCAGGCGGCGTCTCGCAGGGCCAGTACTGGATGCTGTACGATCACGACACGATGCGTGTGGCTGCCGCCTGGAGCGGCAGCGGCTTCATCGACTGGAACGCCATCATGCTGAATGGCAAGCACGCGATCCATCCGCGGATTGTCGGCGAAGTGCATTTCGCCAACCCAACCGCTCCGGGCTGGGGCAATCCGGAGGATGGCGGCTTCGAGGACCCGCGTCTGCGCGGACGAGACGATCGGCCGTACGGCCCGCTGCCGCGCGATTGGGCGCATTACAAGGGCCTCTATCATTTCGGCAATCAAGTGATCGTCGCGTACACGGTGGGCGAAACTGACGTGTTGGAGATGCCCAGCCTGCATATCACCGGAACGGGCCCGGTCTTTGCCCGCAACTTGAACATCGGCCCTCGTGACAGAGATCTGGCCCTGCAGGTGGCGCGTCATCCTCGCGGCGAGACACTGGCGGCGACAGCGTTTCATTCGGACATGGTTGTCTTGGGGCAGGTTGAATCGCTGCAGGTGCAAAGCGACGTCGCGCCTCTGCATTTTGATGGAGCGACGAACGTCGAAGTGACCGCTGCGGACGATTTTGACTTTACGCACAGCGACTACTCGATCTGTGCCCGCATCAAGACGCGGCAAGGGGGCAGCATTTTCTGTAAGACGGCACCGAGCGGTCCCTGGGTAGCGGATGGCAAGACTCTGTTCGTGCGGGGCGGCAAGCTAACTTTCGACATCGGTTGGGTGGGCGCAGTGCAGTCTCGGCGATCGGTGAATGACGATCGCTGGCACGACATCGTCATGACCTGGCAAAACGAAAACGGCGATGTGCGTCTGTACGTGGACGGGAAGCTTGAGGGCGAAGGCCGCTTGAAGCCGAGTGCGGATGTCAACGGTCATGTCGTGCGAGTAGGGTTCACGTCGTCCAATTTCCCTCGTTCGCAATCGCACTTCGACGGCCAAATCTCGGACGTGCGATTTTTTCGGCGGACTTTGGACGACAAGGAGGTCGCTTCAATTGGCTCCGACGCGGCGAGCGACAAAGACCTCGTGGCCCACTGGAAGCTTGACGTGGTGCGCGACGATACCGTGCGCGATGTGACAGGAAATAACCACGACGGCCGTGTTATCAAGGGAGCCGGGGATGCCAGACGCGAAGGAGCGATCGTCGCCGGCTTGAGCCCGGCGATTCCGGATGCGACGTGGTCCACCAACGACGAGGGCGATCTCCGACTGACGATACCGGCCGGCGCCGCACCGCTGAACTTCGTGTTATGGACTGCCTCGCCGGCAGACGGAGACGAGGTCAAATCGGTTGTCTCTGCGATGACCGACACGCTGTCGCCGATCGACTTGCGGCCGCTGACCGAAGGCGGCCCGCCGCGTTGGCCCGACAAGCTCACCACGCAGGGCATACGCGGATCGGACGATGGTCCGTTTGCGGTCGACACACTGACGCACCCGGCACGCAATCCCTGGTCGTGCCGGACGCGTTTTACTGGATTCGACTTTTTCCCGGACGGTAGGCAGGCGGCCGTGTGCACTTGGGACGGCAGCGTGTGGCTGGTGAGCGGCATCGCGCCGGAACTAGAGGCCCCCGCCGGAACAGGTTCGGCGGAAAGCGGGAGCGATGCGACCGATGCAGCAGAACCGGGGCTGTTCGAATTGACATGGCAGCGAATCGCATCGGGCCTGTTTCAACCGCTCGGCTTGAAGATCGTCGACGGCCGAATCTACGTGACATGTCGCGATCAGATCGTGATTCTGAACGATCAAAACGGTGACGGCGAAATTGATTTCTACGAGAACTTCAATAGCGACCATCAAGTGACCGAACACTTCCACGAATTCGCCATGGGCCTGCAGACCGACGCCGAGGGCAATTTCTACTATTCCAAAGGGGCTCGACACGCCAAGACGGCCCTGGTGCCGCAGCACGGCACACTGTTGCGCGTCAGCAAAGACGGGTCGTCCACTGAAATTTTGGCGCGGGGATTTCGTGCTCCGAACGGCGTCTGCGTGAATCCGGACGGCACCTGTTTCATAACGGATCAGGAGGGGCATTGGATGCCCAAGAACCGGATCAACTGGATTCGCGGCGAGGGCCGATACTACGGCAACTTCTGGGGCTACCATGACGTGACGGACCCGTCGGACGATGCCATGGAGCCTCCGTTGTGCTGGATCACCAACGCCGTGGACCGCTCGCCGGCCGAATTGATGTGGGTGGACAGCAAAGCTTGGGGGCCATTGGACGGGACACTGCTGAATACTTCGTACGGCTACGGCAAGATCTACGTCGTGCCGCACGAGAAGGCGGGAGCCCGCTTGCAGGGCGGCGTATGCGAACTGCCGATCCCCCTGTTTCCAACAGGCGTGATGCGCGGTCGCTTTCATCCGGACAACGGTCAGCTCTACGCGTGCGGCATGTTTGCGTGGGCGGGAAACCAGCACCAACCCGGCGGCTTCTATCGAGTGCGTTACACGGGCAAACCGGTACATTTGCCGATCGGCCTGAACGCCCGGCAAGACGGCATCACGGTGACGTTCAGCGGCACGCTGGACCGGAAGTCGGCAACGGACGTAAGTAACTATGGCGTCAAGACTTGGACGCTTCACCGATCTGCCAACTACGGCTCGGACCACATCAACGAGAAGCCATCGAAGATCACAGACGCGACTCTATCCGACGATGGTCGGTCCGTCTTCTTGAAGATCCCGGATATCAAGCCGACGTGGTGTATGGAGATCAAGTACTCGATCAAAGGCGCCGGCGGAGAGTTCGTCGACGGGAAGATCCACAACACGATCCATCAACTGGGCGAGTGATTCCGTCTGTCAACGCATTTGTTGGTAGCCCCGCCTTCAGGCGGAGAGAGCCGGCTGAAGCCGGTACTACGAACAGGTCAGTCGCGGCTCGAACCGGCGTATCTCAGGATGAAGTACAACAGCGTCAGGATGGCTTGCAACGTGGCGGCCACGTAGGTCAATGCAGCGGCGCTCAGCACTCGATTCACGTGGGACATGTCCTGATCGCGGACAATGCCCAAACCGGCCAACTGCCGCTTTGCTCTTGCACTCGCATTGAACTCCACCGGCAGATTGACAACCTGGAAGATGACCACAACGCTGAACAGGACGATGCCGAACAGTAACAGCGGCTTCAGATTGAAAATCGCTCCCAGGATCAAGAGCATCATGCCTGCATTGCTGCCAAACCCGGCGGCCGGCACCGCGGCGTTGCGGATGACTAGCGGCGCGTAGCGGTGGGCGTCCTGGATGGCGTGACCGGCTTCGTGAGCGGCGATGCCAACCGACGCCATCGAACGGCCGTGATAGACGTCGTTGCTGAGACGCAGCATTTTGTGGCGTGGGTCGTAATGATCGCTCAGATAGCCTGGTGTCTGCTCGATTCCGACGTTCTTCAAGCCGGCCGAGTCGAGCAACCGTCGAGCCGCGGCAAAGCCGCTCATCCCCGCAGGAACCTGTCGCGATTGCGCGTATGCCGATTTGACCCAAATCTGAGCCACGATGCCCAGCAGAAGCGCCGGGGAGATAAACAGCAGCAAGCCGAAATAAGTAGTCAACATACTCAGTTGCCGAGGGCCCGGATCTTTTCAAGTAGCTTTCTCTTCAGTTCACCGTCGGCACGCGCGGCAGCTTGCTGATAGTAGATTTTGGCGATGTCCACTTTGCCCGCTTCTTCATACCCGCGTGCTTTTTCAACGCGCGAGTGGATTTCCCGTTGCCGAGCGGCGTCGGCCTGTGCCTGTTGATCGTTGTGGCCAGCGGCTTTGCCTTCATCGGCAGAACCGGATGGGCCTTTCAAAATCAGCGGCTTGTCGTCTCCTTCCGGGGCCGGTCGATCTTTGCCCAAAAGCAGAGCTCCGTCGTCGTGTCGCGCCGCCACAGGATCGTCGATCGGATCCAACCGGGGTTGCTCGCGCGGAATCCTGCGTTCTGCCCTGGGTTGTGCCTGCTGGGCGAGTCGTTTTTCGGCTTCCATGCGGGCCAGCGCTTGTTTCACAGGGCTGATCGGCGGCGAGGGTGGCATCATCGGGATAATGGGCAGGCGTGCCCCTACGACGGGAATCACGCTGGTGACAAACGGACGCATTGAAGTGTCGCTGACGAAACCTCTTTGGCCATCGTGCATCACGACCGTCGGAGCTTGCATCACGTGGCTGCGATTGCTGCCTTGGCCCGCCGCAAACCGCAACGAGGGGCTGAACTTCCCACCAGCGCCCCCGAAGCCAAACGTCGCGTCCGTCGACGCATCGTGTCCGCCGAACTGCGGCAATGCGGAATCAAAGCCGCCTTGGTTGAAATGGACCCTGCCATCCGAGGTCTGGTTGCCGAACTGATCCAAGCCGACGACATTCCCGCCTGGTTTGAAGCTGAAGTCGAAGTCCGCCCCGATGCGCTCGTAGTAACTGTCGTTCAGCGAATGGAAGGGCGTGGTAATCTGCACTTGCGTGCCCTGCATGCGACGCAACTGGTCCAACAAGTCGGCAATCTGCTCGTGCTGCTCCTGCGTTTGGCTCACGACCAGACTCATGTTTCCCGGGAAGTAGCCCATTCCCGGCACACCGCCGTTGTAGCCGTTGTAGAAGCCGCCCCAGACACCGCCCGTCCCATAGGACTGCCAGTCCTGCGGCGATCCGTCTCCGAACTGGGCGTAGCCAGTGCGCGCTTGCACGGCCAGCAGCAAAACAGCCACCAATGTGAATATGCGTCCTGGTGACATCACACTCTCCTCAATTCCCGGCATTTGCCCCTGCGCAGTCCGTTGGCGTCTGTGCCATCGGCTGTCGATGCCTCCTACGTTGATCATTCTACGTTCATTTATGCTTCCGCGTCAACAAAACCGGCTCTCTGGATACCTCACTTGGGTTGTTCTGGCTTGTCGATTGAGCTTGTTGTGCCAACCGCGTTCCCAAAAGAAACGCATCAAGACCCTTTGATGATATGGTTCGCCGTTTATCTTTTTCTTATACTGAGGAACGGCTCGGGCAAGAGGCAGGGCATTCGCCATCACGAGCAGCCGACGCGGCTGAGCTGCAGCCAAATGCAGGAGTTTCGAACGGAAGGGGCGTAATGATCAGTCGATCAACGGGACTGGCGGCAATGGGATCGATCGTGGTCACCTGGGTGTCCGTGATGGCACAGGAACCTCCGTCCCCAGAAACCCCGTCCGGCTGCATGAAATGCCATGAAGGGATTGAACTGATCCGCGAAAAGGGCTCGCAGATGCTCGCCGAGATCATCGAGTGGGGCGAGGGAGTGGACGACCCGGACGGGTGCATCGTCTGCCATGGTGGCGATCCGACCGCCGAAGAAAAGGAAGAGGCTCACGGCGGCGACTTCTATCCCGATCCGGGCAGTTCGTGGATCAACGAGGAAACCTGCGGCCAATGCCATGCGGATCATACAGGCGCGCAGTGGCACAGCCTGATGATGACCGAGGCGGGCAAGATCCATGGCGTGTGTTGGGCGTTCGGGTCCTTTCACCGCGAGTATGGTGCGAAGTCCGGCTACGAGCATTTCTGGGGCAACTACGACTTGGCGAACCCGGAAGACCCTCTGGACCGGCTTGGAACGAAAGCCTATCGGTCGTACATGGAACGACTCAGGAAACTCGAACCCCAGGTCTTTGTCGACAAGCTCACGCGACTGCCCGACGCGCCCGCTGACCCTGCACTGTTGGTCGAGAAACCGGAACTGGCGGCCTTCACCTATTTGAGAAACCAGTGCCTGCGGTGCCACCACGCGGTCAAAGGGCGACACGTGCGCGGCGACTATCGTGGCATGGGTTGCTCGTCCTGCCACATACCGTACAGCAACGAAGGACTCTACGAGGGCGACGATAAGACGATTCCCCGGGACGAGCGCGGCCACAGCCTGGTGCATTCGATCCAGGCAACGCGTG
>JADHUC010000056.1 GCA_016784735.1 Pirellulaceae bacterium | reverse complement strand
TACCGATACGGCGGGTATGGAGGCCGGTATGGTTACGGTGGCTACGGATACCGATACGGCGGGTATGGAGGCCGGTATGGTTACGGATACGGCTACGGAGACGGAGACAAGACCAAAGACAAGAGCTACTACACCGAGGACGATGGCAAGACGAGGGCCAAGCCGACGCAAGAGACAGAAGAACCTCGCGGCCAACCAGGAAACACAACGTAGCGACATTTGCACCACAGACTAATTGGACGCGGCTATCTGAAGCGATTCGAGACGCACATCATCGAGATGGTCAAGAATCGCGTCAAGCCGGCGAGGCTGTGCTAGCTCCCTCGCCACGCGAATCTACGCTTTCATGGACAGACGCCATCTCCCTAGCGCTGGAATCCGAATAGACGGAAACATTCAGAAGTTGCAGATAGATTATGTCAAGCTTTCGACTTGAACGGCCAGCAGCGCGAGCTAGTCTGGAAAGAACGCTACTGACGTAGGGCCAGCCGACGGCGCACAAGCCGCACACGCAGGCGGGCGATGCCACCCAAAAAAACTGATTGACGCGCCGCCCTCCCCCGGCGGGTCGCGGTTGAACGTGGATGGGATTTTGTCTTCGATACTAGCGCAATCTGGCAGCGTGCGAGAAGCCATGGGAGAATTGCAGTCGAGACGAGTGCATGGGCTGTGCCTGGTATTCCCTGCGATCATTCTCCTGAGCCACTCACCGCTTTTGCTGCTGCATTTCTGCCGGCTCTGGGTTTGTGATCAGTATCGGTACTTTCCTTTTGTCCTAGTCGCATTTGTGTGCCTCGTTGCGAGCCGTTGTGGAGGTTCGCTCGAACGTCACGGGGCCGACGCAACCACGGGCGGTCGCCGATGGTCGCGGATGGGCGAAAACGCGGCGTATGCTCTCAGTTTGATATTACTGGGCGGAGCCGTCTTGTTGTGGTCGCCGTGGCTGGCGGCCGTGGCGTTCATTCTTGCCGTCCGTGCTTTGCTGCGGCGTTTTTGCGGCACGGCTTCTTGGCAATGGGTGGCGCCGGCCTGGTGGCTGCTGGTGTTATTGGTGCCCCTGCCGTTTCGCTGGGATGTGAGCCTGATGTTCTGGCTTCAAGGTGCAACTTCTCAGGCTGGCAGCTTGCTCCTCGACTTCTTTGGGCACAACCACCTGCTGGCTGGTCATGTGATCGAGATTCCGGGAAGACAATTCCTGGTTGAGGAGGCGTGCAGCGGCGTACGTTCCCTGTTTGCGCTGGTCGCCTTGGCTGCAGTGTATGTTGTCTGGCTGCGGCGGCCCTTGCTTCACGCTTTGTTCTTGCTGGCCGCGTCGTTTTTTTGGGCGTACGCGATCAACACGCTTCGCGTCGCAGCCGTGGTTTTCCTCTATCTTGAGCATCATCTCGACATTTTCTCGACCTGGAGCCACGAGCTGGCCGGCATGGTGCTGTTCCTACTGGCTCTGTGGATGTTGTTCTGCACGGACCAACTGTTTATTGTGCTGTTTGCACCAATCGACCCAGAACCCACTGCTGAGGAGGATGAAACCCTCTCTTGTGAACGCACAGAAAACGAACCGGGGACCGAGCAAGCAGGAATGATGGGCCGGGCCGCCACCCCGGCGCTTTCTGCATGTTTCCGAACCGGCCGCGAACTGACTCTCGCCGGAGCCTTCGCCGGACTGGGCGTCATTCAACTGCTTGCGTTTCTTCCCAACAGTCTCGAATCTCGGCTCGATCGCACGAAGGATGTCGCGCAATTGAAGGCGTCCCTCGTGGAAACGACACTCCCGGAACGATTGAACGGATGGCAACGCGTTGCGTTCCAGACAGAAACTCGCAAGCCGAGCAGCGACCTGGGCAGTCATTCCTTCATCTGGAGATATGCTGGAACGAAAGAGCAGCTTGTCGTCGCTTTCGATTTCCCGTTTGTCGGGTGGCATGAACTGACGCGCTGCTATCGGGCTCGGGGGTGGAGGATTACGGAGCAAAAGATCGTGTCGGCGGACGAGAAGCACAGCCCGGGCGACGGCACGATCGTCGAAGTTCACCTTCGCCATTCCGCGGGAAAGCGCGGGTATCTGCTGTTTAGTCAGTTCGATCGAAGAGGTGTCGCGATCGACCCGCCGGGCATGGCGGGGATCTCGGCTTCCTCATGGTACCGAGCCATTCAAGATCGCGTGACCAAGCGTTTGACGGAATTCGGATGTGACACCTTCACGCACCAGGTACAGATGTTCGTCACCAGCGAAAACGGCTTGAGCGACGAACGGCGACGCGAACTGGTGCGGACTTTTCCTGCGGTCCGCGAGACCCTTTTGCAGCGCTTCACGCAAGCGGGAGAATGAGCGCGTGCCCCGAGTATTCTTTGCTGTTATTTGGCTGGTCGACGGCATCGCGGGTGTTGTTTATCGCATGCTGGATTGGCTTCTTACTCGCCCGACACGGCCGTTGCTCGTGGGGTCACCGGCGTTGCTGCTGGGCATGGGCCTGGTGGGAGTCCTTGCATTCGAGCGGTCCGGTTTTGATTCGACGGTGACCGAACGCTATCAACGGGCCGTGGAAGATGCCTTCGACCGAAAAGATGAAGTGGCGGCGGAAATCTATGTCAGGAAACTGGCGATGTTGGACGCCTCCAGCGATACGACCCGATTCGGCTTGGCGCAGTTGGCAGAGCAACGAGGCGACCTCATGCGCGCCGAAGAACTCATGTCGGAACTCGCTCCCGCCGATGCTGCCGGCTACCCGCGGGCTCATCTTTGGATGGCACAACACTTGTGGCACGAAGGAAAGGCATACACCGCCGGAGACTCGGAACTGCTGATTCACCATTTGAAAGAGGCGCTCAAGTCGGTTGTGCAACGGCATGAGGCACGCCTCCTGCTTGTCAGGGTTCACGTGGCTCGACGCGAGTTTGCCAAGGCGGCGGAATGCCTGGAATCGGCGGTCTCGCGCGATGCTGGATTGCGTCTTCCACTGGCGGAAGTCTACGCGACGATGGGGAAGACGCGACGTTTCCATGTCGAGATCCACAAAGCCACGGAGCACTTCCGACAACTGGTAGAATCGAATCGCGATGACGTGCCCGCTCGGCTCTCCCTGGCGAAGGCATTGCTGTTGAACGGCGAGTATCAGCAAGCCGAGTCAGTTCTGCTCGATGGTCTGGCCACGTCCGACGACAAACGACTGCGAGCAGCTCTGGCGGACTTGTACGTGCTGGCATCGGATCAGATCGCCTCGTCCGACGAGACACAAACGAGCGATCGCCTCCACCAGCGCCTCGAGCTGTTGCAGAAAGCGTTATTTGGTTCGCCCGACAACCCGGGCGCGTTGATCCGCCTGGCCGCGATCGTTCGATCTTCCGAAGATGAGGGCAAGGCCACTCGGTCCATTTTGAAAGACGCATTGGCACGAGGCGTGGCTCCATGGACCGTGCATATGATTTTGGGAGCGTCGGCGGCCTCCGAGGCCCGATGGGACGAGGCGAGGCTTCATCTGGAGCAAGCCCATCGCTTGAATCCCCGGCTGCCAGCGCTTCTCAATAATCTGGCCTGGGTGTTGGCTCACTGCGATCCGCCCGAACTGGAACGTGCTCTGGCGGTGGCGAATTCCGCAGTGGAACTGGTGCCAACCAATCCCCATGTTCGCGAAACGCGCGGTCAGATTTTCACACGGCTCGGAAAATGGGAAGAAGCGCTAGCCGATCGGGCTTTGGGCGACGAACATGGAGTGGAATAATCCCGGCCGGTTTCGGAGCGGAGGGAGCGCGGCTGGGCGGTTTCCGGTTCTTGGGTTTTTACGTTGTGCGTGGGGTCTCGGTCGACAGTGGCAACCGTTGTGTCCGCCCACGCCTTTTTTCTGCGCAAATATTTGCAGACGGCCCGCACAGGTGGTATCATTGGAGCCGTGCGGGTTGCGGCGGACGTTGGTTTTGGGCAAGTCCCGGAAGATAGTCTACCACAGCAGGACCTACTACAGCCTGAACGCGTGAAGGGGACAGTCCCATTTTCGCTCCGCAAAGCCTTCGCGAAAATCGGGACAGTCCCCGACCACTGCGTATCATTGCGGAGACGTCAACCATGACGCGGGCTCGTGTGTGCCTCATGCTCGGCGGATTGCTGTTCGCGTTCGAAGCGTCTTCCGCTTGCGCCGACCTGATTGTGTTTTACGAGTCGACCAACGCGGACGGTGGTCTGCCGGCGACGACCATCGCGTCGGGCGTCTCGGCACTGGATCTGTCGCGCGGTTCCGGCATTTTCAAGAACACCACGGGTTCAACCTACAACTCGAGAGATTGGACGGACGCTGGGACGATTGACGGCAATGACTATCTGCAGTGGGGTTGGTCAGATGCAACCGTCCCGTTCAATCTGACCGATCTGGACATTCGTTATGACCGCTCGGATAAGGGACCGAAACAGCTTGAAATCCGGCTTTCCACCAACGGTGGAGCTTTCCAGTCGGTCTTCTCGGACAGCAGCGTCGACGTGAATGACGAGACACACCTGGACATCGACCTCACCGGTTTCACGAATGTGACTTCTGCGACATTTCGTCTGTACGCGTTTGATGCCGAAAGCGCTTCCGGCACCTTCGATATCGAGAACGACGACAGCATATCAAACGGATCCGTCGATGGTGGAATCGCGGTGAGTGGGGCCAGCGTTCCCGAGCCAAGCGTTCTGATACTGACACTGTTGGGTGCGGCGATCGCAGGTGGATCCAGGTTGATGCGACGAAGCAAGGTGATCGTTCGAACGGTCTTGTAGACTCCATTGCCTTCGAGTAGGCTAATACTCCCACCAACGAGTGATGTTCGCAAGAACCCGGCTGATGGTGGTGGCCGGGTTTTTTCGTTGCTAACGGCACCATTGATGCGCCCCATGGCCAGCACGGCTACTCAGACTACGACGTCGGCCCTACCCGAATCAAAACCGCTGCGGTGGCTGCGGTTGCCCCTGGTTCTGTACGCTCTGATCCTGGCAAGCCACGTGCCCATGCTGGTCCTGCAGCTTCGCCACATGTGGCTGGCCGAGCACTACCGGTACTTCCCGTTTCTCCTGGCAGCAGTTGCCTATCTTGCGTGGCGCCGCTGGCAGGAGATCCCATGCATTGCCAACTGCCGGCCGAATCGGTCCAGCTTCTTGTCGCTGTTGGCCAGCTTTGGCCTCCTGGCTGCAAGCCAAGTGCTGTGGTCGCCATGGCTAGGTACCATGGCTGTGATTATCAGTGCCTTGGCGGTCGTTTTATCCTTGGGCCGTCCGCTCGCTTCCCGTGTGCTGCCGGTCTGGATGCTGCTGTGGCTGCTACTGCCCCTGCCGTTTCGCTGGGATGGACGTTTGATCCTCTGGCTGCAAGGTCTCAGCTCGCAAGGTGGCAGCCAAATGTTGGACTACTTGGGCTACGACCATGTGTTGGCCGGGTACGTGATCCAGATCCCCGGACATCAATTCCTGGTAGAAGAGGCGTGCAGCGGCGTCCAAACGCTGTTCGCGCTCGTGGCAATGGCAGCGATTCTGGCGGTCTGGTTGCGTCGTCCATTGGTGCATGGCGCGCTGCTCGTGGCCAGTGCAGTCTTTTGGGCGATTGCTGTCAATGTGATCCGCGTCACTCTGGTCGTCGTGCTGTACGTCGAACGTGGTGTGGATGTCGGCAATGGTTGGCCGCAGACTATGTTTGGCATCGGGCTCTTCGTGCTCGTACTCTTGTTTCTTCTGAGCACGGATCGCCTGCTGCTGTTCCTTCTGGGGCCGCTGGGTCTGGTTAAGGAAGATGCCCCGCTGCGCGGGCCGGACGGTCCCGACCCGAGCGCGGTCCGAGAACAGACGGACGCGGCGATCCCGGGAACCAATGGCATGAGCCTGGTCATGCTGAACTTCGTCGCGTTGGCTTTTCTGTCGATCGGCGTCGTCCAAACGGCGACCGGCGTGAATCGTCGGCTCGCTCGCAACGATGGGATCTCGTTTGCCGACGACGACCGTCGCGGCGACCGCGTGCCTTTGAGCGATGTATTGTCCGAGGCCACGCTACCCGAAAGGCTGGGGGCGTTGGAGCGGGTCGAGTTCAAGGTCGAAACGCGTTCGCCAAACAGCGACCGGGGACGGTATTCGATTGCCTGGCACTACAAGGGGTCCCAAGAAGACGCCATCGTCTCCTTGGACTTTCCTTTTGTCGGCTGGCACAACTTGGCCGGCTGTTACCAGGCGCGCGGCTGGCAAGTCGAATCCTGGACTGTTGTAGAGCAGGATACGGTGGAGGAGACTCTCGGAGCCCCCTGCGCGGAACTCCAAATGAAGGATGCCAGCGCCAGACGAGGCCATGTATGGGTCCGCCAGTTCACCGGCGAGGGTCACGCGCTGGCACCGCCATCGACTCCCGGCCGGTCCCTTTCCGCTTGGTGCGCTGCCGCTCGCGATCGCGTGTTCAATCGCTTTGGGAAGATGGTAGAGGAGCCATCCACGCTTCAGATCCAGATGCTCATCACAAGTGATCTGCCGCTTGACGACGAGCACCATCAACGGGCGATGCGGGCATTCCAGGACGCCGTTCGACAGATCACCAAGCAGCTCTGGCCCGAGGGCAAAATCCAATCTGACTGACCCGGGATAGCCAACCGTCTCGTTTCGACATCGCGTCGAAACTGAGAATCGAACGTTTTCAGCCGGCAGTGCCGGCTTTTTTTGTGCGCGCATACTGCTGCGATGAGATCGCTGCTGGTCAGCCAACGTCGCGAACGATTTCGCTCGTCAGTTTCTTCCAAGTGCAATTCTCTGCTGACCGTGCTATCCTTCCCCCGTGCCCTCCCCGTTCACTGCCAACCGCACCTCCCACCGAGTCTAAACACCGGTCAGGAAGTGCAGCGCTGATCGGTCAGAGAGTACAGCGCTCGGGGGTTTAGGGGTTCCATTCTAACTGGGTTGGAAGTTGCTCAAAAGAAGATATTCCCGCCGCCATGGGAGCGGGCCGGTTTGAACAAATTCGCGATCTTCGTGGGATCGACGTCGCAATTCGCGAGCTTCTCGCGAAGAAGTCTTTTGACCCAGATTCCGTCTCGACAGGGCCGCACGAATGCGAGCGGCCAGCCGCAACTCGTTCCCAAAGGAACCAGCAACCAACCTGCCAATTGGTCCGTTTGACAGCCCCCGGCGTCTTTCCTATACTCTGCGTGTTCTGGTGTATTGGTGGTCGGCCTTTCTTGCTGGATCGGCCGACGAACAGGGAACTCCGGTGTAAGTCCGGGACGGCCCCGCCGCTGTGACCAGGCAGCAAAGGGGTGCCCTTTCTTTTCGCCATTGTCGCTGACAGCCTCCGCTACGTGGGAGGCCTGAAGGCGGTGAGAAGGCGAGGGCACTCGACGCCTGGGAGTCAGAAGACCTACCAATCCACAACGGCATGCATTCCGCGAGGGGCGGAGTGCCGCCTATGAAGGACCGCGACGTAACGATCGTGTTCTTCGTAAGCGACGAACTTACTTCCCGCTGCTTTCTTGAGTGGATGGACCGTAAACGGTTCTGAGCCTCCGACCTATCGTTCTGCGCGGACAACAACTTGACCGCAGCTACGACGCCGTCGGCATCCAGCGTTTGCGAATGTCAAGAAAGCGAGGTGAAGTGCAAGATCAATCGAACCCTGGGTGAACTCCGGTGGAATTCCGGGACTGGTCCGCAACGGTGAAAGTCCGGCCCCCAGCGAGAAGCTTTAGGCACCCCGAGACGGGCGTCTGCGGTTGTCCCCCGGGTCGGCACCACAGACAGAATACTGACCCGAAACAAGGACAACCCAATTATGAATCGAAGAGCTGCATTCACCCTTGTCGAACTGCTGGTGGTCATTGCGATCATCGGCATCCTTGTCGCCCTCCTGCTTCCTGCCATTCAGTCCTCCCGGGCCGCCGCCCGCCGGACCCAGTGTGCCAGCAACCTGAAGCAGCTTGGGATCGCATTGCATTCATATGCCGATACGTGGCGAGGTTCCCTGATTCCGGTTTCGACCTACAACTGGATGCTCGGGGGTTATCCGCGACGCTACTGGTTCGGCGAATTCAAGGATCCCACGACGTTAGCTCCCGGCGAGGCTCCCATCGACCGGCGCAAGGGATTTTTCATGCCGTATATGGAGAGGAACACGCAGGTGATGCAGTGCCCGGATTTCGTCGGCGTCAAGGCGAAATGGGGCAAGGCGACCGCCGGGTACGCGTACAACTACGTCTACTGCGGGCCGGGCGTGCGGCCGGACTGGATGAGCGGCAATCCCAACCGTCTACTGGGCCCGGTCACACGCGGACTGAACTACTTTAACTCCACGAACACAACCATCGCCTTTGCCGACGCGGCCGCCGTGTATGACTTCGACGATTGGAATGGCAAGTACCGAGCTGGAGAAGTCGTCGAAACATTCCACCTCGAACCACCCAGCAACCAGTTCCCCTCGGTGCATTTCCGGCACAGGGGCGCGGCCAACGTTTTGTATCTGGACGGAAACGTGAGGGCCGTCGAACCGTCGACAAATCCGCTGGGACCTTGGACGACCGCTGCCATCCAGCAGATCCGCGAAGAGAACCACGTCGGGGATATCGGAGAGTGGGATGCAGACCAAGAGACTGCCGACAAGTGGTGGAACGGAAGGGGGATCGTGTCCCATGGTTCGTAAGATACTTGTCTTGTTGGTTCTCGCGTCTCTGTTCGGTTGCCGGTCTGATGAGCAGCCCGTCGCACCCGTTCCGGCTGCAAGCGACGCGCCCGCCGTACCGCCGGCCGAGATGCGGATGATGCTGGAAGGGCTCCGTTCGGACCATCCCCGCGTGCAATATGCTGCGTTGGAGAACCTGAGCCGCTTTCCTTCGGTGGTGCAGACGTATCGCGAGCATGTCGAGCGGCTAGAGAAGGGAGGCAAGGACCAACGCGTGCGCCAGAAGGCCGCGGAGTTGCTGGCTTCACTCGAAGAATGAGAGGCCCGCATGGCACGGCTTCCCGCGCAGTTCCGAATCACTTCTGGTCGATTTCGTTCGGAGCTCTGCCGTGTAGGGGCCGGCAGAACGCCTTCACGCCCTGGATAAGCCGTGGCCCAGGGCGTAAGAAGACGTCGGACCAAATGTCGTTGATTCGTTTCCCCTGCGGGCAGCCTCGACGTCGCCCCGCCCGATGCGTTTGGCCAAGGCCTCCTTCGGTGCTTGCTGATTCATGTAGCCCAGCACGATCACGTCCGGGTTCCAGTCGACAATTCTCTCGGGACTCAGGGTGGGATAGTCCGAGTCGAGTTCATGAGCCACGTTGACGCCGCCTGCCCGGGTAATCAACTGGTCGACGAAAGACGCCTTGCCCACCGTCGTGATTGGATCGTTCCAAAGTTCCACGAAAACCCTTGGTCGTTGCTCGACAGGAATATGTCGGTACTTTTCAAAACCAGAATCATCAATGGCGTGAAAGAGATCGTTCCGAAGAATAAGTTGACATGATACTCCAGGATGTTAGATTATCAGTCTATCCCCCTCATGAGTTGTGCTCCGTGCCCCTCTACAGAGAACGGGTATGCAGACCATGCTATGTCCAGGGTGTAAATGCAGCAGCGAGTTGTACCGGAGCAAGCGCGAAACGCGACGGATTATTAGATGGCCATCGCGTCTGTTCCATGTCGCCGTCTACTGCGATCTCTGTGGAATTGCCTTTCCTCGCCTGCGACTGCTTTGTCGACATCTCCCAGACCGGAAAGAGGAGATCACGGAACGATCTTCTTGGCCGAACAACGACCTCCCCGATTAGTCATTCTCGCGACTGGCGTGCCGTTCGGTTTCAGCCCGCAACAAATGATCGGGCACTGCCGGCTGGCCCAATCTCTGCCGTGCCCGTGGTTTTGCCGTCAATCCGCGCATCGAGACTCCAGACCAACACGGGCGCTGCCCGCTGTGCGCGTGAAGGGAGCGAGGGCAAGGAGACCAAGTGATTTCGCTCGGGCGCACACCCCGTGCCCATTGGATACGGGGTTTTTTCACGAAGGATGCATCGGAACGGCATTGTGACAATAATGAAAGGCATCCCGTGGTGTTTGCTTCCTCTTTTGCCGATGGCATTCTAGGCTCCTTGCGATGGCCGAATCTCTCTCCTCCGTACTGTCGCGCATGCGCATCGAATCGCTCCTCGAGCAGGCCATGTTCATCCGCGATTGCTCGAAGTCCGACTGTTACAGCTTCGAAATGCGGACAAAGGAGGCGCGCAAGTTGATTCATGCCGTGCTTTACGACTCCGCACTCGGCAAGATCGGCGAAGAAGACCGGCGGCGGATCCTCGGCATCCTGCATTTCGCCAGGACGAGCTGCGTCATCCGGACCGAGGAACCAATCGCCACGTACCAGGATGAAGAAGTAGTCGCCGAAACCGATCGGCCGAAGAAGCAGCAGACGTTTTTCTTCATGCCTTGACGCTTCGCCGTTTCGGGCGATCTTGGTCAATCCTTGTCCTCTCGACCCTTGCCAACCGCAAGCTAACGCCGTTCGTTACATTGACTCGTGAGGGCCAAGAGCGCTACCCTTGCTTCTCGCCTGAAGGACCTCTCTTCCGCCAACTTCGGCCTTGTCATCGCCGATCTGCTGCCGGGTTTCATCGCGCTGTGGGGAGCCAGCTATTTCCCGCCTACGCCTCAACTGCTGCAAAAAACGCAGAAGGCCGTCGTTATGCTCCGATTCTCGCCCCTCATGTTGTTGGTTGTCGTCTGCGCCCAGCCGGCGACCATTTGTACCGGTGGTGGCTTGCAGTCCGGCAGCGGCCGAAGTACACTAGAAGTCGACTTTTCATTTAGCTTGTCTGAATTCTCGGTTTCGTCCGCATCTTTGACGAGCCAACCGTGACTCAACACCTCATCCGGGCGGAATCGCCCGATACGCGACCAATCCAGGTTGGCGGCATCCGGGTGTCACAACAAAGGAGGTAGCAGTATGCTCTCAGAGTATGAGTACTTCGATGTCCTGTTCGAAGATGAAGTGGCTATTATTCGACTCGCCGATCCTCAGTTCTTCAACACCGATGACTACTCCGATCTTCAGGAGGAGTTCCGTCAGTTTGCCGAAGAGGTACGTCCGCCGTTGCTCGTGGTAGACTTCCGACACGTGACGTATTGTTCAACGGCCCTCATAAGCGGCCTGATCGGCATGCAGCAACGTTTGGCCACGCACGGCGGCAAGGTTAAGCTGTCCGGGCTCTATCCAGCAGCACGCGACATATTCCGTTCGCTACGTTTGGAGCAAACGGTCTTCGACATTTACGAGACTACGGGAGCGGCCCTGATCGACTGCTAGCCACAATTCGTTTGCGCACCGTCCGAGCTTTCTGACTGCACGCGGGCACGCCTGACCATCGTTATCTCGTTTCCTGCGGGATTGAAGGTGACCTCGTCCATGGACATCTGGATGAGCACCAGTCCGCGATTGCTGCTGGTGCGGTCGGTCACCCGCTGTGATTGCCAGCACGCCTTCGACCGTTTCGACTAGAGACCTGACAGCCTCCCGTTTGCTCGCTAGAATGGAACTATGCGTCGCAAGGTGGTAACGAGGCCAAACTCATAGTCGCTGCCGGAGCATGCCGATGCCCTCGCCATTTCCTGGAATGGATCCATATCTCGAACACCCGGACATCTTTCCCGATTTCCATGATCGGTTTGTCACCTATGTGAGTGATGCGATCCAACTTCAACTTCCCGAACCTTACTACGCGGCGCTCGGGCGGCGCGCGTGGATCGAGGTTTCAGAACGATTCGTCGGACCGGACGTAGATGTACTGACGCCGCGGAGTCCGCAAGAAGTCCAAGGGGAATCCGGCGGCGTGGCCGTTGCCGCTCGACCAGCCACCCAGCCACTGGTGATCCACGTTCCGCACGACGAACGCGTTGAACCGTTGGTCGAGATCTACATGGGCCGCGGTTCCGATCGCCGACTTGTGACGGCCATCGAACTGCTCAGTCTCACCAACAAGACGCCCGGCGAGCATGGTCGTGATCTGTACCTCAGAAAGCAGCAAGAAAACCTGCAGGGCAAAGTCCACTTGATCGAAATCGATCTCCTGCGCGGCGGCCGGCACACCACGGCCGTACCGCGGGACCGGCTGGAAGCCAAAACCGGGCGATTTGACTATCACACATCGATCCATCACTTCGACAATCTGGAGGACTACTTCGTCTATCCCGTCCGACTCACCGAACCGCTGCCGGAAATCGCGGTACCGCTACTGCCCGGCGATGGGGCGGTATCGCTCAAGCTGCAAACCGTATTCCTCCGCACCTACGACGCAGGGCCGTACAAGCGCGAAATCGACTACCGCGAAGATACCCCTGTACCGCCGCTCTCCGCGGAACAGTTGGAATGGGCGGCGGAGCTGGTTTCCAAGGCCACATAGGCGAAAGCGGAGTAGAATCGGGAACAAGTCCGATTGTGCCAACCATTTTCACTTGCGGATACGCTGCACGAGGTAACAAAAGACCTGGAACTCGCCTGGGATTGTGCCGTGTCGGTCTTGGATGATCTCTCCACCAGGTTCCCGCTATTGGGCGGGGCGGTTTGTGACGATGATGCCGTTCCCAACGGCCGAAGCGTTAAGGTGCTAGCGATTGCCTGTGACCTGCCGACAAAATGGATCGTCGCTTCGGTGAAATCGTTTCCCTGCGGATTCTCGACCTCGTGCAAGGAGGTTCGTAGATGAGGTGTCCACGCTGCGGTTCGACCCACCTGCGTAAGACGACTGCCGGCCAACGAAAGCTGTCGTCCGTGATTCGACTCGTCGTCGTGCCCGTCCGCTGCTACATGTGTGGCCATCTGTTTCATCGGCCAACGGCCATGACCGATGACCTCCGCAGCGAACCGGCGTACCACCGTTATCGACGGGTGGCATAGTCGGCGTTGACCAACCGGGCTTCCGACCGCAGCGCTTCGCGGACTTCTTGCCGATTCAACAGGCACGGGTTGCTTTCGGCCTGCGGTCAACTCGTGATGAGCCAGTGCTTTTCATCCCGCCCCCGGTTCAGGTGTTTGCATCGGCATGCTCTGTACGGTCCAATATCGTCGTACAGCTCCACGTTGTCATCAACGTCCCCTTTGGCACGAGTCTGGACACTTCGAAGGAGTCTCATGCGATGCGACCTATTATCGTGGTGAACGTCCGCCTCCGCCTGCTCGCCGTCCTCTGGCTGGCCGTTTTTCTCGTTGTCGGCATGCTCGCCCCCTCGGTGGCTGATTGTCAGACGCCGGAGCCCCTTGAAAAAACTCCGCCGGGCGAACGACGGAACTATCACACCCCGCCCGAGTGGACGCCCTCGCTGATGAAAGACCAGCACAAATTCTCGCTCATCTCCCCCTTGGTCATGGAGAGCGGCCAGCGTGTGTCGAGCCCGCGGCAATGGTATCAGCAGCGGCGCCCGCAGTTGATCGAGCAGTGGACCAGGATCCTGGGAAAGCTCGGCCCTCAAGCAGCCGACCAGCAATGGTTTGGCGATATCAGCCAGGTGGAAATCCGCAGCACGCAGCAGCACGGAGGCTACACGCGGATCGACTTGGGCATTCCGATCGAGAAGGACTTCATGCAGGACCACCTGCTGCTACTGCCGCAGGGACAGGGCCCGGGTCCTTTCCCCGCGGTGATTGCCTGGACGTCGACGACCCCCGACTACACACAACCGGAGCAGTGGTGGGGCGCCTGGTTGGCTCGCCGAGGATACGTGGTGCTCACCAGTTGGTCTTTCATCCGTCACTACCGCGGCGGCGCGAACTATCGCAAGCGAGCCAACGAACTGGTCTACGAGCGATTCGGCCATTGGCTGCCCATGGCCAAGATGGTGCACGACGTCGAACGGGAGGTGGAATTCCTGCGGACGCGGCCCGAGGTGGACGCCGAGCGTATCGGTTTCATCGGTTTCTCGTTGAGCGGCAAGACGGCTTTGTATGTCGCTGCGTTTGCGCCGGAGATTACGGCCACGGTCGCGGTGGATCCCCACGTGGCGCTGCATGGCGCTACGAATTATCACGATCCCTGGTATCTCGACTGGAAGCGCACTTTCCCCCACATAAACACGGACGATTATCCTCTCGCCGAGCTGCGCGGCACGATTTGGAGCCTGCTGGACGCGGACCCAGCGCGGCCCGGCTTCGAGCGGAATCACCATGAGTTGATGGCCCTCTGCGCGCCGCGCGCCCTGCTGTTGATCGGATGCAGCATGGATAAGCCGACGGCAGTCCACTCGGATGACATGCAGAGCTGGGGCTATTTCAACCACGCCCGCGACGTGTACGAGTTGCTCGGCATCCCGGAGAGAATCCAATTGGTCGCCACCGACGAGGGCCATCGCGCCACCAGCCCTCGCATGGACGCCGCTTGGCAAAAGTTCTTTGAGCGGTGGCTGAAGACGAGCCCCATCCAATTCGCAGGGTACGGCGAGCCGCCGTAATACTCACCTGGAAGCGAGCGCCGCAGCCTCGCGCTCGTAGTGTACTCGAAAGCTTGTCATCCCTATGGTCAACCTGTCGTCCGGCATTAGGTGTGCCTGAACGACATGGAATCCGTTAACGAACACGCCGTGCCTGGAACCCAGATCGCGTACATTCAGAGTGCCTTCGATGTGATCGATTTCACAGTGCAGACGGCTGATCCATCGATCCTGAATCTGGATTTTGACATCCTGATGTCGCCCGACGCGTACGGGCAACTCGTCCAACGTAATCTCGAAGTCCGGGGCGTCCGCCTCGATGCTGAGCAGCTTGATGTTCATGGGCAGTTGACCGAGAAGCCGCGGTGGAATTAACGGGGGTGGACTCGCCGACGGAGAAACGGTCGCCATTTCCAGCCAAGCCGGGTAAGATGATCGCGCAAGCGACGCCTCGAAAACGTTACTCACGGCCTTGACAGAAGGAACTCACCTATGACATTCAGCGATCTCCTGCGCCGCAGTCGCAGTTACCGACGTTTCCATCAAGAGCCGTTGGAGGAAACGGCTCTGGTGGAGTTGCTCGAGTTGACTCGGCTCTGCCCGTCGGCGGCCAATCGGCAACCACTCAAATACTTGCTTGCCTGGCGACCCGATCAGAACGACAAGATCTTTCCCCACCTCCGCTGGGCGGCCGCCTTGGCACCGTGGCCTGGACCCGCCGAGGGCGAGCGGCCGACCGGCTACATCGTGATCCTTGGCGACACTCGAATTTGGCGCCGCTGGGATTGGGATTGCGGCATCGTCGCCCAGACCGTTCTTCTGGGCGCGGCCGAGCGAGGGCTGGGCGGGTGCATGATCGGCTCAATCGACCACGCATCGCTTCGCTCAGCCCTGAACCTGCCCGACCACCTGGAGATTCTGATGGCCGTTGCCTTGGGAAAACCCAGCGAGACCGTCGTGCTGGAGGATGGCAGCCCGGACGAACGCGCCTACTGGCGTGATGACAGCGATGTGCACCACGTGCCGAAACGCCCGTTTGCGGAACTGCGTGTGGAACTGCCCGGGTTTTGACTGGCGAGCCGTGCAGGTCGGCTGGAGAGCCCCGGACGGGGGCGTATCTGCGCGAAGTATTGGGAGTGAACGGAGATGGCGCTTACTCTGGGAATTGACATTGGCACGACCACGATCACCTGCTTGGCACTGGATGCAACCAGCGGCGCCAGTCTGGCGACCGAGACGGTTGCCAACGACGCGGAGATCACCTCGCCGTCAGACAGGAACTTGGGTCGATCCGAATGGGATGCTTTGAGCATCGTCGACAGAGCTTGCCAATGCGTGAAGGCCGCGTTGGAGCGACTTGGCGATCGAAAGGCCGAATTGGCTGGAATCGGCATTACGGGCCAGCAACACGGTGTGGCAATCGTGGATGACCAGAATCAGCCTCTCACTCCGTTTGTCGGCTGGCAAGATCGGCGTGGCGAGGACGCCTTTGAGGACACGGGCCGGACCTATGTCGAGCACGCGGTCTCTCTGGCTGGTGCGGACGCTTCCCGGCGCGCTGGCTGTCGACTGGCCAGCGGTTGGCTGGGGACGACGCTGTTGTGGATGCAGTCAAACGGCGTTCTGCCGGCGACCGGAAGGGCTTGTTTCATCCCGGACTTATTCGCCGCGACATTGACGGGAGGACCGCCGGTTACCGATCCCACGCTCGCCGCCAGCAGCGGAATCTTCGACGTGGCCGTACGCTGGTGGGATGAGACAATCGTCGAGGCTCTGGGGCTCCCCATCTCAGTCTTGCCGGAAGTCCGCGAAGCCGGCCACGCGGTCGGAACGGTCAGCGAATCCGCAGCCTCCCGTACGGGCCTTCCGATCGGATTACCTGTCTTCGTGCCAATCGGCGACAACCAGGCATCGTTCGTCGGCAGCGTAGCCGAGCGCGAAAACAGCGTCCTGGTCAATGTGGGAACAGGGGCGCAAGTGGCAGCCTATACCGACCGTTATGTCTACTCGCCGCCGCTGGAAACGCGACCGTTCCCCATGGGTGGCAACCTGCTGGTCCACGCCGGACTGTGCGGCGGTCGGTCGTACGCGCTCCTCGAACGGTTCTTCCGTGCCGTGGGCGACCAAGTGTTACGGGTCGCCGCCGAGGAACCGGTCTACGAGCTGATGAATCAACTCGTGGCCTCTGTGCCGAGCGGCGCCCAAGGGCTGCGCTGCAAACCGTTATTCACGGGGACTCGCGAGAACCCAACGCTGCGGGCAAGTTGGACCGGCGTTTCGCCGGAGAACTTCACTCCGGCTCACATGACCCGAGCGTTGCTGGAGGGTATCGCTGACGAGTTGGCCAGCAGCCATGGTTTGATTCGTCATGCCGCCAAGAAGGGATCTACTCGATTGATTGGGGCGGGAAACGGACTCCGGCAGAATCCCGTGCTCGCGGCGATTGTAGCCGACAAGTTCATTATGCCTTTAGTGTTTCCTCGTCACCACGAAGAAGCCGCCATTGGCGCCGCGCTGGTCGCCATGGTCGGTGCGGGGATCCATCCGGATATCACTGCTGCGGGCAGCCTACTCGAAATCAGCTAGGCGGATACGCGAGCGACAATCCACACGGCACGAGCCGACAAGTGATAGCGGTCGTTCGCACAAGAGCGTTGAGACGACGCTTCAGTTTTACGCGGACCAGGATGACGATGAAACTGCGGCCAAGCCCTGCGTCGAGCCAGGAGTTGGCACTTCTGTTGGCGCTACACAACAAGTGGGACTGCTTTCGAAGCCAAATTCATTCCAACACAAAAAACATAACCCGTTGCAATGCAACGGGTTATGAAAAGCGGAGGGCACGGGAGTCGAACCCGCAACCCCATAAAGGGGCAGTTGATTTCGAATCAACCTCCTCACCAATTCGGATACCCTCCGGGCTGTCTTCTATTTACCGCGTAACTTGTTCCGAGTCAACGGGTTGCTTTTTGTCGTGTTCGATACCCATCGTCTGCGTGGCGCAATTCGTGAATCGCGAACAACATCGCTCGCGTGACGTGGTAGGCCGTTTTCCATGGTGTGGCTTTGTGACGTCTGCCCGGCAGTGGGCTGCCATCGGCGCTGACGGAATCGTAACAGCCGCCGTACTTGTGATCGACCATGTGGTCGCGAAAGAACTGCCAGGTACTCGCGAATGCCTTGCGATAATCGGACGCGTTGTCGCCTGCGATCCGAGCGGCGGTGAGCAGTCCGTTCATGCCTTCGGGCTGCACCCACCAGACCTTTGACGTGCGCGTGGGAGGTCCGGTGGGCGGTCCTTCGTCGTAGAAGCCGCCATTTGTCTGGTCCCAACCCCAACGCAATGAATGGTCGACCAGCTCGAGTGCTTTCCGGCGCGTCTTGCGGTCGTCATCGCGTTGGAGCAGCTCCGTCGCTTCGAGCAGCAAATAAGCAGTTTCCAACTCATGCCCGAACGAGCTGCGTTCGTCCATCGGTGTGAAATCGCGCGAGCAGAACATCGCCAGATGGCCGCCGGGTACGGCGATCTGTCGCGAACGATCTGGAACACCTCGTCCAGACGCTCGGTCAAGTGAGCGTTGTCCCAAATGCGTCGCAGAGCGATCAACGCTTCCAGCACATGGATGTGAGCGTTCATCGACTTGTGCCCAACGTGACCGATCAGCGGCAGCCCCTTGCCGAGTTCTTCGTTCGGAATGTCCACCGCCACCGTCGGCCTTCGGCTGTCAAGTGTTCGAAGTAGCCACCGTGTTCGGGATCGTGGGCATGGCGGTCGATCCAACGGAATGCCGCTTTGGCCAAATCCAATGCTTTGCGGTCGCCGGTTGACTGGTACGCGCCCGCGGCAGCATAGATGCCGAACGCGAGGCTGTACATCTGTTTCCACGGCATCAACTGCCGATCCGGCCTTCCGGCTGCATCCGTCCTATCGACAAAGCCACCGTGGTTCGCATCCCAGAGGTTGTCGGCAAGAAACTTCAACCCGTGTCGCACATACTCCTGGTACTGCTTTCGATGCTGCGAGTACGCCAAGGCTACTGCGGCCGGTACCCAGGTCATCCGCGCTTGAAACACCAGGAACTTCGACTTCGTCGGCCCGCCGTCCAGTCCTCGGCAAAGTTTTCATGGAACCCACCGTGCTCGGCGTCCAGACAACGAGGATACCAAGCCGGGAGAATTCTCTCAAGGAGGATTTGCTCGATTTCATCAGCCATCGCGCGCCGTTGGTCGGTGTCGTCCGCCAGTGTCGCCGCCGCGGACCAAGGCAACAGACTCAACGGCAGGCCGGCAGCCGCGCGACCCAGATCCATCAGCAAACGGCGACGTGGGATCTCCGTGCGGCTGGAGCCTTTCGCGGTCGCGATTCCTTGTGCTGACGTCACGGGCATTCGAGAATCAGAGGCAAATCGGACGCCGTCTGATTTCTCCAGCGATTCACTGCTTGTAGAATATCTTCTCATCCTGCAATACCTTAACGGACAAGGTTGCTTCGCTGAGGATTAGACCATGGATCGTTCACAGCTTCCAGAGTCACGATTTCAAATTGACCAGAGACAACTGTCGATAGGTACTTTCGTTGTTGCTGGCCTGCTCGTCGCGACTTTTGGCACACAGTTCTGCACGGCTCAACCGAAGATCGGCATCGAAGCGTCCAAGCAGCAGGTTGGCAAATACGAGAAAGTCGAGTTCCGCATCGACTGCAACCGTCGATACGAGAATCCATCTGATCCTTCGGAGGCGGATTTGGGCGTGATCTTGCAAACGCCCAGTGGCGATCGGCTGCGTTTGCCGGCGTTCTACTGCCAACAGTACCAGCGGCGAGACATCGGGCAAGGTCGCCGTCGAACGGTATGGTTGTATCCGGACGGGAACCCCGTCTGGAAGGCGAAGTTCGCGCCCGCGGAGGTCGGCAATTACGAAGCCGTCGCCTACGTGAAAGAGCGAGATGGCGAAACGCATTCCAAGCCGGTCCACTTCACAAGCGTACCGTCAGACCGGAAAGGCTTTGTAAGGGTGAGCCAGAAGGACCCGCGCTTCTTCGAGTTTTCCGAAGGCCAGCCCTTCTTCCCCATCGGCCAGAATCTGGCGTTTATCGGCGAGCAGCAATATGTCAAGCCCGGCACGGTGGACGACGTTTTCGCGAAGCTGTCGTCCAACGGCGCGAACTATCTGCGAATCTGGACTTGCTGCAAGGATTGGGCGTTGGCGATCGAGGCGCGGAAGAGCGCATGGGGTAGATCTTGGGGCTGGCGGCCGCCATTTGTGCCAATGCCCGACGGCAATGGCGGCGAATCGGAAGGCCAGTGCGTCCAGATCGGCAGTGGCAAAGACGCGACGCTCCGTGTACTACCGTCCCACGCGGTGGCTTTGAGGCCCGAGACGAGATACGTCTTTTCGGGGCGAATCAAGACGGAGCCGGATGCAAAGGTCCATATCGCCGTAGGTGCACATGTGTTGGCGGCTCCGGTGTCGTCCGGACCGGAAGGACAGTGGAATCGGTTCCGTCTGGAGTTTGAAACCGGTGCTGACGAATTCTGGTTGGGCCGAACGGTGTTTCGCCTGGAGGGAACCGGTACCGCGTGGGTCGACGCGTTGTCGCTCACGGAAGCCGACGGCGGGCCGGAACTGCTTTGGGAAGCGGCCGTCAATCGCCGCGTGCGTGGCTTCTACAATCCCGTGGATTCGTTCATGCTTGACGAAGTTGTAGCGGCTGCGGAGAAGCACGGTATTTATCTGCAGTTGTGCCTGATCACCCGAGACCTCTACATGAACGACTTGAGGGACGAGGGCCGTCCGGAGTACCAGCAGGCAATCGACGACGCTAAGAACCTGTTTCGCTATGCGGTGGCTCGCTGGGGCTATTCGACGAATGTGGTTACCTGGGAGTACTTCAACGAGATGGATCCGGGTATGCCCACGGATCGTTTCTACGCCGAACTGGGCGAGTATCTGGACCGGGTCGACATCTACGGCCACCTGCGATCCACCAGCACATGGCACCATTCGTCCAGGGATTGCCGTCTGGGAAGCCTGGACGTGGCCGACGTGCACTTCTACCTGCGTCCGGTGAAGGATCGGCGATACAAGGATGAAGTCGAGGCCGCCTTGGGCAACGCCGCTTTCCTTCGAGAGCACGCGCCGGCGAAACCTGCATTGATCGGCGAGTTCGGCTTGGCCAACGAACGATGGCAGCCAACCAAAGAAATGCGGGAAAGCGAGGAAGTTGTCGACTTTCACAACGCCATTTGGGCATCCGCTTTGTCGGGCACGTCCGGTACGGCACTTTTCTGGTGGTGGGACCGATTGGACCGGCGGAACGCATACCCTCATTACCGGCCACTGGCGACGTTTCTGGCCGACGTTCCCTGGACAACGGCGCGCCTTGGGAAGGCCGCCGCCACCGTATCTCGCGAGTCGCTTCGGCTGGTCGGCCTCCAGGGACAGGATCGGGCGTACCTGTGGCTGTTCGATCCGCAGGCGAGTTTTGAAAACATTGTGATCCGGAAGGCGAAGCCGGCACGGGTCGAAGGCGCGATGATCGAGCTTCGAGGTTTGAAGGATGGTAATTACCGCGTATTGTGGTGGGATACCTGGGAGGGTCGGATTGTCAAAGAGGACAGCGTCGCGTCATCCGATGGAGGTCTGCGCTTGGCAGTGCCTTCGTTCACGCGCGACATTGCATGTAAGATTGTGCCTTGATTTGGCCCACGGATGGCATGGCGGACCCTCGGATGGACATTAAGGTGCGTTTGGGATTCGGATTCGGCAGAGACTTGAAAATGTTCGAATACAGAAGGGGAAAACGATGAACAACAAACGGAAACGAATACCGGCGTTGATGGGAAGACGCATTGCCGTACGAAGCCTTGCCGTCGTGATGCTATCTCTGTCCGCCGGCCTGGGGAGCAGGTGCCTGTTTGCACACGAACACACTGCGCCCAAGTATCCAGTGTCGTTTCGTTCGACGGGAGCCGACTCGGAAGCGGACGACGATTCGACGTGTCGGCTCACGTTGAAGCTGATCGACTCGACGACGAAAAAACCACGGGCCGGCTTGGTGCGGATTACCACCAGCGACGGTCACGTTTTGTCGCTTGAAGGTCTGTTGAATCGCGGCACAGGATTGCGCCAGAGCCATCGTGCTAACGAGTGGCAAGTTCTGCTCGAATCGGCCACAGTCTCGGTGCCGCGGAAGCAACTGACGATCGAAGCAGTTTCAGGTTTGGAAACGGAATTGACGCGAAAGACGGTTGATTTGTCTGATCAGGCGGCCAGCACGCATACGCTGCCGCTTGTGCGATTTTACGATGCAGCGTCGCGAGATTGGCGCAACGGCAACACTCACTTGCATCTCATGTCGATCAGCCGTGAGCAAGCCGACCAATATCTTCGGTCCGTTTCGCGAGCCGATGAGTTGGAGTTGGTGTTTGTTTCCTTCTTGAGACGCGCTAAGGCAGAACGCGGTTACATCTCCAATACCTACACAGAAGAAGATTTGAAGAAGTTATCCACACACGACGTCACGTTCGGCTTCGGCGAAGAGCACCGCCACAATTTTGGCCCCGGAGGCGAAGGGTACGGACATGTGATGTTCCTGGACATCGACAAACTGATCCGACCCGTCAGCATCGGGCCGGGCATTATGGGAGAAGGGTCCGATTTTCCGTCCTTGCGCTTCGCCATCGACAAGGCGCGCGGTGACGGGGCGACCATCGTCTGGTGTCACAACGCTTTCGGCAGGCAGGAGGTTCCCGAATGGGTCTCCGGGACACTGGACGCCCACAACATCTTCGACGGCGGCACCCAGGGAACGTATGAAGATACGTACTACCGCTTCATGAACATCGGCATGCGCGTACCCTTCTCGACCGGTACCGACTGGTTCATCTTCGATTTCTCCCGTGTGTTTGTCGAGGTTCCGCAACCGCTGACCATTCCGCGATGGCTGGAGGCGCTTCGAGCAGGTAAGTCGTTCATAACCAACGGCCCGTTATTGGAGTTGCAGGTCGACCAATGCGGCCCGGGCGATGTTCTTCGATTGTCGCAGCCCACGCAGTTGGAGATTCGGGGACGGGCGGTTGGTCGCTGCGATTTCCAGAAGATCGAAGTCATCCACAATGGCAGCGTTGTGGCCAGCAAGGCGAGTTCTCCGGTCGGCGGACACTTCAAGGCAGAACTGACGTGTCCGATTGAGGTGAACGAGCCCGGGTGGATTGCGCTGCGGGTCAACTCGCAGGTGAAGAACGAGTTGGGCGGAAACATCTTTGGTCATACCAGCGCGGTGTACATCGAGCTGGCCGAGAAGAACATCTTCAAACCTGACGTAGCCAAGGAACTGATTATCGACATGCAGGAGTCCATTCGGGCGATCGAAGAAAAGGCGGTCTTTGCAGATGGAACCGAACGCGACCAGGTGCTGAATATCTACCGAGAGGGCATCGCCAATCTAAACAAACGACTCAGCCAGGAGTGATATCATGAGCGACGCACGCGAATCGAACAGCGGCCGAATTGGACGACGCACTTTTCTGGCGGGCTCGGCGGCCGGCGCGGTTGCCGTAATGGGCGTCGAGGCCACTGCCAAGGAATCTGCCACAGGGGACGGATCAATGGCTGGCGAAGACTTCAGAAAAAGGCTGATGGATTGTCTGGGAGGCCCGTGGCCCGATCCGGCTGAACTGAAGCCACAGTTGCGAGAGACGATGGCCAAAGACGGCTATCGGATCGAATCGCTCACTTACGAAGTCGAACCGGGCGATCGCGTGCCGGCCATGTTGTTGGTGCCTGACGGCGTGAATGCGGATCATCCGGCTCCGGCCGTCGCGATTTGGCACCAGCACAACGGTCAATACCATTTGGGCAAAAACGAACCGGCGGGGCTGGCCGGCAACCCGATGCATCATACCGGCGTTGCCCTGGCCAAGGAGGGTTACGTGGTGCTGTGTCCTGACGCGTTGTGCTTCGAGGAGCGTCAGAGTGAGCGCCTTCGAGGCGGCAGCTTCGAACGCTTCGAGTTCCTGCGTTACGTCGTTGCCGGTAAATGCATGGCCTGGAAAAACATCCTGGACATGCGGCGAGCGATCGACTATCTGTGTTCGCGTCCCGAAGTCGTCCAAGAACGGATCGGCTGCTACGGCCATTCGATGGGTTCTACCCACACGTGGCTGGTCGGCCCGTGGGAACCGCGGCTGAAATGTCTGGTGGGTAACTGCTGCATGCCCACGTACGCAGCCATTCATCGGACGCACCTGTTGCACTGTTTCCCAAATTTCATCCCCGGTCTCTTCCAATACGGTGACACGCCCGACATTGCCGCCCTGATCGCGCCACGGGCACTCCACATGAACTTTGGGGAAAAAGACGGTGGCAGCCCGATCCAGGAAGTGCGTGAAGGCGTCAATCGCATCGCCAAGGCGTATGAAGAGGCGGGCGCGGCCGAGAACTTCAGCTACTTCATCGAAGAAGGTGTCGGGCACGTGCTGTCGGACGAGATGTGGTGCCGCACAAGAGAATGTTTTTCGAAGCACCTGGGTCAGGGCCGCACGTCGTGAAATGACCAAGGCCCAAATCCCAATGACCAATTTTGCTGCTGGAGTTCAGGCATAAGGCTGTCTTCGGGCACGCTGAAGCGTGAACTCCAACGGTGATCACGGCGCGCCGCATGCGCCAAGAGTCGCGATGTGAGCACTTGACACGACAGTTAGTTGCATATGCAAGCACATGTAGGATTGATAACCATGACGACCGGACAGACCGAAACGACGATCGACACAATTGCCGCAGAGTGCATCGCCGTGCGCGTGCGAATGCTGAACCGGGCGATCACGAAGATCTACGACGATGCCCTTCGTCCGCTCGGTCTGAAAGCCAGCCAAATGAATATTCTGGTGGCTGCCGGTAAGATGGGGACGGCTCGCCCGGCCGACGTTTGTGCGCATCTCCATTTGGATGTTTCGACGCTGAGCCGGAACGTCGAACGCATGAAGGTGAAGGGATGGCTGGAAGTCGTGCACGACGAAGACGGGCGGGCGCAACCGTTTCGCCTGACGGATGCGGGACGCGAATTGCTGGATCGCGCGGGCCCTGCGTGGCAAATTGCGCAGGAGCGAGCGGAGTCCGTTCTGGGTGAAGGATTGGTTGATCAACTGAAACAGGCCGTCAAACGACTTTAGTCCGTCGATTCCTGTGAATGATCATCTCTTTTTTTTGCCGAAAAACTTGCATATGCAAATAGGAGAATGCCATGAAGTTGGACGAACATCCTACCGTCAAGCGAGTTCGAGCGAATCAACCAGATACGGCGAGCCAGGAAAGCCAAGTGTTGGATGCTGGGTGGCTGCGTCAGTGCGCTCTAGAAGCCGGCGCTGACGACGTCGGTTTTGTGGAGATCGAGCGACCGGAACTGGACGATCAACGCGACGATCTTATGCGCTGCTATCCTGCCACCAAGACGCTTGTCAGCTTTGTCGTCCGCATGAACCGGGAGCCAATCCGCAATGCAGCCCGCTCGGTGGCAAACCTCGAATTTCATCGTGCGGGAGATGAAGTGAACGACACGGCCCGGAAGATCGTCCGAGCCCTGGAAGAACGAAGTGTTCGAGCGATCAATCCGGCAATGGGATTCCCGATGGAGATGCAGCGTTTTCCCGGCAAGATTTGGGTTGTCTCTCACAAGCGGGTGGCCGTGGCTGCCGGGTTGGGCCGAATGGGGATCCACCGAAACATCATTCATCCAAAATTCGGCAATTTCATCTTACTCGGCACGGTGCTGATCGACGCCGAGGTGTCCGAGCACGGCAAGCCCATCGACTACAACCCATGCCTCGAATGCAAGCTGTGCGTGGCAACATGCCCCGTGGGTGCAATCTCCTCGGACGGACATTTCAACTTCTCGGCCTGCTACACACACAACTATCGTGAGTTTATGGGTGGCTTCACCGATTGGGTCGAGAAGGTCTCCGAAAGCCGGAGCCCCACGGACTATCGAAACCGGGTCTCCGACGCCGAATCGGCGTCGATGTGGCAAAGTCTTTCGTACGGGGCCAACTACAAAGCGGCGTACTGCCTGTCGGTGTGTCCCGCAGGTGAGGACGTGATTGGCCCATATCTGGCCGACAAAAAGACGCATCTGAAGGAAAACGTCCGCCCTTTGCAGGAGAAGGCAGAAACGGTCTACGTGGTACCCGGATCCGACGCCGAAGACCACATCGCCAAACGTTTTCCGAACAAACGCTCAAAGCACGTTGGCAACGGCCTTCATCCTCGAACGGTCGACCAGTTCCTCCAAGGGCTACCGCTCGTTTTTCAGCGAAACAAGTCCGAGGGGCTCGACGCCACCTATCATTTCACCTTCACCGGCAACGAGCAGCGCAAAGTCACGGTTGTCATACGCAACAAGACGCTGACCGTGACCGAGGGACACGACGGCGACGCCGATCTGCGCATCGCGGCCGACACCCAGACGTGGCTGGGATTCCTGGCCAAGGAGAAGAGCCTCGTCTGGGCGCTCCTGCGGCGAAAGATACGCCTGAAAGGCCCGCCAAGGCTGCTCGTCGCGTTCGGAAAGTGCTTCCCATCGTGAAGGACCGTGGATGAGACAGCTTCCCCGTTTAACCCGAAGCCGGAGGCGATGGCGGGCGCTACGTGTGGACGATCCATCCCCCCAGTCCGCCATCGCCTTCGGCTTCGGGTTAAACGAAAGTACCCATCGGCGAAAGACTGTCTTGTCGGCGATCCTGCCCTCAAACCGAGGCGACAACGCTTGCGTGCACCAGATTATCTCCAAATGACAAGGCTGAAGCATGGTCCTCGGCGAATTCAGCCCGGTATTCTTCGCCTTCGCCCACTGGCTGAACCTGTTGCCAATCGGCTTCATCAGCCGACTGGACCAACCGTTCCACATCGGCTGCATCCGCCCGATCCTCGTCGGGTTCGGCGTGAAGCGAGTCGAGGATGCAGCCCGACATTAGTCGATCCCAGACCTTCTGGCATGTGGAAGGCCTGTCGAACACGTCAAGTGCGACGACCTGTTTGCCGATGGCGACGGCGACGCCGGTTGCGCCTTCCACGTACTTCAACTCGCTCCGGAAGTCGGACGTCCTCGCTTCCACGGCTTCGAAGGCTTCCGACATGGCGCCGGTGGGCGACGCCACGTCGTGGGTAGAAAGACAAGCAGCCACGCAATCCCAGACTTCTCCCTGGTTTGATCGATGACCTCGTCCACTCCTTGTCGAGCCGGAAACCGATCGTTTCAGGGCGTAACGAAGCCGGGACGGGGAATGAGAACCGCTGGAATGGAATCGCCGTGACCTGTATCCCCAGCGGCCTTGCTCGACACAGCTCACGGGGATTTTCACTTTACTTTTCGCGGCGATCAGCACCGAAGTGTTTAGGATACGGTTCTGCTTGGCTCCGATCAGTTCTTCGCCTTCGATGAACAGAACGAGCGTGTCCCCCTTGTTCTCCACCAGCAATTCGGGCACCGAACCGGATTCGCTGGTTTCCTCGACGATCAGCGATTCATCGGCCAGAGCTTCGTCCGACAGACGATAATCGACGCCGCCCTTCGAGTCGGAGAAAAGCGGAAATATCGAAAGAGCTTGATGACAAACGGGCTCGCCAACACGGATTCGCGGCACGGCAACTGACATGATCGCCTCCTTCGTGAAGAATGATCCCCCGACAAAGGACACGCGACGGGGATCGTAGGTTCGCCTACGGGATTATTCGCCGGAGGGCCAATGCAGACAAGGTTGTCGATTTGGCTGGCTCCGAGCAGGGGCTTGTCAAAACGCGCGACCGTCCTGACAATGGTCCGCCGGAACGAAACTGGGTTCAACCTAATGACCTGCACGTGCCGAGTTCGATTCGTGTGGGGCACGTTTCCAACGTGCCGGTTGGGTTCCTGGCACGTTAGAAACGTGCCCCACGGTAGGAAACTTCAGCCGGAAAGGACGCACAAATGGCCGGAATACCCGTGCTGACGGTCGACGGAGATGGTATTGCTCGAGCGTGGGAAAACTCGTTAATCCGCCTGTACGAACAGGGCTGCGATATCAGCACCCAGTACGACAAGCCGGATGACCCGCCCAGCAAGGACGCGACGATGATCATTACCGTCGACGATCCGTTGGCCGAACCGATGATACATCGCGACATTCCCGGCGGTTTCGAAGATCTCCAGGAATACGTCATGGAGGTCTGCGATGGCATCAAAGACCACTGTGTACGCAACCCGGACGACCCGGAGGACACTCGCTGGGAATACACCTACCACCAACGGCTGTTCGCGTATACGGTGCCTTCGCACGACGAACCGATCGACCAGATCGAGACCATCTGCCAGCAGTTGGCCGAAACCAGTTACACGCGCCGTGCGCAGGCAGTCACCTGGAAAGTGTGGGAGGATAGCGACTGCTACGACCCGGCCTGCCTGCAGAGTCTCTGGTGCCGTGTTATCGAGGACGCGGGCACGCCGCTCTTGAACATGAACATACGCTTCCGGAGCAACGACGCATACAAGGCGGCGTTCATGAACATGTTCGCCCTGGTGCAACTCCAGCGACGAATCGCCGCCAGGGTTTCGGAGTTGACCGGCAGCGATATCAAGCTGGGGCGCTACTGCCACGTGGCCGACAGCTACCACATTTACGGTTCGAACATGGACGAGTTCCAATCGCGATTCCTGGGTGCGTTAGAAAGTCGAGATTTCGCCGGCCGTACGATGCGCTACGTCGACGTAAAGGACTTTATGGAAGAGGCTCGTCCCATGATCCTGAAAAAAGCGCAAAGTATGGAGGCTTAGCTGTGACAACCAACTTGATCGACAAAGCGGTGATCCTCGCGCGAGGACGCGGCACTCGGATGAGTCGTCAGGATTCGGAGACCGAGTTAGACGAACGCCAGGCGGCTGCGGCCGATTCTGGGGTCAAAGCGATGATCCCCATCGACCGCCCGTTTCTGGACTACGTGCTTTCTGCACTCGCAGATGCCGGATATCGTCGCGTCTGCCTGGTCGTCGGCCCCGAGCACCAGGAGATTCAAGATTATTACGGCCGGGAGATACAGCCGCAACGGTTGGAGATCGAATTTGCCATCCAACAGGAGGCAAATGGCACGGCCGACGCCGTGGCGGCCGCGGAATCGTTCGCGGACGGCGATTACTTTGTGATGCTGAATTCAGACAACTACTACCCGCTCGAAGTCCTCGATGCCTTGCGTCGACAGGAAGGATCGGCAGTCGCGCTATTTGAAAAGGATGCTTTGCTGGAGGGCAGCAACATCGATGCGGATCGCGTGGCCAGATTTGCCATAGGCCAGCTTGACGACAGCGGCTGCTTGAAGCAGATCATCGAGAAGCCGGACGAAGCGACGCTGGCTGCGATGCCCCGGCCGTTGTGGGTCAACATGAATTGCTGGCGACTCGGACCATCGATCTTCGATGCCTGCCGCGTTATCGAACCTTCGGTGCGAGGCGAGTATGAGCTACCGACCGCCATCCAACACGTAATCGATGTGCTGAGCGAGCCGTTTCATGTTGTCCGGATGCACGTCGGTGTGCTCGATTTGACCAGCCGCAACGACATCGCGCCGGTGACGGCCGAGTTGGCGGACGTGAAGGTTGACCTGTGAGTAAACTCGGGGTCAGGCGTACAGAATTCAATTTCGCCGGTCAAGAGCCCATCCAGGTGGTTAGCGGCAAACCCGGCAAAATTGAATTCTGTACGCCTGATCCCTGACTCCCTAGATGTCAAACCTAAAGGTCGTCTATGAATACGCAGTTTTCCGACCGCCAACAGGTTGCACGGTCCCTGATGACTCGCGGGTTCGATTCGCGTGCGGCCGAAGCGAAAGCAGAGCTGTTCGGTAGAGGTTCGGATGCGTTGACCGCCGCCGCCGCAGGAGACGCCCGGCGGGCGTACTATGTGCCGGGCCGTATCGAGGTGCTTGGCAAACACACCGACTACGCAGGCGGCAGCAGCATCGTCGCGACCGCCGAACGCGGATTCTGCCTGGTTGCCGCGGCCCGCGATGACTCCGAGATCATCGTCACCGATGTGGCTCGCAACGAGACGATCCGATTTGCCTTGGATCCAGAGCTGGCCCCGGCCCAGGGCGATTGGTCCAATTACCCCATGACCGTCGCGCGGCGCATGGCCCGCAACTTCCCAGGGACTGCGTTGGGCGTAGACATCGCATTTGCCAGCGACCTGCCACCGGCTGCTGGAATGAGCAGTTCCAGCGCTTTAATGATCGCAGTCTTCTTTGCCCTGGCCGACGCGAACGATGTCTGGCACCATCCGAGTTTTCCGGGCGAACTCGACGAACCACTGAACTTGGCCGGCTACCTGGCCACCATCGAAAACGGCCAGAGCTACGGCAACCTGGAAGGCGACCGCGGCGTTGGCACCTTCGGCGGCAGCGAAGACCACACCGCAATTCTCTGCGCCCAGACCGGCCACATAAGCCAGTATGCGTACTGCCCGGTTCGATTCGAAAAAACGATTCCGCTGCCGGATGGGTACACATTCGTCATTGCCAGTAGCGGAGTGGCTGCGGAGAAGACCGGCGAGGCGTGCGAGAAATACAATCGGGCATCTCGATTGATCGCGGCGGTTACGGAGTTGTGGCAGCGCGAGACGGGACGCGATGATGCACACTTGGCGACCGTATTGCACAGCAGCGAGCGCGCGGCGGATTCGCTAAGGGAAGTTGTCTCGAAGGCGGTGTCTGAGGAATTCGACAGCCGAGCACTTCTGTCCCGCCTGGAGCACTTTATCGTCGAAAACGAGCAGGTGATCCCCGCGGCCGGTGACGCTTTGGCCAGCGGCGACCTCGTGGAATTCGGGCGATGGGTCGACCGATCACAACAGGCCGCCGAGCAACTGTTGGGCAATCAGATTCCGGAGACAGTCTATCTGGCCGCCGCGGCACGCGAACATGGAGCGGTGGCCGCGTCGGCGTTTGGTGCCGGCTTCGGTGGCAGCGTTTGGGCGATGGTTTCTCGTGCCGAAGTCGACGGCTTTCTCGCCGCCTGGTACGATGCCTACCAAGCGAGGTTCCCTCAGCAAAGCGAGAACGCAACGTTTTTCGCCACGGCTGCCGGCCCCTCGATGTTTCGATTGGTGTAGAATTGCCCGTGAGACAACTTCTTCGTTTAACCGCTGTGCCCAACGGGCCGCGCGTCGGCGAGGACGTTGTGTGGTGTTTGTCTCCGACGTAGAAAGAGATGCCAGTTCCAGGTCAACTCCCGCGCGGGCCGCTGGCCCTGCGGTTAAACGATATCGCACGCTAAAGAAATCGAAAAGGGACGCTACCGGCGATCCCTGACCACACCCGGGTAACAATTCGGAGGATGGTACCATGATTGCTAGATTCGCAAGGCTCAGCCTCGTACTCGTCCTTGCCGCTCCTATGTCGAATGTCACGGCTCCTGTTGTCAACCGTGTGTGGGCCGCTGATTCGGCAGATGTATCAAACGCCGTATCCAACGCGCGCCGACCGGACAGCGATACCGATTTGTGCTATTGGCTGCGCAACATGGTCTGGTATCACCAGTTTTCGGTCGCCGAGGTGACGGAGGCGACAGGGCTGTCGGCCGCCGAGGTCAAGGCGGCTCTCGAGCGTTTCGACATCCGCCCCGATGGTCGTCCGGATCGGGCCGAAGACGATCCAATCCTCGTATTGCCGTATCCAGGCGGCCGGCATCCGCGCATCGGTTTTCTGGATGGTGCCATCGCCCCTCAGCGAGAAACCAAGGTCAGCGTGTTCACGCCGTGGGATCGGGCAAGCTACGTGGTCGCTGACGTGCCCGAGGCGATCTGGTCGAATCTTGGATTGACCTATCTCGCCCACACCCATGTACCCACGGTCTGGACCAAGCAAGGTGTCGAAATGGAACGGCTGGAATGGAACCGCCGTGACGACGGCACTTTCGACATCCAGCGGACGCTGCCCAACGGAATCGTCTTTGGTACCAAGATCGTGCCGACGCGTAAGGCGGTGCTAATGGAGATGTGGCTCACCAACCGCACGAGAGACCGCTTGACAAACCTGCGAGTCCAAAACTGTGTGATGCCAAAAGAGGCCAAAGGGTTCGCCGCACAATCGAACGACAACAAGGTGTTGGCAGCGCCCTATGCCGCCTGTCGATCGGACGACGGAAAACGATGGATCGTTACCGCGTGGACACCATGTCACCGGCCGTGGGCCAACCCGCCGTGCCCCTGTTTTCATTCAGACCCTATATTCCCCGACTGCGACCCCGGCCAAACGCAACGTCTTCGCGGTTGGCTGTCGTTCTACGAAGGCGACGACATCGAAGGCGAATTCCGACGCATCGACGCCACGGGATGGCAAAAGAAACCGTTTCCGCAAACCAAGCTAATCGAAAGGGCACAGCCATGAAGCGATTCACTCGCCGTACATTTGTTCGAGGATCACTGGCTGCGGGTGCTGGCTTGGCACTAGCGCCCCATGCGCGGGCACTGGGTGCCAACGACGACATACGCGTGGGCGTGGTCGGTTTCCGTGGCCAGGGACGCCTTCACATAAGACTGCTTCGTGAACTGCCCGGCGTCCGCGTGGTCGCGTTGTGTGATCCGGATCGCGGCGTGCGGGATCGCGGAGAGAAGGAAGCCAAGGACTTGAACCAGAAAGTGGATGTCTATACCGACGTCCGCAAACTGCTGGACAACAAGAACATCGACGCGATCACAACAGCCACGCCCGACCACTGGCATGCATTGGTAACGGTCTGGGGCTGCCAAGCAGGTAAGGATGTCTATTGCGAAAAGCCGCTGTGCCACAACCTGTGGGAAGGCCGCAAGATGGTCGAGGCGGCTCGAAAGTACAATCGCATGGTGCAGTTCGGCAATCAGAATCACGGTCAAAGCACGGGAGAGATGCGACTGGAGATCGGCGATCTCGGAAAAATCCTCGTGTGCCACACGTCGTTGAACCGAATGCGACAGAGCATCGGTAAGGTCGACGGCCCGCAGCCCACCCCGGAATCACTGGACTACAACTTGTGGGCCGGGCCAGCTCCATTGGAGCCGTTGAAACGAAAGAACCTGCATTACGATTGGCATTGGGTGTGGTCGACCGGTACCGGCGAGATCGGCAACAACGGCATCTATCCCCTGGACGCCTGCCGCCTGTCGCTGGGCCAGAGTGTATTGCCCAAACGCGTGATGAGCCTCGGCGGTCGTTTCCTGTTTGACGACGACGGCCAGACGCCCAACACGCATGTTGCCCTGTTCCAGTACGAGCCGGGGCCCATGATCATTTTCGAGCTACGCAACTTGCCATCAGAAAAAGGTCCCAAGACGATCGGCACCAAAGCCAAGTGCGAACGCGGCGATTCCGGCTTGCCCGGCCCTTCGGGTGAAGCGGGCGACACCGGCGGCTTCCCTGCGCACAAAGGGCATCTGTTCAACTTCATCTCGGCCGTGCGCAGCCGGAAGGTCAGCGACCAACGCGCCGACGTGCTCGAAGGCCATCTATCCAGTGCCCTGGTTCACATGGCGAACATCTCCTATCGACTCGGCACGCAGCACACCTCGGGCGAGGTCCAAGAGGCGATCCAGGATCGGGGCAGCGACGCCGCGGAGACCTTCGGACGCTTCCAGGAACACCTTGAGGTCAGTGGTGTCGACTTCACCAAGACGAAGGCCGTGCTGGGGCCGTGGCTCGAGATGGATTCAGCCACGGAGCAATTCGTGGGCAATTCCGAACTGGCGACCAGGGCGAACCAGCTTGCCCGAGGACAGTACCGCGCTCCGTTTGTGATTCCGGAAACCGTCTGAACACGTGCCCCGAAACGGCGTACGATGGCCTTCCAAGGCCGTCGGAAATGGCGAATCGACGGCCTTGGAAGGCCATCGTACGGCGCATATCGACTGGCCAATGGATATCGAGACACGGTCTAACGATCCGCCATGGATCGACCGACGGTCAGGTTCTTCAGCTCGATCCTGTTCGAACTGGCAGGAACCATGTCGGTCAGGTACACGAGCTTGTCGCGCAGGATCAAGTAGATCCGGTCGAGGCGGATTGGATAGGCGAGTCGGTTGTCCTTGCTGTTATCGCCATGGCAGCGCCATTGAAAGAAATTGGGCCCGTAATGACCGCTGCCGGCAAAAAAATCCGGCAGCCGCACAGTGATCAGTCGCCAACCATCGAAGCCGATGCACGTATCACCTTGCCAGTCGGACAGGTCCCAACTGTTGGGCGCTTCGCCATAGCCGTTGGACGACCAACGTTGTCCTTTGGCGTCGATCAGTTCGAAGACCACTCGTCCCCAACTGGAATTGCCGTGAACCCAGACGCCGATCGTATCCGGCATGCCGGCAACGGGAATGGGGCCTCCGGCTGGTTCAAGTATCGCGTAGCGACCCACGATATCAGCCACGTCGGGTTGCGATTGCAGGGCGACTTGTAGACCGCCTTCTGCGCCGGCCTTCAACTCGATGTCGGCCTGCGCGAGCGGCGAGTAGGCGCACCAGTTTTCAAATGCCTCGTCGGGCTCTTCCACAACGCGCCATTGTTTGGCATCAGAAAGGGAATCTGCCACAACGACATCGGTGAGGATCGGTTCTTCATGCTCAGCCTCGCCTGCTCGGGCAGACTTCAACGGGTCTTCGCTCAGCACGTACACCGGCGTGTCGCCAAGAACAACAGGCTCGTTTGCCGCCGCAACCCGTTTGCGGCCCATGCTGTCGACCACCTCGATCCGCTCGGAGGTCGTCTCGAAGTGCATTTGACATTGGCCTACGACCGTCCACAACGCATACGCATAACCACCGTGGGGTCGCTTGAACTCCAGACAGTACGCGCCGGTCGAGCCCGTATCGAGCCATCGTTGGTATTCCGCGCGGTCGAGCACGCGCGTTAGCGTGGCGAGGGCCACGTAACTGGGCTTGGGCATGTTCAGGGGCGCTCGATAGCAGACGCCCGTTGAACCCCAGCGGCTGGTGTAGTACGCGCTGTTGCAGTCGCCCAGCAGGGCGATGTTGATGTGGGGCATACGATAGGCAAGGCAATGCAGTGCATCTCGAGCGTACCAGGCGGCTTGGCGATGCGGCGTCAAAGCGCCGACGGCGGTGGCCCGGTAGTCGAACTCGTAGCAGGAAGTGATCGGCAGATCGTCGTAGCCGTAGATCTCGCGCATCCGTTTTGCGATCCAAAGGCTCTGGAGGTTCCAGCCATTGGGCTGGCCTTCGGGTACCATCTTCTGCACGGCCATTTCCATGCCGAGGGCGTCCCAGTATGAACGGGGAAACTTTGCACGGAGCCAGTGCACGATAGTGGGCGTCCCGCTATTGCCCAGCATGATCTTCATTTCGGGCTTCGTTTGACGGACCGTCTGGACGTACTCGATAGCCTGCTTCCAAAGTTCGCCGAAGCGTTCTTGCGATTCCTTGTCGATCGTAGGCGGTTCTTTGCCGAGTAGCTCTGGAGGCAATTCGATGCCCAATTCCGGCCCGCGCGTTTCGTGAAAGACCATGGCCCAATCGACTTCGGGCCAATCCTCGACAAACTCACGGGTTGGCTTCTCCAACGAATCCTTGGCCTTTCCCCGGTGGTAACGCATCATGCTTGCCGTCACGCCGTACTGGCGAGCTTTCTCGGGGGTTTGCCCACGTTTCTCCTGGAAACCGGAGGTTGTGTGGCGGAATCCCAGCTTTTGAATCAGCGACAGAGCCACGTCGGGATCGGTTTGCGTGTAGTGAGATCCTTTGAACCACCAGATGCCGAACGGCGATTCGTTGCCCGCCTTGCGCGTATCCGGCGGCAAGAGCGCAAAGCTGATCGGCTGTTGCCACACGCAGCGGCCTTGCTCGTCGGCGAAAGAGAACGTGGCCGAGTGCCAGCCGAGCTGGAACTGCCCGAGGTCAAATCGGTGTTTGGATTCGCCTGGCGGTGCGTTTAGGTTCAGCTTCACTTCACGCTGCTCGCCAAAGAAGTCGGTGACGCTCGCCGACAGATCCAGAGATGCCGGACGGTCGCCGGGGTTTGCCGTCGCGATCGTCAGAGCGGGCTTCTCGTGCTTGTAGAAGACGTATCCGGGCTCCGCCGATTCAATGCGGATCGCGACCGGGGATTTCTCCAAGGTCAGCCCAAGCACGACTACCCCGCTCTGCGGCCCCAGAGGCTTCCATTCGTGATTGCTGTGATTCACGGTACGGCGCAACCCCAACTGGCGAGTAAATTCGACGGAAAAGAAATCCGTACTCTCATTGAAATCGGTCCCTTCCATGTGGAACAGATCGGCAAGCTCGCCGGTACGCAACGGAATTTCGACCAGATACAGCGGAAGGGTGTGCTTCTTTCCGCGAATGTCAGCCGTGATTTCACCGACCTGTTGAATGCGATCGCAGCCTTGCGGCTGTCCAGGGTCGATGCAGACCGTCGAATCGGCCTGCGTCGCCCCCGAACCGTCCCAGGCCTGGCGGTAACGCGCCATACGCAGACTCATGATCGGCGCGCGACCGCCGTCGGTTCGCACTGCGCAGAGGACATGCGCCGTGTTGTAGTGACGCTTAGGTACCGAGAAGATGATCGTTTCGGGCAGGTTGTCCCAGGCACTGCGGCGATAGTAGGGATCGTAAAAGCTGTCGCTGCCGGCCTTCCGCAGCCAACGCGCCAGGCCTACGTCCACATGTGCCTCGGGCGAAACCACTCGCAAGGGCTTGCCCGCGACTGTTTGCGCGCCGGACTTCAATGACATGGACTCGATGCGCACGTCATCCTGATGGCAGTTGGCGGAAACGTCCACCGGCAAGAATCGAGCGTCCTCTGGGTCTTTCTCCTCTCCGATCGCCACCACTTTGCCGCCTTCTGCTTCGTGCACGGCCAATTGCTGGAATTCCGGCTTGTCGGCAAAGCTGGAAAAGAACCGTCCGTCGATCGTCAGTTCGACCCGACCCATCCGCCGCACGATCTCCAACCGGAAGACATGCTGGGATGCTGATGACAGCCGCGCCCAGCCCGCCAACGCTTTCTTATACGCCGGATCGTCGGGCAAATAGAAGTGTAGATCCGGGCGAATGAAGTACGCGCGGCGCACCGGCCGTTCGTACTCCTCCCGAGCGGTCAACGTCAGCATCAGGCAGGCGTCCGGTGTTTCCTCGGGCGCAACCTTGGTCAGACGCCAGTGATGGTTGGCTTCCACCACATCCTGCGCCCGCAACTCGAATTTGGGCGCCTGCCGCCCCGACTTCCCGAACTGAAGGTCCAACCCGCCGCCAACTTTCCCTGATCGCCCCTCGATCACCAGCACACGTCCTGCTGGCGGTAGAGTTAACGACTTGTCCGCGGACGGATCGCCCGCTGGCTGCGCTTCCGCAGTCAGAGCGCCACAGGGCAAGGCAAACAAACTGACCCATACGACGACACGGATTCGAACATTCAGCATGAGTTAGTCCTCCTCGGGTCAGCGAGCATCCGTTGCCTGTCTTTGTCGCGATCAATAGAAATAATACATCATGAACACCGCCGCCGCGGCAAGCAGGCCGGCCCAGAAGCGGTCTTGGCGAAGCAACGGGAGGATCGGTGCGAAAGTCCCTCCTTCAACGCGGGCCTCTTTGACCGCAGGAAGAAGGAATATCGCCCAAGTCCAAGCGGCAGCCAACCAAGCCGCTGTACACGGGGAGACCCATTGGGCAATCATGGTGATTGCCAAGATCGCATAGACCACCAATGACGCGACGCACAAGATTGTGATCGTCCCGAGTGTCGACGCCTTGACGATTCCCAGGCCAACCCAGGTGAGTTTCGACTTTTCTTTGTCCGGCTGGGTCAAGAGGCTGACAATCACCTGGACAAGTACACAGAGGACTGCCACCACGGCCACGGTGTGCAGAAAGCTGAGCTGTTGGCCGAAGAGTTTCGCGATCGACGGATCGACTCCGAGGTAAGTGTCGTAGGCATATGGGAGCGCATAGGAGAGGACCACGCCGGCGAACATCGCCGTCAGTGCTCCGGCCGAGGTCGCTCGCCTCCACATCATGCCCAATGCAAACGCCACTACCACGCCGACGACCAAGCGGCTCTGGTGATCGACGATCTGCAGGAAAAAGCTCTCCTCCGAGTTGGGATCCATGATGAAGATGGTCAGACAGGCCGCCCCGGCGATGAAGACCACGATGCACATCCGGCCCACCCAAATCAACCGTTTTTCGGAGGCTTCGGGGTTAATGTATCGCTGATAGAGGTCGAATGTAACGATGGTGGCCGACGAATTCATCATCGAGTCGAGGCTCGAAAGGATAGCTCCGATCATGCCTGCGGCAACCAGCCCCAGCAGTCCGCAGCCGATGGGCGCGACCAGCTCGGTCAGCAGCGTGGTGAAAACGGCGTCCTGGGCGACATCCATTCCGCGCTTCTGGAACAGATAAAACGCGGCGATGCCGGTGCCGATGGCGAAGAAGGGAATCAGCAGCTTGAAGAAACCTGCCGCGATGATGCCCAGCCGGGCCTCGCGATCACTGCGGGCCGAAAGCGCCCGCTGGACGATGAACTGATTGGTGCCCCAATAGTAGAAATGCAGGACGATGAGCCCTGACAGCATCCCGGTCCACGGTAGGTCCGGGTCATTCATCGGTCGGTATAGGTGCATTTTCCCGGCCCCACCGGCGGCGGCGTCCATCGCCGTCATGCCGCTCCAGCCGCCGATCTCCGGTTGGGCAAAGGCGATTACTGCCACCGTCAGTCCAGCAACCAAGAGCAGCATCGACTGAATTACGTCCGTAACGATCACTGCTTTCAGCCCACCCAGGATCGTGTAGGTGCCGGTGACCAAGGCCATGAGAATGATACCCAACTTGTACCAGGTCGGATCGATCTCGCCGGGTCCGCCCTGAAGCAGTATGTTCAGCGACCGCGAGCCGATGTAGAAACCGGGGACCATCTGAATGATCACCATTACAACGACCATGATCAAAGCGTACAGGATACGGCTGCGGTCGTCGTAACGCTGGCTGAGGTACTGGCTGAGCGTGTACAGGTTCAACTTGCGGTAGATGGGCAGGAAGCCGTAGCACAACAGCAGAAGCCCGGCGATCGCGGTGATCTCGAAGTGGCTTTGTGCAAAGCCAACGCTGAAGCCCAGTCCGACGAAACCAACGATGTGGTTGGCGGAAACGTTCGAACCGAAAATCGAACCAGCCACGCCCCACCACCGCGTGGACCTACCGGCCAAGTAGTAGTCGGCCGACGTGTCTTCCTTGCGTCCCGCCCACAGGCCGATCCCCATCACCGCGAGTAAGGAACCGAAGAAGATGACAACGTCGACGGTTGTCAGTAGTTCTCCCATCATGTCTCCCGGTTGGCGCGTTGACGACGAGTCATACTGAGCAGCCTTCGTCCGACGGCGCACGTTCAGTGATTTTTGCGGTTCCTGACGCTCGCTGCAACCATGTACATGGCGTCCTCAAAAGTCTTTCGGTGCAACCACGGGCCTTTCCATGCAGAAATCACATCGCCATCGTCCGCGACTCGTGGCCAATCCGGTCGGCTCTGCAGTTGATTGACTGTACTGTGGCCGGTTGGCCCCAAGGCGTGTAGAATGGGTGGGTGGCAGGATTCGCCTCAGATACACCGGAGGATCGTCATGCAAGACGTACAAATCATCGACCGAGGACGGGGCCCCGAGATCGCCGGTACGCGGATCACGGTTTACCACATTTGGGAATTCCACCGAGCGGGCGATAGCCGGGACGACATCGCGTTAACCTTCGACTTGTCATCGCGCCAAGTACAGGCCGCAGTGGATTACATCGCGGCACACCGCAACGAAGTCGAACGAGAATACGCGAAGATCCAGGAGCGAATCGGCCAAGGCAATTCGGATTGGGTCGAGAACCAACTGAACCAGAACCGGGAGAAACTTCAGAAGCGGTTGGGCGAGAAGGGGAAGCAGTTGGCATGATAGGAATCATGTGCGACCAGGATGTCCAAGGGTTGGCTCGCGCCGTGCTTGCCCGTTGCCGCCAAGGGGATGGGGAAGATGTCTGGAACGAGCTAGAGATCGAACTCTACACGTTTGCCGATCTCGGCCTCGAACCGGATGCGACCGACGCGGAGATCTGGATTGCCTGCCAAGAGAACAACATCGTCTTGCTCACGGGGAACCGCAACGCCGAGGGACCGGATTCTCTGGAAGTTACCATCCGCGAACGTAACGTCGCTGGGAGTTTGCCGGTGCTTACGTTCGCCGACCTGAGAAAGCTTAAGTATGATCGCGGTTACCTCGAGCTTGCCGCGGAACGTCTACTGGAGAAGTTGTTCGATATCGACGCGTTGCGCGGAGCAGGAAGGATTTATCTCCCGTGAACACGAGATGTGCGCAGTTGGGCGCGAGCAATGCGGGGCAACGGGGCGCATCCACACTGCTCGACCCAAAATACGAAATACTGGCTTGGATGATCCGTTCAGCACGGAAGGATACTTGACGCCATGACCGCTTCATTCTATTTCCGGCTCACATTTGCGATCTGCTTGCTTGTTGGCCCGCATGCTTCACTCTGCGAAGGCATCGATGTAACGCAAAACGCGACGGATGCGTCGATCACCGAGTTGCGAGATCGTATTGAGGGTGTCAACTTTCCGGCTCTGCGGATGGCAATCCGTGACTTGGCGCAGTCCTTCCCCTCACGGTATCTCAAAGGCGAAGACTGCTTGGCCGAGTTGGACGCCATCCAGCCGCAGCGAGGCGAGATTCTAGATGGTTTGGCGCGCGGTGACACGAAAGCCATAACACAAGCGAAACGGCTCTTGGCGCTGGAGCGCGAGGCGCTCGAAGCGAATCCGCTTCTGGATTTCGACCGGCTGCTGCTCGTCCGGCGCCGGCCCATCAAAGACGGCCAACCCGGCGACGTGAACACTTGCACCCAATGGGACGTCGGCCTTCCTCGTAGCTCGACGGGCAACTCGACTTTAGTGCCCAATGTCCACGACAACTGTCTCGTCATGCTCTCTCCGGTTTCACCGCAGGGAAAGCTCACGACCGTGTTTGCGCCGGACGGACCGCGGTGCGTAACGGACGTGGACCTGCATTTCGATGCCCAGAGAGCGCTCTTCTCGATGCGAGACGACAATGGTGCATGGCAGATCTACGAGATTGGCACGGACGGAACGGACCTGCGCCAGGTGAGCCGCGGCGAGCAGACCGACGTCGATAACTACGATGCCTGCTACCTGGCCGACGGTCGCATTCTGTTCGGCAGCTCTGCTTGCTTTCAAGCCGTGCCCTGTAATGGCAGCCATGTCGCTCTTCTCTATCGCATGGAAGCGGACGGTTCTGGCGTTCGCCAACTGAGCTTTGATCAGGACCACAGCTTCAATCCCGTGATGATGCCCAGCGGGCGCGTGATGTATCTGCGCTGGGAGTACTCTGATCTGCCCCATGCCCATAGCCGCATGATGTTTACCATGAACCCCGATGGCACCGATCAAAGGGCGCACTACGGCAGCAACTCCTATTGGCCCAATTCTATCTTCGGCGCACGGCCAATTCCGTCAGATGCTACAAAATTCGTCGGCATCGTGAATGGTCATCACGGTTCGCACCGGGAAGGCGAATTAGTGCTGTTCGATGTCGCTTTGGGGCGGCACGAGGCCGATGGAGCCGTCCAGCGGATTCCCGGTTGGGGCAGGACTGTCGAGCCCATCATTCGCGACGAACTGACGGTCGATAGTTGGCCCAAATTCGTCCATCCATATCCGTTGAGCGACAAGTATTTCCTGGTCAGCGCCAAGCCAACCCCCACAACGCCTTGGGATCTGTTTCTGGTCGACGTGTTCGGAAACCGGCTGCTGGTGCATCACGCGGACGGTTACGGTCTGTTCGAACCCATTCCAATCCGGGAAACGCCCGTGCCGAAGGTCATCCCGGATCGAATTGATCTATCGAACGACGAGGGAATGGTTCACATCGCCGACATGTATCAGGGTCCTGGGTTGCAGGGCGTCCCGCGCGGAACAGTGAAACGTTTGCGGGTGTACTCTCTGCATTTCGCTTACCAAGGAAAAGGGGGACTTCTGGGCGTTGTCGGCCTGGACGGGCCTTGGGACGTGCGGCGTATCCTGGGCACGGTGCCTGTCGAGGCCGACGGATCAGCCCATTTTCGCGTTCCGGCCAACACGCCGGTCGCGATCCAGCCGCTGGACTCCGAAGGCAAGGCGGTGCAGTTGATGCGGAGTTGGTTCGTCGCCATGCCGGGCGAGACGGTTTCCTGTGTCGGTTGCCATACGTCGGAAAACGCGGCGCCGCTGGCGGGCGAGTCGCTTGCACTCGACCGTTCGCCATCCGAAATCGCGACTTGGTACGGCCCGGCTAGAAACTTCAGCTTCAAACGCGAAGTGCAGCCCGTGATCGACCGGAATTGCGTGGGCTGTCACGACGGACGAGCGATCTATGCGGGAACCCCCTTGCCGGATCTGCGAGGCTCGGAGCTCACGAGCGATTACAAATGTTACGTCTCCGGCAACACGAACAGTGACGGCGGTCGTTTCTTCTCCGTTGGCTACTTCGAATTGTCAAAACTAGTGCGCCGGCCGGGAATCGAAAGCGATATGCACCTGCTGATGCCCATGGAATTCCACGCGAACACGACGCAGTTGGTGCAGATGCTCCAGAAAGGGCATTACGGCGTCGAGCTCGAGGCAGAGTCCTGGGATCGGCTGATCACCTGGATCGACCTGAACACGCCCTACCATGGCACGTGGACGGAAACGGGGATCGATCCCGGTCGACAACGCCAGCGGCGACGCGATCTGCGAAATGCCTACGCCGGCGTGGACGAAGACCCCGAATCGCTGGCCAGCGTCTCACCTCCTGCGGTCGAATCGCTGCCGCCTCCAGTTGTGGCACGGTCTCCCGATCGTGCCACGGGGGCGCCGCAGATTCCCGATTGGCCCTTTGATGCCGCGGAAGCACGGCGCCGTCAACTCGCGACAGGACTGCCCGAACGTCGAACCGTCGAACTCGCGGACGGCATACGACTGCAGTTGGCGTTGATCCCCGGCGGAGATTTTCTCATGGGGGATGACGCAGGGCAGCGCGATGAGCGACCGGTTGCCCGAGTTAGCACAAACGCCCCGTTTTGGATGGGCGTTTGCGAGATCACCAACGAGCAGTACGCTAGATTCGATCCGAGTCATGATAGCCACGTCGAATCGAGGAATGCATATCAATTCGGCGTCCACGGATTCTCGGTCGACGGTCCAAAGCAGCCGGTGGTACGAGTTTCCTGGCAACGAGCCATGGCGTTCTCCCGCTGGCTCGCCGAAAGAACCGGCGAACCGTTCACGCTGCCCACCGAAGCTCAATGGGAATACGCTTGCCGAGCCGGTACGAATACGCCATTCTCCTACGGCGGTGTCGATGAAGATTTCTCCCCCTATGCCAACCTGGCCGACGTCAAGCTCCGGTCGTTCTTCGTCGATCCCTACAAGCAGCACGAACTGCCACGCCAGATCACAAAGTACGACGACTGGATTCCCCGTGACACGCGTTTTGACGACAGTGGCTTGGTCACCGTTGCCGTTGGCTCGTACCGCCCCAACGCCTGGCAGCTTCACGACATGCACGGCAACGTGGCCGAGTGGACGCTGACCAGCTACCGGCCGTATCCGTACGACGCGAACGATGGCCGAGAAGACGGCGCACCCCTCGGCGAGAAAGCCGTGCGCGGCGGCTCATGGCGTGACCGCCCGAAACACTGTCGCTCCGCATTCCGCCGGCAGTATCCCTCCTGGCAAGGCGTCTACAACGTCGGTTTCCGCGTCGCGTGTCCGGCGAATGCTCGCGGAACGGACGACGTGGCCAGGGTAGAAAACTGAGCTTTCCGTAGGGGTCTAGTTCCGCCGTATCGCTGGCCGCGGATGGGCCATGGAGCCACAAGTTCCGACAAGTAGTTCCTGTACAGCCACAGTCATACCATCGTCCCCCAATGGCTTAGTTGACAGCCCTTATCCTGGCATCGGGGGACCGGATGGAATAGGCCCGACCACCTGACGGCCCGAACGTCCAAGCTGACTAGGTCGCCGCAGTCAGCTTTTCCACTTGATTCCGACCAGATCGGCGACTCTGGTCCAGCATTGGTTCGCCAGCATGTGGCGTTTCGGTGTCCGGATGGAATTGAGCATTTGCCAGTTTGGACAGCGCTGATAGAATACTTTGACGCTGTCACGTCAGCCAGTCCGCACATGGGAGAAGGGATCGTGAGCCAAACGACTGAGAACGTCGCCGATCAGGCGAGGCAGATCTATGAGGAGCGGCTGCGTGTCACGCTGGAAGAATCGCACATGAACGAGTTCGTCGCGATTGAGCCAGTCTCCGGGGAGTACTTCCTTGGGCGAACGTTGAGCGATGCAATTGGCGCTTCAAGAAAGAAATACCCGGACAGGCTCGCCCATGCATTCCGTGTCGGCCATCGAGCCGCGATCCATTTTGGTTTTCAGATTCGATGAGAGGATCAATCGACAGCAACGGACGCGCATTGCTCACAGTGCCGATTGCGCCCGATTCCGGGTCACAACGTGTAGCGATTGAGGTGTGGGTCGATACTGGCTTCACGGGTGATCTCGTGTTACCCCGAACAACGATTGACGCCTTGGACCTGCATCAGTCAGGTTCGGTCGATGCCATTCTCGCTGACGGCTCGCAGATCGAGGTAAAGACCTACACGTGTCTCGTCAACTGGTTTGGCGAAGAGCGTCGTTTGGAGGTCGTTGCGAACGAGGGCGACTATCCGCTGCTTGGAGTTGGTCTACTCCTTGGCCTTGAAATGCGGGCCAACTATCACACGATGGAATTGGAACTGAACCCGCCGTAGACATCCACGGCGTGTCGTGTGGCTCCTCTTGGCGAAAAACGTATTGCAATCTATCCTGCCTGCTCCCGTGGGAGTTGCGTGCGGTGTGCGATGGGTCTGCCACGGGAGCAGGCGGGATAGATTGGGCGTTGAACTGAGCCGGGAAGCGGACATCCGGACTTATGCGGATTCCAAT
>JADHUC010000055.1 GCA_016784735.1 Pirellulaceae bacterium | reverse complement strand
GTTCTGACAGTAGAGGTGAAGACGACGCGTTCGACATTATGCTGCTCGGCCGCCGCAAACACATTGCGCATCCCTTCGACGTTGATTGCTACGTACGTCTTGGGATCGCGCGCCCAGACCTTTGCGTATGCGGCCAGATGGAATACGCGGCGGCACCCTGCCATTCCGCACACGAGCGAATCGCGATCCGTGATGTCGCCGCGAACCAGTTCGACCAGTTCGTGCTCGAGCGGCGACGGCCCGTTTGTTCCGGGTGGTGGTTCGAGGCGGTCGCGTCGGACGAGTGCTCGAACCGGCTGACCGTGCTGGACAAGGGCCTGTACGAGCCTTGTGCCGATGAAGCCCGTTGCCCCAGTAACGAAGATCGGATCCGCGCTGCTTGTCACCTGTTGTCAACCCCAATCATCGTACCGCGGAATAAACCGGTTAGCCGCCCGTCGAAATCTTGACCATCACCGTCTTGGCCAATTCCTTACCCGGAACGTGGGCCGACGCCGCGATTTCCTGGGCGGTGAAGGCCGGCGAATGCTGGATCGTTACGTAACGGACACCGTTGTCGTCCAGGAACTGCTTCAGTTTTTGCACGGGCATAGCGACCTCCTTCTGGCTCAGAGCCTACGGAACGTAACCGCAGCCACGCTGCGAACGAAGTCAAACGCGATTTCGCGTCTTTTTGCCCGTTCAGTTGTCTATTTGCAGGATACATTCTAAGCCGCGACATGGCAACGATCCAATCGCAGTACCTTCATATCGGTATCACTTCTGGCCATGTCAGTTTAGGCCATCACCCGCGCTGCGCTCACACTGACGAGGTCAGGCTGAGTTTGCCGAGGAACCGGCGAATACGGGAACGACGACTCGCGCACGTCGGCCCAACTGGGCCGATAACGCGACGATAACGGAGTCGACGCATGAAAACGGAAATGCCTCCCGACATGACGTCACAGTCGAATCAGCCGCCATGCAAGTCAAAACTGCGCACGCATAACCCGAATACGCAGCGGCCGTCGGTCCGGATAGGCATAGATTATCGACGGCGAATCATCGGAACAGCGCAGAAAACCGCCAGTACTCTGTGAGTCCACGCCATGAAAACAACCCGAAAAACTGCGGAGTGATTCGCCTGCTTCACTGGAACCTGTCGATCAACGGCTCGGAGACGTAAGGAGTTGTTGTCTTGTTCGCGCGGACAAATGTCTGTGCGTCCGGAATTATTGTTCTTGCAGGAGTGGCGAAAGATGAATTGGATTACTATTTCCCGCAATGCCGCCGGAGCGGCGGTTTTGCTGGCGGTGATGGCCGCAGCCATCTCAGGATCTACGGCGTTCGCCCAGCAGCCGGTTTCGTACACCAACGAGTTGGCAGCTTTGGAGGCCCGTATTGCCGAACTGGAAAACATGGAGTACATGCAGGAGGAACGCGTCGTATACGCACAGCCTGGCTTGGCGACCGACGGTTCGCCTGCCTGGATCACCGAATTCGATTACCTGTATTGGACCCAGCGCAACGCATCAAACCAATATGGTATTACCGACATTGGTGGCGTTCAGGATCGGGGGGCGGTGGGAACGGTACTCGCCATTGACACCGATTACGCTACGGGATTTCGCTTTGCCGTCGGCAGGCGTTTTTCCCAAGGTGGCGCGGGTGGACCCGAGTTTGTTTTCCGCTACACAGACTTCGATACCCAGGCAACGGAGCGACATATCGGATCGCTGCGAGCGTCCTTCATCAGCAGCGACAACAGCGAGAACGACGATATCGACAACACGCTCACCGGAACGCCAAACACCATAACGCCGGATGATCGCGCGACACAAGCCAGCGCATTGCTGCGTTTCAATTACCAGACGTACGATTTGGAACTCGCTCAGTCCCTGATCCTCGCCGACTCGCTTACACTACGGCTCAGCGGGGGTGGCCGCGCGGCCGACGTCGGCCAGTCGTTCCAAGTGACCTATACGGGCGGCGATTTCCAGACGGCGTTTTCGCCATTTCAAGAGACCGAATACACGGGCGGTGGTTTGGTCATGGGCACGGACCTTCGCTGGTACGTGTTACCCTCGTTGACATTCGACATTGGCGCCAAAGGCGGCCTGCTGGTGGGAACCATGCAGACTCGTACGTTCATCCCGGACGACGAACCGGGCGTGCCGACGGACGTTAGATACGACGAAACGCGTCTGACGCCGATTGTCGAGATGACCGCCGCCGTGACCTACCGTGGTCAGTTCCGCCGAGTGCAATGGGACGCCAGCGCGGGATACCAATTGACGAATTGGTTCAATGTGGCCGACTCGCGCGTGTTCAGCGACTCGCACATGGAGGGTCAAAACGTTCATCTGCTGAACGACCTCGCCATTGATGGCTTCTATGCGCGCGTTGGTTTCGGATTCTAATCGTGACATTCCCTCCGTGCTTGGCAGCGATCCCGTGCTTCGGCGCGGGATCGCTGCGTGGGTTTGCGAGTTGATTTCGTCGACGGCGAGTTCCATTTCCGACGAGTTCAGCCATTTGCTCAGAAAATCTCGACAAACGCAAATGAAGCAACACGCCTACATCCAATTCTGGTCTCTTTCGGATATAATCGAATTGGCATCGCAAGGGCCCACGTGAGTCCTGACGTGGGCCGTTACTTGCCCGGGCCTGTAACGCTCGGCTCTTCGACACGGGCCGCATGGGCCCAAGACCCTGCGGATCAATTCGTCGTTCCGTAGCCGACAGCGGTTCAGCGAAAGTTGGTTCAGCAGCTCGGCGATAGCTCTTACGCCGTGCGCGATGCCGCGAAGAAGTTCATCAGCCAGGAAGGGACGGCTCGTCAGCCGGCCTTCAACGTGATTCATGCGTCGGCCTGAGAGAATGGCAGGAACAAATAGTTATGCGCAAACCCCTGGTGTACGCGATATTAGGCGTTGTTCTCGCGGCGGCCGGTGTTCTGGTCGCTTGGTTCGTCGCCTTTCGCGAACCCACTGTGCGGATCGACGAAGTCCTCGCTGCTTACGAGGAGAACAGGGAATACGGCAGATTGACGATCGACTACCCGCTCGACCAGACGCTGTTCCCACCGGAAATCCCGGCTCCCACTTTCCGCTGGCAAGACGACGGAACCGATTCGGACACGTGGCTGGTCACAATCCGCTTTCAGGATGGCGGTGAGCGGACGAGTTTCTTGACCCGCGATGTGCGGTGGGCGCCTACAGACGACCAGTGGGAAACCATCAAACGCCGCAGCCGGGAGAAAGAAGCAGCGATCACCGTCCTCGGCATCCGCCGCAAAGACCCCCAACAAATCCTCTCAGGTGCGAATGTCTCCATCAGCACATCCGCGGACGAAGTGGGAGCCCCCCTGTTCTATCGCGAAGTCCATCTGCCCTTTGTGGAGGCCGTCGCAGACCCGGCTTCCTACATCCGGTGGCGGTTCGGCGAGATCTCGTCCAAAGAGCAGCCTCCGGTCGTGTTGGAGAAGCTGCCGGTGTGTGGTAACTGCCACTCTTTTTCCGCCGATGGCACCTGCCTTGGGATGGACGTCGACTACGCCAATGACAAAGGGTCCTACGTGATTTGCCCCGTGACCGAGGAGATCATTCTGGACAACAACAAGATCATCACGTGGTGTGACTACAAGCGGGAGGACGAAGACGAGACCTTCGGCCTTCTGTCGCAGGTTTCCCCGGACGGCAGGTACGTGGTGAGTACGGTGAAGGACTTCTCCGTTTTCGTTCCTTTGGACGATCTGGAATTCAGCCAGCTATTTTTTCCGGTCAAAGGGATTCTGGTCGTCTATGACCGGAGTACAGGGGAGTTTCGCGCACTGCCTGGCGCTGATGACAAGCGGTTTGTTCAGAGCAATCCGGTCTGGAGCCCCGACGGGAAGTACATCGTTTTTGCCCGGAACGAAGCGTACTACCCGAAGAAGATGCGCAAGAAGAAGTCGGTGCTCCTGGACCGCGAGGACTGCGCCGAGTTCATTGATGGTAGCAGGAAGTTCAAGTTCGACCTTTACCGGATTCTTTTCAACGATGGCCAGGGAGGCAAGCCGGAGCCGTTGGCCGGTGCTGCGAATGATGGAATGAGCAATTACTTTCCCAAATACTCGCCCGACGGCAAGTGGATCGTTTTCTGCAAGGCCGAGAGCTTCATGCTGCTCCAACCGGGCAGCGAACTCTACATCATTCCATCCGAGGGCGGCGAGGCCAGGAAGCTTCGCTGCAATTCCCGCAGGATGAACTCCTGGCACAGTTGGTCACCCAACGGCCGCTGGCTGGTGTTCTCTTCCAAAGCCCGCTCGCCCTACACCCAGCTTCTCTTGACTCACATCGACGCAGATGGGCGGAGCAGTCCTGCGGTCGAACTGGATCGATTCACGACGTCCGAGACGGCCGCCAACATCCCCGAGTTCGTCAATACGACGCCCGGCGCGATCAAGACCATTCGCCAGCAATTTGTCGACGGCGAATCCTACTTCCGAGCCGGCCTCGGCGCCTTCCATACCGAAGACTTCGACGCCGCAGAGCGGGCTTACCGCATGGCGTTTTCGCTCGACCCAAACCACGCGGAAGCGGTCCACGGCCTGGGCGTCGTCTTGGCGCTCAAAGAGAAGTACGACGAGGCGGAGGGATTCTTCCTCAAGGCGATTGAACTCGACCCCGACTTCGGCAACGCCTACAAGGACCTTGGTTCGGCCAGAGGCCGGCAGGGCAAGTTCCAGGAGGCCGTCGAGCCGTTGCGCAAGGCGCTGCAAATCGATCCGGATGATGTCGACTCCCACATGATGCTGGGAGCGACGCTGTCGGGACTCGGCCGAATCAAGGAAGGTCAGGCCCATATGGACATGGCAATCCGCTTGGATGGGACGTACGAAGACGCTCGCGCAAGTGTCGACGCGGCGGATGGCCTCCTCACGACGGGGAAACTGGACGAGGCCGCAAGCCATTACCGCCGCGCCGTCGAACTGGGGCCCGATTATATACCGGCCCTGGTTGGCTTGGCCTCCGTGCTCGCTACGGCCAATGAAGAGAACCTGCGTGACGGCAAGGAAGCGGTCGCGCTGGCCGAAAGGGCTTGCAGGTTGACCCGCCACACCGACGCGGCCGCAATGGCCGTATTGGCGGCCGGACATGCCGAGAACGGGCAGTTTCCAAACGCCGCACTCGTCGCCGAACGGGCACTCCAGGCGGCTCGCCGCGTGGAAAAGGAATCACTTGCCAATTGGATCGAGCAAGAACTGGAACGCTACCGACAGAATAAGCCTTCCCGACGCTCCATTGGTCCTTGGCCTGCAGGCGATCCGGAACCGTCCAATTGAGCCACGCTCGTAGTTTTGCGTATAATCGAGATGGTATCGCAAGACCCTACGTGAGGTTTCTGACATGGTCCGTTACTTGACGCTTGGCGTGAACTGGCTTTTAGTGCTCGGCTTGTCGACGCGGGCCGTAGGGGCCGAAGACACTGCCGATCGACTCGTCGATCCGCAGCCGACAGCGGCTCAGCGGGAGCTGGTTCAGCAGCTTGGCGACAGCACTTACGTCGTGCGCGATGCTGCGGAGAAGAAGCTCGTCAGTCAGGGCCTCGCGGCAAAAGGGGTCCTGATGGAGGCGCTAAACGATGCGGACTTGGAGGTTCGCATTCGAGTTCATCACATCCTGGCCTGCGTGCTGCAAAGCGAACTGGAGGCCCGACTTACGGCGTTCATTGACGATGCCGAGGGCAAAGAGGATCACGGTCTGCCGGGGTGGAAACGGTACAAGGATGCTGTTGGTGGCGATCGCGATGCCCGCAAGCTGTTCGCGGAGATGGTCCGCTCCGAAGCGTCGTTGTTGTCGGCTTGCGAGAAGGGCTCGGCCGAATTGCCCCAATTGTTCGCCTTTCGCGTGGCTTCGCTACAGCCGAACGTGGCGGGCGGAATCAACCAGACCAACGAAATTCCGCCGCAGACGATGGCCACGTTGCTGCTGATCGGCTCGGATAAGGCCGTGGGGCAGAATTCCCTGGGCATGAGTCAATTGTACTCGCTGTTGAATCAGCAGCCGGTGCAGCAGGCGATCACCGGTGGCAAACATACATCGGTCCTGGTCAAGTTGCTGGAGGAATGGGTGACTTCCGGCACTTCCACGACTTCGCACTACGGAATGATGCTGGCCTTGAAATACGATCTCCAGAAAGCGGCGCTACAGCAGGCCAAGAAGATAATCAGCCAGCGGACCACGTCGACGTCGATGTTGCAGTATGCCATTATCGCCATTGGCAAGTACGGTGGCGAGGAACACATCCCGTTACTCAAGTCGCTGTTGGAAAACAAGACGGTCTGCCATACGTGGAGCAACCAGGCGCTGAAGAAGAACGGCTCGATCAAGATCGAGGTGCGCGACGTGGCGCTCGTCATTTTGCTACGGCTCTTGGGCAAAGATCCCGCGCAATACGGTTTCAAACTGCTCCGCGAGAGTCCGGACACGCTGTACTATGTCTACACGTTCGGTTTCATCGAAGACAAGGAACGCGAAGCGGCCCACGCGAAGTGGACTGAGGAGTCCAAGATGGAAGCGGAGTGAATCCCGATTCGCACCGTTGTATTGTTCCATGTTATCGAGGATAATTAAGTGGGACTAACGAATGCTGAGGCAATAGGCAGATGACTGCAGTGACCATCTTACCCATCCTGAGCGATCGCGGCGGCACGGAGTATCGAGCAATTGCCGGCCATCACCAGTCGTCGGGAAAGACTGTCGGAGAGGCGTTGGACGCTTTGACGCATGAACTCACGAGCGAAGAGCTTGGGACGTTGGTCGTCGTTCAACATCAGAAGCCGGATCCCCTCTTCACCGCTGAGCAGCAAGAGCGTCTGAAGGAACTCATGGAATGCTGGCGAACTGCGCGGGACAGTGACTCGTCACTTTCCCGAGAAGAACAAACGGAGTTGGACGCTCTGGTGGAAGCCGAAGTGCGTGCGGCGACCGACCGGGCGACCGCGTTGGCCGACGAGCTGCGTTCATGAATCCGCATTACTCTTCTGTCGCCAGACGCGCTCGCCATTGCTGCGAGTACTGCCACGCTCCCGAAGTCATTTTCAACTTCCCCTTCGAGGTCGAACACGTCATCCCTGTGACGCGAGGCGGCCTGGAGCACGACAGCAACCTGGCCCTTTCGTGCCGTTCGTGCAATCTTCGCAAGAGCGACCACATCGAAGTGTTTGATACTGAGTCCGAATCAAGCGTTCCGTTATTTCATCCGCGCCGGAATCTGTGGGCTGAGCACTTCGGCGTTGATATCGATACGGGCACGATCGTGGGAAGAACGCCGACTGGACGAGCTACGATAGAAAAGTTGCGAATGAACGCGCCGACGCAGTTGATGGCGAGGCGACACTGGATGAAACTGGGATTGTTTCCATAACGCAGCGAAGTCAGAAGACAGGAGAGAAGCCGATGAAGAACGAAATCACTCGACGCGCGTTCAACAAAACCAGTGCCGCGACCGCCTTGGGGCTGGCGGCGACGACAACTGCTGTTGCCCGAGCTTCAACGATTCAAGGAGCCAACGATCGCGTTCGACTCGGGTTTATCGGCGTCGCCAATCGGGGCGGCCAACTGATCGATGCGTTCATGGCGCAAGACGACATCCAGATCGTGGCTCTGTGCGACGTGGACCAAAACACGCTGGCCAAGGTCAACGAAAAGGTAGGCGGCGGAAAAGAGACGTGCGGGGATTTTCGCAAATTGATCGAACGCAAGGACATCGACGCCGTGGTGATTGCCACGCCCGACCATTGGCACGCGATTCAAACGGTCATGGCGTGCGATGCGGGAAAGGACGTTTACGTAGAAAAGCCGCTGTCGATCACCATCCACGAAGGTCGGCGTATGGTCGAGGCGGCTCGGCGCAACAACCGCGTGGTCCAGGTGGGCACGCACCGTCGCAGTTCGCCGTTGTACCGGGATTTGGTCGAACGTACCATGCGCGGCGACTTTGGCCGAATCTGTGTCAGCACGGCGTACCGATTGAGCAACATGTATCCCGCAGGGATCGGCAAGCAGAAACCGGCGGCCCCGCCCAAGGAACTGGATTGGGACATGTGGCTGGGGCCGCGGCCCAAACGACCTTATCAGGAGAATATCGCTCCGTACAAGTTCCGCTGGTGGGAACTGTACTCGTCGCAGATGGGGAATTGGGGAGTCCATTTTCTGGACGCAATCCGCTGGTGTACCGGCGAGTTGGCTCCGTCGGCCGTATGCACCGTAGGCGGACAGTACGCGGTGGACGACGATCGGACGATCCCCGACACACTGCAGGCCAACTTCGAATTTGCCTCGGGACGCTTGGCCATTTTCGGACAGTACGAAACCAGCGGCAACAAGCCATTCCCGTACGGCGAGATCGAGTTGCGCGGTACGAAGGGCACCGTCTATGTCGACGGACGCGGATACCACGTGGCACCCGAACGTGGCGGCCAATTCCAGGACCGCACGCCAAGAATGGATCCGGAGGAGGTCCAGGCCACGGGCGACAACCGCAACCTGACGGCGTTGCACGCCCGCAATTTCCTGGACTGCATGCGGACGCGTGAGAAACCCAACGCCGATGTCGAGATCGGCCACCGTTCGACATCCTTCAGCCTGATGTCCAACATCTCGCTGAAAGTCGGCCAACGCCTTCTGTGGGACGCCGAGAACGAACGTTTCACCAACTCGGACGAGGCGAACGAACTGCTGCACTACGAGTACCGAAAGCCGTGGACTCTGGGTTGAACGGTGTCTTCCTCTCGGCTCTCGTTTGCCGGGGATGCAGCGTCGGATTCCAGGTTTCGAGTCCGACGTGCTGCGGCGGGGTACTTCCCGAACTCCGCACTGGTCATGACGCCCGCGCCTTAGCGCATCCGTCCGAGAACACGGTTGACAGCTAGCCTTGAGAGGTCGCCTTCGAGCGAGACGGTGATTTGGTGCGTGCGCCGTTATCTTTGTTTCGACAACTGGCCTCGCAGGCACGCACTTGGCGAATCTTGGGCGCGCGTGAAACCAGGGTTCCGTGCAGCCAGCCAGCCAGAGTCTCCGCTGCGACGCCGTTCAGAACCTCCAGATTCTCTGACATCTGACGAATTGCCTCGTCTCTGGACTGTTCGGGCAACCGTTGCCAGTTGTCAACAGAAATCCTCAAGATTGCTGCGGCCTCAGATGGGAGTCCCTTTTCCACGTCCCCCAGGCTGGCTCCTCGCAGTAGCACTTGCCACTGTCCACCGCCCGGCCCCAAGATGTCGAGGCCGATGGTCAACGGCATATCCAATCGGTCCGTCCCGCTCAACCCGTCCGAAGTCTGCGTCTGCGTCTGCGTTGCGGTATTATCCAGTGAGTCGTCCACCCAAAAGGGAACCACCGCTTTCGGCGGACGCCGTTTGCCCCAACGATCCTCCTCGCCATACTTCCAAAACCGGTGCAACATGGCCTCGTCGATCTTCGGACAAGGGAGATCCCCGGCGAACCTATCCGTGTTGGTCGTGTCAAACGTCGGGTCGGTTGCTTCGTACGATTGGTAAATCTCCCTGTTTTCTTGAAAAGCCTTGTCCATGTCGCCGGCGCTGCCCGCCGCGTTCGCTTCCGGCCCAAAAAACTCGACGCCATAAGAATTGAAGTACTTGTAGCCGGCCTCGATGATCTCCCTGGGCGTGAGCGGATCCTTGGGGCTAAGGTGATACGTACCGCCGTGGGCCTCCGGTGTCTCGAACAGCCGACAGAGGACTGCGGAGGTCCAATCGACCGGCACGATATTCCGTTTCTCCTCACCGGTCATGTTCAGACGTACCGGTGTGTATCTGCGGCCGTCAGGCTGGGGCTCTTGATTCCATACCAGCACGCTTATCAGTCTCAGGTATGTATACAACCCGTGATACGTGTTCGTGTATCCGGATTCCGAGTCGCCGGCGATAACGACGGGCCGATAGACTGTGAGCTGTTCCAGGAAATCAGCGTCGCGGACCATTTTCTCGGCAAGGAACTTGCTGTGCTCGTAGTCGTTGCGGAAGTCCTGTCCACAGTCGAGTTCATCCTCGCGAATTACACCCGGTCGCGTTCCGCAGACGTAGGCGGTGGAAACGTAGTGCAGGTCGAGAATCCCCAGCTCGCGGCACGCATCTAACGTATTCCGTGTGCCACCTAAGTTCGTCCGCCACGGATCGTCATTTCGGTCCTTCCCGTGGAACGTCAACACGGCCGCGTTGTGGATGATACGATCGCAGTTCTCCGCGACCCACTCGCGATCCGACGGCTTCAAGCCGAGACCGGGCTGGTTGACGTCACCTTCGAGACAGATCGGGCGAGGCATAGGCTGGCCCGACAGAGCTTCCCACATCTGCAGAATAGCTTCGGTTCTCTCGCGAGCCGTTTCCTTCCGGCTCGACCGAACGAGAACCGCAAGCCGATGGCCGCGGCTAAGAAGATCGCGAATCAGATAGCGGCCAACCAGCCCAGTAGCGCCGGTCAACAACGTATAATACGACACTGGCACAACCCTCAACCCAACGTTGCACTACCCCGCGATGGTCATCCAGTGACGTGGATTTCCGTAAACGCTACATGCTACTGCGTCCACGGCACCATGGCAATAGGCTGAATAGGGAATTCAGGGGCCGTCCACGTCCTTGGCCACCGCAACCTATCACCTCATTCTCCGGCCATTCCAGACATGCCTACCGTCGGCTGGCAAGTTGGCCCAACTTGAAGGCAAGACAGCACTCCGGGCAAGTGGCAGCCCTGCTTGCCGGAATTCTTGCTGGATCCATGTTGTCCGTACCATGGCGGCGCGAGCGGAGAGTATTACCGCTGTCCACAGCCACGCCTCGATTCGTCATTACGCTCCGCAAAACCGATCGAGACTACCCACACGTCAGACCGTTCGTGAATCTAACGTTTTCGCTAGCCCGTAAGAGGTGCGTCTTCGGCCGAATTCCATTTGCGCAAGGCCGAGTCCACAATCTCTTGCTTCGAAGGGTCGTCAGAGGCTAGATTTCTCTGACATCACGTGTTTCCCTCTTTACGTGACCAACACGTCTTTGAGACAAGAGTTATCCTCGCCGAAAGAAGATCAACATGTTGGTCCGCTCTGGAAGAAAATAGCCCCCAATCGCGAAGAACGAGACACGCGGCGACGCCAGCACCATCTCCACCCGCGGAGGCTCCATCGTAACGTCATGCGACATGGCGTGCCAGATTGCCTACGTATCGACAACGGTCCGGAGTTCGCGGCCAAGAAGGTGACCGAGTGGCTGGAGCGGATCGAGCTGAAGACGTTGTTCATCGAACCGGGCAGTCCCTGGGAGAACGGCTACATCGAGTCGTTCAACTGGACCCTGCGTTACGAGTTCTTGAACATCGAGTCGTTTGATATGCTAATGGAGGCCAAAGTGCTGATGGAGCGGTGGCGCGTCGAGTACAATACGATCCGTCCTCGTAGTTCGTTGGGCTATCGACCACCGGCGCCGGAAGCGATCCCGCCGTGGACCGAATCGGCAAGACGGAACTTGCGGCAAGAGATTCTACTCAGAGAAGATGATATGCTAACTCTAGGATAGAGAGTGGTACCGTCCGTGGGGGCAGGTCAATAGGATACCTAGCGTTGAACATTGAGAAGCCGGAGCAATTAACCACCAACCCGAAGACCTGCACAGGCCTCGCCTTTTAGGTTGTCTAGTATCTGCAAGGATTTAGGTAATTGTGAACTATCTATTTTCTGTCATAATTCGCGTCGTCGCATTTCTCTCCAGGTTTTACCCTCGCAAGAACTGGAAGAACGGAGACAGATTACGCATTCTATTATCTGGCTATAACGGCACTAGAAACACGGGAGCCGATGCGCGAGTCCAAGAGATAATCCGCCAACTTCATTTGCTATTCGGAAAAGACATAGACATTGGGCTTGTGGTAAAAAGCAAGGCAGCGTTTGCTGAATACACAGAAGAATACACAGAAACTGTTCGCTTGATAGAAGTACGTCCGGCACTTATTGTCCTTGATGTGTTACATGAGTGCAGTCGGTATCATATGGCCATTTTGTGCGAAGGCTCCACCCTGAAGAGCAAATTTGCAAATGCGCTGACACTGCTTTATTGCTTGGTTGCCGGCATCATGCGATCACAGAACAAACCATGCCTTGCATACGGTTCAGAAGCTGGCGACATGGATGCATACGTAAGAAATGTGGCTGCATCGCTCTGTAGAGACACCTATTTTATCGCTCGCACACAGAATTCCCTGGATATCATTCGACGTCTGGGTTTAAGCGGTCATGTAGGCACGGATACTGCTTGGTCTTTTCCTGTAAGAAGAGATTTGAAACAGTTATTTCGCAATGAGTGGAAAGCCTTGGGGTGGGATCCAAGCACTCGCGTAGTCGGCATAGCGCCGATCAATCCGTTTTGGTGGCCTGTGGAAATATCTATCTTCAAATGGATAAGAAGCTGGTTTACAGGAAATTGGGAAGATCAATATGCTTTGTTCTTCTATTTTTCGAGTTCGAAGGAAAGGAGAAAGCAGTTTGAACATTACATCAGCAATTTGGCGCAAGCGGTAGAAGAATTGAGAACAAAGAGTAATGTGAATGTGGTTATTCTAGGCATGGAAGCATTGGATCGGAGAGCATGTGAACAACTAAAGGAAAGATTGTCCTTTAGTGTGCCAGTGTATTTGTCCGTGGATTATAACACCTATGAGTTAACCGCAATTCTAAATTCTCTGTCGCTACTAATTACCTCGCGTTACCACGCACGTGGATTGTCCATGCAGTCTAGTGTCCCGGCGATTGCCGTATCTATGGATGAGCGGTTGTGCAACGTATTTGAGGAGCTGGGGATGCGAGACCAATCTTGTTTTGGTGTTTCCGACGAAGGTTTGGCGCTACGTATTCGCGATACTGCGGACAGGATGCTGGAGGATCCTGAGCCCGCTGAACACCGCATAGGAACTCAGTATTTGGAGTACCGGAAGAGAATGGGAGAAATGGGCCTTTTCTTGAAGGAGTTTGTAAAGCAGAAGTTTCCGGACGTGAAAGTGAACTCCTCCATAAGCACCTGGCAGGATGCAGTCCCTCAGTAACGCACTTCTGAGGCCGAACGAGGTGACAATGAACCGACAGCGACCGTCTACGGGCTAAAGGCGTCGCTTTTTTTTCGTGGCAGTCGATGTGTCGCTACTAGATCGGTAAAGCAATGTTTCCACTACCTCTGACGTGTTTCGAAGAATACATGCTGCACGACGACCGACCGGCATATCCAATGAATGGCGTCTTTCGCCTTCGTTTCGCCGGGCATTTGGATCGAGAGGCATTTGAAGCCGCATTAGCAAGCGCTGTCCAACGGCACCCGCTGCTGCGAGCAACGATCGACCGAAAAAGCAAGAGACGACCAAGATGGATCGATCACCCGGATTGGCTTCCGACCGTCCAGTGGCAGGCCGAAACGAATCCGAACGGACTTCCGTCAGCAACCCATATTGACTTGACTCAGGAACCCGGAACTCGGGTTTGGATAGTCGACCGCGAAGACGGCCATGACGTCGTGCTGCAAGCACATCATTGCTGTACTGATGCGATCGGCATGAGCAAGGTATTCGAAGATCTGCTCATCGGTTACGCACTTAACCAAGGAATCACCGATCCTGTCGACTCGCTTCCCGAATTGGCAACGAACCGGTTGGCTGGACGCGGAGCGCCAGGGCTGAACGCATGGAAGTTCCTCAGAATGTCTCACAAGCAGGCCATTGGACTACACGGTGTCAGGAAATTCGTAATGCACTCGGCAGTTCCGTTGGCACAGGCAGATGCCGACATCGACGAAACGGTTCCACCGGCGACGTTTCCCAATCCACAGGCATTTGATCTGAATTCAAACGAAACGAAAGCTCTGATCGGCACTGCCAAATCGCAGAAGGTTACGGTAAACGATCTGTTGGCTCGGGATCTATTCTTGGCCATAGGAACTTGGCGGAAGGCCAATAACATTGGACATGACCGAGACTGGCTACGCCTTTCCGTACCGATGAATCTTAGAACACCGAACGACCAATCAATGCCTATGGCGAATTCTGTCAGTATGTTCTTCCTTGATCGCCAACCTCGATGCTTCTCTGATCCCAGCCGATTGCTCAAAGGCATCTATCGACAGACACAGAGAATAAAACGCCTGGAACTCCAGTACACGTTCATTTTTTCTCTGGGGCTATCGCGTCGTATTCCTGGCGGACTATCGCGAACCACAGCGGTTGACAAATGCCAATCCACAAGCTGCTTGTCAAATCTAGGGCCTGTATTGGCTAGAACGCCATTACCGCGTCACGAAGGACGAATTGTCTCGGGCAACGTCACCCTGGAAGAACTGGACTTCGTCATCCCGTTACGTCCGCTACTGAATGCTGCCTTTTGCGTTTACACATATGCAGGCCGCTTGCGCGTGTTGATGCACTACGACCCCCGTACAATAGCGGAAGACTGTTCCTCTGGTTTACTAGAAACCTACGCCCATCAGATCCGCCAGACAATCCAGCAAAACATGGACAGTTTCTCGTAGGCCCTTCACATCGGACATAGCGATCGAATTAGGCCGGTTCTCCGCTGGTCACGCTGGACCCATGACCACCGATTTCTCGGGCCCGATCCGACAAATAGCAACCGTATTCGTTGTTCATGTTCTGCGCCAGCATCTCCAGTTGCCGAGGGCTAATGAACCCCTTCACGCAGGCTACCTCTTCAAGACAAGCGACCTTCAGGCCTTGCCGATTTTCGATCGTTTCGATGAAGTTTCCAGCCTGTAACAGAGACTCATGGGTTCCGGTGTCCAACCAGGCGAAGCCGCGGCCAAAGGGAATGCAATGTAATTGGCCTCGGCGAAGGTATTCGAGATTCACGTCGGTGATTTCCAGTTCGCCTCTGACGGAAGGATTCAACGCGGCCGCGATCTCCACCACTTGGTTATCGTAGAAGTAGAGCCCCACCACCGCCAGATTGGACTTGGGACGCGCCGGCTTTTCCTCCAACGACAACACTTTTCTCTGGTCGTCCAACTCGGCGACGCCAAACGGGGAGGCGTCCTTCACAGGGTAAGCGAAAACAGTCGCCCCCTCGTGACGCGTGGCCGCTTCGAGCAACATTGGCTGAAAACCCTGGCCGTAGAAGATGTTGTCTCCAAGGATCAGCGCCATGTGATCGGGGCCGACAAATTCCCGTCCAATCGTGAATGCCTGAGCCAAGCCTTTCGGTTCGGGCTGCTGCGCGTATTGCAGAGACACCCCGATGCGCGAACCGTCGCCCAATAATCGCTGAAAACCGGATAAGTCCTGAGGAGTGGAAATCAACAGAATGTCGCGAACGCCGGCCAACATCAGTGTCGACAGCGGATAGTAGATCATCGGCTTGTCATACACGGGCAACAGATGCTTGTTCACCGCGTCGGTGACCGGATAGAGCCGGCTTCCGGAGCCGCCGGCCAAAATGATGCCTTTCCTGCAAGCGGTTTCGGTCATGATTCTTGGGTACTCCTAGGTGCCAAGTCCCAGCCTTTCGCGACGGTAAAACCCGCTACTTGCGCGTTGGACCCAGGTTTCGTTTTCTAAGTACCAGGTTATCGTTTGTTCCAGCCCCGATTCAATATCGTGTTCCGGCCGCCATCCCAATTCGCTTTTGATCTTGGTAGTGTCGATCGCATATCGCCGGTCATGCCCGGGTCGGTCGTGCACAAAAGTGATCAGTGACGAGCAGGGGTGATGAGGCAGTTCGGGGCGCAAGTGGTCCACGATTCTGCAGATGGACTGGACCACCTGCAGGTTCGTGCGCTCACAATCACCGCCGATGTTATAGACCTCCCCTGGCGTTCCTCTGCGCAAAACTGCGCAGATCGCCCGGCAGTGGTCCTCCACGTGTAACCAATCCCGCACTTGTTGGCCATCGCCATAGACGGGCAACGGCTTGCCTTCCAATGCGTTCAGGATCATCAGCGGTACCAGTTTCTCCGGAAACTGTCTCGGACCGTAGTTGTTGGAACAGTTCGTGGTCAATGTCGGCATACCATGCGTTCTATGATAGGCCCGTACAAAATGATTCGCTGCCGCCTTCGAGGCGGAATACGGAGAATTCGGCGCATAGGGAGTCTCTTCGGAGAATCTGCCGGTGGAGCCAAGCGAGCCGTATACTTCGTCGGTGGAGATGTGCAGAAAACGGAACTGAGACTTCTCCGGCTCAGGTAGCTTTCTCCAATAGCGGTACGTGGTTTCCAGCAGCCGGCATGCTCCCACGACGTTCGTCGCCACGAATGGTTCGGGCCCGTCGATCGAGCGATCGACGTGCGTCTCGGCGGCGAAATTGACCACGGCAAGGGGACGGTGCTCGGACAACAGGTCGGACGTTAGCTCTAGATCGGCGATGTCACCGTGCTCGAAACGGAATCTCGTGTCGTCCTGAATTGGTGCCAAAGAATCGAGATTGGCGGCGTACGTCAGTTTGTCAAGCACCACGACACGTGACGTCTCCTCGGCAAGCCACTGCAGAGTGAAGTTGCTGCCGACGAATCCCGCGCCGCCCGTTACTAGGATTGTATTCACTTTCGTATAATTCCGCAGTTGGCCTGTCCTGTCGACACGCAACATGGCCGACAATCTCGTGGATCAGTCTAATGTCAATGCAGTGGTGCTGCTCGAGACAACTACGACGGATTACGCGAGTTTGAACCGATGACGCGCGAACTGGCTCTGATTCCTTTCGCGCTGCCGTCGGAAGCCATCGTAGGGCACGTGGATTGGATTGTCTCTGCCGTGGTACTAGGGGCCCGGATTGCGTCCAGGTTCTCAGGGGCCAACTTCTTTGGTTCGGCCCCCAGCAATCGTCCGACGGGAGAAGCCAAGGCCGCCGCCAGCAGCAGTAGATTGCCCGCTATGGCAGCGAACAGAAGTATGAACATTAGTAATGCGAAGTGCGCCACGGGCATGAACGGACTCAGCACAAAAGGCAATATCCCAAAGCCGCAGATCACGGAGGTCTGCAACATTGCGGTGGCACATTGTTCGTACGCGTACCGGATGGACTCGATTCTGGACATCCCTTGGTCGAGGCCCCTCCGAAGCCAGGTGAGGAAGTGGGACGTATCGTCGACAGCGATGCCCAATGCCACGCTGGCCGTCATCATCGAGCCCACGTCAACGGCTACATCCAGCCAACCCATGACGCCGAAGATCAAAAGGGCTGGAAACACGTTGGGTACCATCGAAATCACACCCGCGGAAAAGCTCCGCGTCAGCACCATCATGGCAGCGGCGATCAGGAGAAAGGCAACCAGAAAGCTGTTTCTCAAATCGACAAGTAGCTGATCCTGAGCCATGGCCACCAGGAAGACGCCCCCAGTGACTTCGGCAGTGACTCCCAAACGTCCCGCCGTATCATCCTCGCGGAGGGAATCGTTCACCTCTCGCTGCAATTGATCGAGGAAGGAGGTATACTCCAGGTCGCCCAGAGCCTTGACGCGTCCACTAATTCTCCACAGCTCCTCGCGCATCTGATGCTCTTTATCCTCGCCCTCCTTTTCGCCCTCCTCGTACACGTAGCGTATGTCGATCAGGCGTTGGCGGTTCTCTTGGATTCGCTGCGCGATCACGCGGCGACGTGCCGTCGCCCGAATGGTGCGGCCTGTGGGAATCTGTGGGATTGGAAGCGGGGCAAATGTAGTCCCGGCGAGAGTTCCACCGACGGCGGGGATCTCGTTGATACGTCTCCTGGTGCGTTCCACCAAGTGCGCTCGCTCACGAAACCGCCTCGCATTCTCGACCATCTCGGCGCTGCTCGATTGCCCGCGTTCCGAAGACTCGCGAGGGTCCTCCGGATCCGGCTCGGGAAACCGTAGTATCACGTCGACCGGAATCAGTGGGCCGACATTCGATTCCAGCCACTCGTAGTTCCGAATGACCTTCGAACGTGCCGAGAACAGGTCTCGCAGACTGACCGACGTGCGAACTCTCGACACGCCGTAGCCGAGCAACGGTGCGCTGATTGCCAACAACAGGAGGATGGTACCCCAACGAGTCGTGGCAAGATGAAAAAGCGGCAACCACCAGGTCCTCCGGCTTCCTTCGCGCGGTGCATTCGAGGCGGAGTCGGCTACCGCTTCGTCGGCCGCTTCACGCCGCCTTCTGCGACCGAAGAGACACTGTATCGACGAGGGCCAGAGCAAGAATAGCAATATCAGGGCGACCACGACCCCCACCGCCGAGAAGATGCCAAATCGCCGGACGGGAACGACTTCGCTGATCATCAGCGAACCCACTCCAAAGGCAGTCGTCACGGCGGCGGCCGTGCATGGTGCCCACCCAACTTTCAGGGCGCGTGACGTGGCGTCCATGCGGCCCACCTCGCCGACGGCCTTCTCGTAATAGCCGGTCATGTGGACTGCGGCGGAGACGGCAAGAACGTAGACCAGCGAGGGCATGGTAATCAGGACGGCGTCCATGTCGATTCCGCAGCAGCGGACTATCGACAGACAGACGCCCCAAGCGAACAAGGCATAGAAGAAGACGGATGCGACAAAGCGCATCTTGCGCAAACACAACCACGCAATGACGATTGCGCACAGGATTGCAATGCCCAACAGAGGCAGGAGCCACTGTTCGCTGACAGCATCAATCGCCACACTGTCGGCGGCAGGGCCACCTAACCGCAATTCTTCGGTGTCCAGGCCGATCGAACGAGCGACATCGTACACCGCCTCCACTGCCGGGGTTCGGTTGATCCAGCCTGCTTTCGATAGAAACACGACCGCGCACGTCGGTGGATCATCTGCCCCGTCAGGTCCGACCAGCCAACCCCGCATCCTCTCCACCGCCTCTTCAGGCGGCAGGCCGTTTGCCGTCAGTTCATCGAAAGTGTCTCGCCCCGAAAAGACCTGCAGAAATAGAGGTTCTCCGGGCCCTTCATCGACGGTAGTTTTGGCCTCCCGCAAGCCCTCGCTCATCCGGTCCAAACGCTCGTCGTTAAGAGTGCAACCGGGCCAGCTAACGACCAGCATTGCGTGGCCGCCAAAACGCTCCCCGAACCAATGGATGGTTTCCGTCTGGGGAAAATCCTCCGGCAGCCAATCGCCCACGTCATTAGTCATGGACTCCAACGCGGCCTTTGCGCCATACATCGTCATCGGCAGCCAAGCGAAGGCCGCGATGCAGATGAGCAGGCTATGGCGGCGAAAGAACGCGAGCTGCCTCATCCCGTGGTTTTCGTCGTTTGGCGGCTCGTTCAACATGGAAGGCATGGGTAGGATATTGAGAAAAAGCGAGCAGCCGACGGGAAAGAAGCAGTACGCGGCGAAACTCGGAATCGGTGGACGTAACTAGCTTATCTGACAACAACTTGGGGAAAACGTGACTCCCGAGCGCTGCACAATCCAGTGCATCTGATGCGCACATCGGCTTTTCCGCCTCGGATCTTCAGTCCGTCATCGCGGGGCGACCAAAGTCGCCTTTGATCAAATGGAGCACGAGCAAAGTCTCGGCCAGACGTATTTGGCTGAATCCAGAGTCGGCGAACGAGCCCAATCGCGGCGTTAAGCGTGTGTGCAAGAAGCACGCCTGAGAGAAGGTGAACACCCCGCCATTTCCAAGGGGAAACGGCCTCTTCCCGAGCACAATGCACCAGGGCGATCCAAAGACCCCCGATCCGCTAACGCTAATTGAGGCGTGGCCAACTCTCCCAGACCGCAACCGCCACCAGGTCGAACCTGTTTCCATGCCTTTGGTTGTACTGCGGTTTGGCAGTCGGTACAACCGTCTTGTGGAGTTTTGTCCTGCTACTGTCGGTGGAACAGCCAACTATATTGGCGATAGGTTTTCTACAGGGCCGCTGCATCCCCGTTTCGATCCCCGATGGCAAAGCCGGACGGGAATCTAGGATGATAGAGCAGAGAATGACTGCCTCAACCACCGTCTTGCCGCTTCCGTTGACGTGCTTCGAAGAGTGGATGTTCTGGGATGATCGCCCCGGTCATCCCATGACCGGCATCTTTCGCATGCGATTTTCGGGACATCTCCAACGTCCGGCTTTCGAGACGGCTGTAGCGAGAACGGTCGCGCGGCATCCGTTACTGCGTGCAACCGTGTGCTGCCCTCGGCGGGGCCGGCCGTACTGGGTTGATCACACCGATTGGCTACCCACTGTTCAATGGTCTGCCAATCAGAACGATTTCGGATTTCCGCATGCGGGCCATATTGACATCACGCAAGGCCCGGGGACGCGATTCTGGGTGGTCGATGGGGATGACGGGAATGATGTCATTCTTCAGATTCATCATGCCTGTACGGATGCGTTGGGCGCGAGTCGTGTCATGGAAGATCTGCTGGTCGCCTATGCCCAGGAAACCGGTACGTCCGATCATAGTCCACCGCTGCGCGAGTTGGACGAGGCTCGATTGACCGATCGGGGCAAGCCCGGTCTAACGCTGTGGCGGTGTGCCAGGATGATTCATCACCAGGCGGTCGGACTCTTGGGCGTGCGCAAGTTCTTGTTGCGACGCCCGATTCCGCTCGTCAGCACCCAGGTAGCACTCGACGAATCGGTCAATCCGTCGTTGTTCCCTTCACCTTACGTGGTTGAATTGGATCGAGATGAAACGAGCCGTCTGTTGGCATGCGCGAAGTCTTTGCGGGTCACCGTGAACGACTTGTTGGTGCGCGACGCATTCCTGGCGATTGGCGGTTGGCGAAAGGAACATGGCCTCGGCCCCAGCCGCGACTGGCTACGACTGATGATCCCTATCAGCTTGTTGAGGAATGGCGACGGAGCCATGCCCATGGCCAATTCACTCAGCGCCATATTCCTCGACCGGCGCGGTTGCGACTTCGAAGACGCGGATCGACTGCTGCAGAGTATCGTTCGGCAAATTCAGTGTACGAAGCGACACCAGCTTCAGTATACGTACATTCTGTCGTTGGCCGTATCACGGTGTGGGCCAGGCGGTTTGCGCCGCCAGACAAGAGCCGACAAGTGCCGTAGCAGTTGCTGCTTCTCGAATCTCGGCGTCGTTCTGGACGATGTGCCTCTGCCTCGGCGCGACGGACGGTTGGTGGCGGGCGACGTCGTGTTAGATTCGATCGATTTTGTGATTCCGATACGCCCCCACATGCATGCCGCGTTCTGCGTCTATACCTACGCGGGGCGACTGCGGATGCTCATGCATTTCGACCCCCGAGTGCTCAGCCGCGACATATCGCGACGCTTGGTGGATGGACTGGCCAAGCAACTGCGCAGTACGATTTCGACCAGTGACGCCCCTCGACTCGATTAGATCGGCTGGAAGACCATGTTTTGACAAGACGGAGCGTGTCGCGTAGGCTAGGGCTCGATGGAGACCGAACTCTATCATTTTTCAGTCAAACCGACAGTTTGTGATTGCGGGTTTAGGACGTAACGCGATGACTACCTCGGAGGTTTCGTAGTGGACACAGATGGCGGTCAACATTCATCTTCCTCTGAGGCTACTGAAAATCTCGCCTGGATTCGTCGATATCGAGAATCGATTGACTTCTCGGTCGCCCGCATTCCTTTTAGTGACTCCGATCAGTGGGTTTTTCATGACAACAAGTCTGCGCTGTGCCATGCCAGTGGAAAGTTCTATTCCGTTCGGGGGTATAAGTGCGAGTCGGCTACCCGGCCGGCTTTCTATCAACCCTTGATCGACCAGCCCGAGATTGGCACCCAAGGCTTTGTTGTTCGGCGTGACGGTTCGGGCTATGAGCTTTTGGTTCAGGCGAGAACCGAACCGGGGAACATTGGCGCGGTACAGTTCGGCCCGACGATTCAGGCAACCTTTAGCAACTACACCACGGTTCACGGCGGCAAACGCCCTCTCTTTCTCGATTACTTCCACGAACCGCAACGATTTGGCGTCCGAGTAATCATCGATACCACGCAGCCCGAACTCGGATCGAAGTTCTTGCGGAAATGGAATCGAAACTTGGTAATTGAATGCCCCGAGTTGTCTGAGTTCTCGGATCCGATGTTCAAGTGGATCCCGCTTTGCACCCTTGCGCGGTTCATGCAGTCTGATCATCTTGTCAACAACGACGCACGGCTTGTCGTTGGACTGTTGGCATTGGAGTTCGGCCCGAGTCTATTCGGTCATAGCGGAGCGTTGCTTGACCGCTCGATCAGCAACTCGTTCAAAGCCAGTTCGTCGAAGAGCTTTGCGGATACCGGAGACGTCCGGCAATGGATGAATCAAACCAGATCACTTGATGCGCGTAACGTGCAGGAAGTACCACTAAACCAGCTTCCCGGATGGCAAATCAGCGAGGATGAAATCCACCACCAAGACGGCCTGTTTTTCTCCGTGATTCAGGTAAAGGTACGCGCGGGTGATCGAGAAGTAGCCGACTGGGATCAACCTTTGATCGCTACCGAGCACCGAGGGAACATCGTTCTCTTCTGCAAAGAAGAGGATGGCGTTCTGAACTTTCTTTTCCGCGCAGCGCCTGAGATGGGCACGGCGACGGGAGCCGAGTTGCAGCCGACCATCTGTTTCGACAACGAAGGTGACACGGAGATTCCGAATGCGATCGCCCGTCTATTGAATGACGAGAATCACGTCGATCGGCTTCGTTTTGAAGCGTCCGATGAAGGTGGGCGATTCTACCAGTGCATAAGTCAATTTGATGTGCTTCGGTTGGAGGATTCCGTGGACCCGCAGTTGCCGGACGACTACTGCTGGCTCACGTTGGCGCAGATTCGAGAACTCGTCCGATCCTCCGATTTCGTTTCGGATGAATCGCGGAGCATCCTGTCGTTGGCGCTCGCTGCCGTGTACGCAAATGGACATTCAAGTGAGCCAGAAATCGCGTTGAATGGTGTCTCTTTTCCCACCGGTGACGTAAGGCGAGGTCACGAGTGCGAGCCCTGATTTGTGCATCGGGAACAATCGGCGACGTGCATCCTCTGGTTGGCATCGCCTATGCCATGCGAGCCCGAGGGCACGAGGTCTTTCTGCTCGCTAATCCAGCCTACGAGAAGCTTGCTTCGGAGGCCGGTGTGGAATTCGAGGCCATCGGTCGCAGAGAAGACCTGGACAAAATCAAGAGTCACCCCAAAGTCTGGACCTATAGGCACGGCTGGAAAGTGTGGACCAAAGGTGCCGGCGTGGGGCCGATGCAGGAGTTGTTCCGGGCCGTCCAAAAGTTGAATCGCGAGCACGAGACAATCGTTGGCGCGTCCTATCTGTGCTTTGGTGCTCAAGTAGCGCGTGAGAAACTCGGTATTCCTACCGCGACCATCCATTTGAACGTCCACACCATTCGAACCGTGTATGATCTTTTCGCGTTCCCGCCGCCCGCATTCGCGCCCGACTGGATTCCTTATTCGTACCTCACCAACCAGAGATTTCCTCTCTGGTATCGAAAATTCAATCTCTGGGCGGCGGACCACTTCTTCATTGACCCTGTGCTACGGAAGAAGATTGTGCGGTTTCGCCATGAACTCGGACTGCCCAGGCTTCGATCGTGCGTTCGTGAGTGGTGGAATTCGCCCGATCTGAATATAGGTCTCTATCCGGATTGGTGGGCCGGCTCCCATCCCGATTGGCCGACGACGGTGGTTACCACCGGGTTCCCCTTTTGGGATCGTTCGGAGTCCGAAACGATCTCGGACGATCTGCAACGGTTTCTTGATGACGTCGAAAAAGTGATCGTCTTCACCCCCGGCGCATCTAAGAGTCATACCGATGCTCACTTCTCGGCGTTTGCGCGCACGTGCGCGACGCTCGGATACAAAGGCGTCATCCTCACCCCGCACGCGCCACCAACGCAGGCTGACACTGTTCGGTTTGAACGGTACGTTCCATTTCGCAAATTGCTTCCCTATGCCGCAGCCGTCATCCACCACGCGGGCATAGGCACCAGCGCGCACTGCCTCGCTGCGGGCGTTCCCCAAGTCGTCGTGCCGACGCTCTACAACCAGCCTGATACTGCCATCCGCCTGGAACGACTCGACGTATCGCGGCAGATTTCCCCCGGGCGATTCAGCGAACGTCGGTTGACTCAGACGCTCGACGAGGTCCTCAATTCGCCAATAATAGCAGCAAGTTGCACAAAGTACGCCGATCGCATGAGCGGAATCGATCCACTTCCCAACATCTGCCAAGAACTGGAATCACTACTCTAATCCACACGAAAGACAACGGCACTTTCAGCCGTCCGCTGGTGATCCTGGGCCCCAATCAAACAGGTCCAACGAATTGAGGGAGACGACGAATTCCGTCATCGCAGAGAACCAAAGAACTCTGAGTTGTGTTTATCTCGCAGGCGCTGCCAGAAGTCCTTCCAGTATTCGTCGTAGTAGTCGTTCGCCGCTTCCTGTATATGCTCCGGGCCCACAACCTTGGGCGCCGCAGTCGGATCGTAGCCTTTCAGATGTCCCGCGCCGGCGCATTGATGCGGTGAGACAAAACGCCATTCTGAGTCGCCCAGAACTTCCTCGCAAAGCTCTGCCAACCCAGGGTCGTACGTCTTACCGAGGAAGCGGGGCGCTGCGACCGCTTTGTTTGAATTCATCCAGTTTCGTTTTCAGCTTCTTAACAATCTCCGGGTGCGCGAACGAGACGTTGGTCGTCTCGCCAGGGTCCGTTTTCAGGTTGTACAGTTGGCCTGGAGCATCCGGCTCGGTGTCGGGCAGCATGTAGGCTTTCAGCAGCCGATGGGATTCGTAGGGATTGCCGCCGGAGCCTTTGTGGTCGAGGTATTTCCACTCGCCGTTACGGATGGCCAGATACCGGTCGCCTCCGAATCCTTGCTGCAGGACGTATTGACGGATCGGGCCTTGTGCCTGGCCCAAGAGCGCCGGCAGCATGTTGTAGCTGTCTTCTGCGGCGCTGGCCGGCAGCTTGCTGCTCACGATCGCCGCCGCCGTTGCCATCACGTCGGTCAGAGATGTCAGTTGATCGCACGTCGATCCGGGCTGCACCTTGCCCGGCCAGCGGACGATCAGCGGCACGCGGTGTCCCCCCTCCCAATTGTCTCGCTTCATGCCGCGCCAGGGGCGAGCTCCGTCGTGGTGGTGGTCCCGCCGCATGTGGTAGACCGTGGGAACCTCGGGGCCGTTGTCGCTGGAGAACATGACGACGGTGTTCTCCGCCGCACCCAAACGGTCCAACGAGGCGAGCAACTCGCCGACGACGTAGTCCAATTCAAAGATGAAATCGCCGTGCGGTCCGGACTTCGTTTGGCCCTTGAACCGGTTCGCCGGGAACGACGGCAGGTGGACGGCCTGCATCGCGTGGTAGAGGAAGAACGGTTGATCCGGCGATTCTTCCACGTGGGTCTTCAGGAATTCCTGGCTCTTTCTTAGAAACACGAGGTCGACTTCCTCCACATCGAAATCCGGGGCGACCATCCCCGGCCGGTTATCGTTGGCGTACGGATGCTTGGGCAGCGGCGTCTTGTCCAGCAGGCCGGTGGGCGGCGTTGGGATTCGATCGCCGTCGATGAACGCGTATAGCCAGTCCGTGGTTGGGCAACAGGCGGTGCCAAAGAACCGGTCAAACCCGTGATCGACCGGTCCTCCGTCGATCCGCCGAGAGTAGTCAATCCGCTTGACCGCTTTGAGGCCCCCATCGTGAATTGGATTTCCGTCCGTGTCATAGAAGGTCATCCCCACGTGCCACTTACCGAAAGCGGCCGTGGCATAGCCGGCCTCGCGGAGCATTTCGGGCAGCGTCAAGCGGTCTTCCGCAATCAACGATGGTCCGCCGGCCCCAGTGAACACGCGGCCTCCGCCGGGGACTCGGAAAGCCATTTGTCCCGTCATCAGACTGTATCGCGAAGGTGTGCAAACCGTGGCCGGGCTGTGCGCGTCGGTGAATCGCATCCCCTCGGTAGCCAACCGGTCAAGGTTTGGCGTGGGGATCCTGGAATCCGGGTTGTAGCATCCGACGTCGCCATAGCCGAGGTCGTCCGCGAAGATAAAGAGGATATTCGGCAGACGCGGCTTGCCGGCTTCGGCGGCCGGCAGCGCAGACGCCGATCCCACAAGGGCAAATGCAAGTAGGCGAAGTGAACTCATCGAGCAGGCTCCCAGATCTTATCGAGCAGGTCATGGAATAATCCGGCACGCATTGTAGCGGATCACCGCGATCGGGAATACGACGCCGTATCTCGCGACACTCGCATGAAACGTTTGAGGTTGCTGGTACTGGAATCCGGCGGTGTTTAGGATAGTCGAATTGCCAAAGGAGTCTGCGTGAGAGAAACCACGGCGCGAGCAGACTGACGACCGTCGAGCCGATGCCATCCAGGAACAACGTTGACGATTCGAGTGGATCATTGTTGGGAGATTGCTGTGTCTTATCGAGTTCTTGTCCTTCCGGTTTCGCTGTCGCTTGTATTCTGTCTTCATCCGATCTTGGCCGCGGCGGATGGAGCTGCGATTGCCGAGTTGGAGAGGTTGTCCAAGCAGGGTGAGACGCTGCCCATCGAGGTCGTGAATGACTTCCCACTTCGCGAGCAGTACGTTCGCGACGACACGGGTATCAACGTCCTGGTCGACCTGGCCCATCAGGCGTCGTTCTTCGCCATGTGGAGTGTACCCGGCGAGCTGCGCAGATACGGGTTTCGAGCCAGCGGCAGTCAGGCGTCGTTGGATACGGTGTTGACTCCGGGCAAACCAAGCCGCGTGCGGATTCCTATCCGCCGCCGCCGACCCTTCGCTTGGTGGCCCAACGCCAAGTGGAACGTGGTCTTCACATATCAGGGCGGCCCCCAATCGCAAGATTACCTGCCAGAAGAACGCGCGGCCCTTCGTGAGTTTGTCGAGGGCGGCGGCGGATTGGTTGTCGCCTGCGGCAATGTGTTCGATGACCAGCAGATCGCTGGGTGGAGCCTGAACCGGCTGTTGGGCGATTTCGACGCCAGTTTGAAAGGCAAGGCGGAACGAGTTGACGGGGCACGCGTTCCTACGCTGGAATTAAACGAATCCTGGGAAGTGATGCGGTCCGGGGAAGGCGAGGCGGCAGTGGCCGCCCGACGATCCGTCGGCAAAGGTCGCGTCGTCGTTTTCAGCTCGACCAACCTTGTCTTCTGGGACCGAAATGCAGAGCCCGATGCGCCGAATTCCCGGACCAACCGCGGCCGACAGCTTGCCGACGCGGTCCGTTGGGCAGCCGCTAGAAATCCGCCCGCAGGCGGCTCCCGTCGTCTTCCGACGGAGGCGGCTGGCGGGGGACCAATCTACCCGGAGCTGGAGCAGAATGTCGGTGGCGTGATCGTCTACTACGCGAAAAATCAGAAAGAAGAACTGCTGCAGGCCGTTCGCGACCAAATGCCCAAGGCCAAGCAGCAAGTTGAGGCTTGGCTGCCTTCGATCGCGCCCGGCGAGCCGATGTACTTGATCGTGTCGGCCGGCGGAGGCGGCGGGTGGGCGGTGAACGCTTACCTGCCCAAGGAAACGGGCGTGATCTCTCTCAGTCCGCACGGACTACTTTCCGTCTTCGGGCACGAATTGGCCCATACCATGACGGGACCACCGAACGACCAAGGCAAGACGGCTGCCAGTTGGCCACAAGGAAATCAGGGCGAATCCCACGCGGGTTGGTATCAGGGCAAGGTGATTGCCATGTTCGGCGATGACGAAACACGGCGCAAGTCGAACCGCGACTGCAATCGGTTCTTCCGGTTTGACAAGAGCGGCAGTGAACTTGACTTGGCGATGGATCCCGGCGAACTACGCGAACGCTGGGGCAAAGGCAAAGAATGGACCAAGATCTGGTGGGTCTGGCAGAAACTGGACGATCGCTACGGTCCTACCTGGTACCCTCGGTGGCGATGGGTTCAGCACACGCGATGGCAAGTCGAACCGGGGAAGCGGTTGACGTGGGACGAGACGGTGGAAGATATGAGTATCGCCGTGGGAGAAGACCTGTTCCCGTTCTTCCGCAAGATCGGAACCACGCTAGACAAAGAGCGCTTTCCTCGGGCCACGTTCCAGGGGAAACCGATCGCGCTGCCACCGGCGTCCTTAGACGTAACACCTGCCGGCTCGGTGCGTCTCGGGCCGATTGGTGACCACCGGCAAGCCATCACGTTGCCGCCGGCCGGTTGAGTACGAGTTGCGGATGTTACTAGGAGCGGCCGCTGCCAGTTATCCTGGCATCGGTTATCCCAAGTACAGTACTTGAAAGTAAGAGGAGTTGCTGGTGCTGAAGACGGTTAGTCCTCTGTCGACACGAAAATGCGTTTCGGATAAACTAAACTGGCTGTGCAGCTTCCGCCGATTGATCTGATAACCGTCTTTTGGGCACTTCCGGCCGCCCGCTGGAAATCTTACTCAATCACGTAGGCTCGCTATTTTCCCGTATTGGGCCGCACGCTGGCAATATGAATAGGCTGCTGCCGATCGGTGGCCTGCTACGATGTTGAACGCAATCGTCTTCACCTCGAAATCCTCAATGCACAGGTTGGTGCAGAGCTTGGCGATGTGCATGGTGGTCCTCCATGCATTAGGGGGTTGTTGCTGGCACCACGATCACGCCAAGTGTCTGAGCTGCAGTGAAGACGACGTCCACCCGGCTGCTACGATTGACCGCACGGATGGTGAGGGTGATTGCGAGTCTTGCCAATGCCAGACCGAGTGTGATGAAGACGAATGTGCCTTTGCTGCGTATGGGTCGCGCAGCGTGGTCAAAGCAGGCCGCGATTGGCTTCCCTCGGCCGTTGTGTGCACGCATGCGTTCGTGGCACCCTCGGCAACGCAGGCTCGACACCCTCTTGACGGGCCACTGCCCAGTAGCAGTCCACCGCTGCGACTGCATCTGCTGAATCAAATCCTTCTGATTTGATTTCCTCCTTTGTGTTCATGCGATTGCGTTTGCTGCGCCATCAGCTTGCGCTGCGCTGTCAGTTTGCGCTGCGCTGGTGCAGATGCCAGCTATACGAAAATGCGTTCTGTGGAGGTAACGAAATGAGACTTCTTGACAAGAGATGGCGGCGACCTGCTTGGGGGTTACTGACGGTCGGGGTTGTCGTGGCTATTGGGTATTGTGTTGGTAGTGCTGAACAATTTAAGCGGTTCTTGTTGTCGAGCACGACGTCGGCCGACACTGCGGCGCAAGACAACCACGACGGCGAATCGGAGCACGACCATGGTCACGGTCACGCTGGCGATGAGCCGACTGTCGCTACGACCATTTGGGCGGAGAAAGCGGACATCTTTCTCGAACGCCCTTATCCCATTGCGGGCCAGCCGATCGAAATGCTCGTCCATGTGACCGTCATCCGTGATGGAAGCGCTGTGACCGAAGGCAGCCTCACTCTGCATGCGATCGGCCCCGACCGGAACGTGGTGGAGGTTTGTGTCGATGAACCTGCACGGCCTGGCATATTCATCCCGGAGGCCACGTTCCCCAAGCCGGGAAAATACCAGGCCAGGTTGGTCGTCGAGACTTCGCAACTCGAAGGCGGTCGGGAAACCATCGAGCTGCCAACGATTGAGGTATATGCCAGCTCCGACGCCACCTTGGCAGCCGCCGAGGAATCCCACGAGGAGGAGCCTGGCGATTTGATTTCGTTCCTGAAAGAGCAACAGTGGCGAGTCGGTGTTACGACCGTCGAGGCCACCGAGCAGGAACTGGTGGAACGTCTGGTCGTGCCGGGAAGGGTCATTGTGCCACCGGGGTCGGGCGCCGCGGTGAGTTCTCCGATCGGCGGGAAGGTCTCGCCGCCCGAAGACGGACGCTTTGTCCAGGTCGGCGAGAAGGTCCACGAAGGCCAAGTGTTGGGAGTGATTGAGCCAAGCGTCGCAGGTGCCGAAGCCGTACAGTTGGTCGCCAACCAGGCCCAGTTGCAGACGCTCGACGCCGACCTGGTGATTAAACAACTAGACATCGAAACCCAGATCAAGAATGCCGAGTTGACTGTCTCACGGGCCACAGAGGTCTACCACCGCAAACAGAGACTGTCGGAGCAAGGCATCATGCCTGGCAAAGACCTCCTGCTGGCCGAACATGAACTCGCCCTGGCCAGAGGACGTCTCGCTGGGCTAACGGAATTGCGGCGTCCCTACTCAGAGGCCCGCGAGCGGCTGGCCGCCGTGCTTGGCCGGATGCAATCGTCCGGCGACGTTGGTCATCAACCGGGAGACCTGCGAGTGACCCTGCGGAGTCCGATTGCCGGCACTGTCGTGGAAATCAATGCCACTTCAGGAGAACTCGTCGACGGAAGGCGACAGCTCTTCCGAATCGTAGACCTGGACAAGCTGTGGATCGAAGCCAACGTATCGGAATACGACCTGGCCAAAGTGCAACGGGCACCTGGCGCAAGCTACCGGCTGGCGGCCTACCCGGATCGAGTCGTGCCGATTCTCGAAGGCGGTGGGCGTTTGATTGATATCGGTGCCGAAGTCGATCCCGATACACGAACGATTCCCATCCGCTATGAAGTGACGAACGGCGATGGATCTCTTCGGGTCGGAATGTTTGCGGACCTGCTTGTCGAAACCCAACGTCGGCATGAGGCGTTAGCCGTTCCAAAATCGGCCGTCATGGACGAGGCCGGCGAGACGGTTGTCTACGTTCAGCACGGTGGCGAGTCGTTTCAGCGTCGCCGAGTCGAGGTGGGCATTCGGGATGCCGAACTGGTGGAGATTTGTCTAGGGCTCCAGCCGGGTGAACGTGTCGCAACCAAGGGAGTCTATCCCATCCGACTGGCGACCCTCTCCAAACAGTCCATTGGCCACGGCCACGCGCATTAGCGAGCCAACCTTACCATGATTACAACTCTGATTCGTCTATCACTCACCAATCGAGTTCTCGTCGTAGCGGCCTCTGCGGGTCTCCTGGCGATGGGGCTGTACACGGCAACCACTATGCCTGTAGATGTCTTTCCCGACTTCACGGCCCCCACGGTGACTGTCCTTACCGAAGCCCACGGCATGGCCCCTACCGAGGTCGAGACGTTGGTCACGTTCCCGATTGAGGCGGCCATGAACGGGGCGTCCGGCGTGCGCCGCGTGCGGTCTTCGACGGCAGTCGGCTTCTCTGTCGTCTGGGTCGAGTTCGACTGGGGTACCGACATAAAGACCGACCGGCAGATCGTGGCTGAAAAGTTGGGACTGGTACGTGAGAGTCTACCGCCGGAGGTCGATTCTCCCGTGATGGCCCCTCAAGGTTCCATCATGGGAGAAGTCTTCTTTCCTGCCCTGCGGTCTGAAACACATTCATCATTCGAGTTGCGAACCCTGGCCGACACGACCGTCAGGCGGCGACTTTTGGGGGTGGAAGGTGTCGCCCAAGTCACGCCCATCGGTGGCGACGTGAAGCAATACCAGGTCGTCCTTTCTCCCTCCAAACTCCAGGCGTACAACATCGCGGCGTCGGAAGTCGCCGATGCGTTGCGCGAGACCAATGAAAACTCGACGGCCGGCATAGTCGTCGATGGCGGGCAAGAGTTTCTGATTCAAGGCATGGGACGGGTTCACCAGTTGGAGCACATCGCCGATACCGTGGTGACCGTCCGCAAAGATATCCCTATTTGCGTCGGGCAACTCGGCAAGGTGCAGATCGGCGCTGCGTTCAAACGTGGTACGAGTTCCGCAATGGGTCGTCCTGCGGTGATTCTTGGCATCACAAAACAACCGAACGTCAATACCCTGGAATTGACCGAGCGTCTGGAATCGGCGCTGGATGAAATCGAGGCAACCTTGCCAACAGGAATGACGATTCAACGGAACATCTTTCGGCAGGCCGACTTCATCGAAACGGCTATCCGCAATGTTCAAGGGGCACTGTGCGACGGCGGTATCCTGGTTGTGATTATCGTGCTACTCTTTCTTGGGAATCTTCGTGCAAGCGTGATCACATTGATCGCCATTCCCATGTCGCTCCTGGCCACCGTACTCGTGCTGAAGGCGTGGGGTGCAACGATCAATACGATGACACTCGGTGGTATGGCGATCGCTATCGGGGCATTGGTCGACGACGCCATTGTGGACGTAGAGAACGTCTTCCGGCGATTGCGCGAAAACGCTCGGCTCCCGGAGGATAGACGCCGAAACCCTCTTGGCGTCGTATTCCATGCCAGTGTGGAAATCCGCAATTCGATCGTCTTCGCCACGGTGATCGTGATTCTCGTATTCGTACCGCTGTTCTTCCTTACGGGCGTGGAAGGTCTGCTGTTACGACCGCTGGCGATTACCTACATCGTTGCCCTGCTGGCTTCGCTCCTGGTGGCGGTTACGGTCACGCCGGCGTTGTGTTTGATTCTGTTACCGCGAAGCAAGGCCGTCCATCGCGAGAAGGAACCGGTGGTCACGCGGTTGTCGAAATGCATCTACCGTCCGGTGCTTAATCGAGTCATCGACCACCCGTACGTGGTTGGGCTTGGCGTCTCCGGATTGCTCGTTGCCGCCCTCTGCTCCATCCCGTACATGGGCCACAGCTTCCTGCCAGAGTTTAATGAAGGTGCGCTCACGCTCCTGGTCAACACGGTGCCCGGCACGTCGCTTGAAGAGTCCAATCAAATCGGGCGGCAGGTGGAGAATATGCTGATGACACACCCCGAGGTGGTTGCCGTCGGCCGAAAAACAGGCCGAGGCGAACTTTCCGAACACGCCTTGGGCGTCGAATCTGCGGAGATCGAGGTCTCTATTGATATGAAAAGGCCGCTTGAGCAAGGCCTGCCGCAAAGAAGCAAGGAAGAGTTGCTGGCCGCACTGCGAAAAGACCTCAGTGTTCTGCCCGGCACGAACGCCGAGATCGGCCAGCCTATTTCGCATCGCATTGATCACATGCTTTCGGGCACTCGGGCGGCAATCGCGGTGAAGATCTTCGCGCCGGAGAGTGACCCCGGGAGTCTGCGACGATTGAGAGAACTCGGTCAACTGGTGCAACAGGAGGTCGAGAAAGTCCCTGGCGTGGTCGATCTGACGCTCGAACAACTCGTCGACGTCCCGGTGATGCGAGTTTCTTTCGACCGGCAGGCCATTCAACGCCATGGGCTGCGCATCAGCCAGGTTGCTCATGAAATCGAACGGACATTTGCCGGCGAGAGAGTTTCGCAAGTTCTCGAGGGCCGCAATGCGTTTGACCTTGTCGTACGTGCCAGCGAACAGGGCCAGTTCGAAGAGGAAGACATCCATCGTTTGCCAGTTACTACCGCGACCGGCGCCAAAGTGCCACTAGTTGCGCTGGCCAAGATCTATCGCGACGGCGGTCCTAATATGATTAGTCGCGAAAACGTCCAGCGGAAAATCGTTGTTAGCTGCAACGTGGCGGAACGCGATGTGGGCTCCGTCGTTGCCGACATCCAGAAACGCGTGACCGAGGCGGTTCCTCTCGGCCAAGGGCAATATGCTGGATACTACGTCCGATACGGTGGGCAGTTCGAGAGTGCCCAAGCCGCTTCGCGCCTACTGTTCATTCTGACCGTCGCCGTGGTCGTCTGCATTGGACTGCTACTCCAAATGGCATTTCATTCGACACGCGACGCACTATTGGTCATGCTCAATTTGCCGTTAGCCCTTATAGGTGGCGTTCTGGGGGTTTTTGTCTCCGGAGGCGTCTTGTCAGTTGCGTCACTAGTCGGTTTCATCACTCTCTTGGGGATTGCCACACGCAATGGGATCATGCTTGTTTCTCACATTCGCTATCTTCAGCGACATGAAGGAGTAACCGACTTCCGCGAGGCTATCCGACGCGGATCGGTCGAGCGGTTGGCGCCCGTCTTGATGACTGCATTGACAACGGGACTCGGACTGATTCCGCTGGCGCTGAGCGGCAGTCAGCCCGGCAACGAAATCCAGACACCGCTGGCGATCGTAGTGCTGTTCGGGTTATTTAGCTCGACGCTGCTGAACATGGTCGTGGTGCCTTCGCTTTTCCTGCGTTGGGCGAAGCCTACGCCGCCAGAGATCCACATCGAGGATGGCGGAATCGCAACGTCGGCAAGTCATTCTGATGGTAGACTCCATCCACATCGGCAACGCAAGGAACCAGCGGCGGCCTAGCACACACTTGCGAAGAGAACGGGATCCTGCTGGCAAAGGGGCAAATCGCAAATTCTACGGCAAACGACGCATACGGCTGAAACGTGACAGTGGACGCTACGATCAGCGGGCCTCGAGCCGTGACAGACCAGGCGACCGGCGTTTCAAGTCGATTCATCACTTTCTTCCTGTTGTGGAACGGCGTGCGCGGCTAAGAGCGGTCGCTACCACTTATCCTGCCATGTGATCAACAACGATCTTCACACCTATAAAGATCAAGATGGAACCTCCGCACAACTCGGCCCAGCGACCGACTCGTGTACCCAGGCGACTGCCGAAGGTGACTCCGACAGCGCTCAGTCCGCCAGCCACGATTCCGATGACGACGGCCGGTCCCCAGACGGACACTCGCATAAAGGCCATGCTCAACCCAACGGCCAAGGCATCGATACTGGTGGCCAGCGAAAGCGTCACCAGCAGTAAACCTCGCGTGGGATCAGCGTGTCCAAGCTCCGATTCGCCCTTCCATGCCTCGAGTAGCATCTTGCCACCGACCAGGGCCAACAACAGGAACGCCACCCAGTGGTCATAAGCACTAATGAACGCCTCGATTTCCTTGCCCGCGAGCCAGCCAAAGATGGGCATCAGGCACTGAAACAGCCCAAAATGGAAGGCCAGTCGAAACGTGTGGCGAGGTGTCACGCGTCGCAAAGTCAGACCCGCCACGATAGAGACGGCAAAAGCGTCCATCGCCAGGCCAATCGAGATTCCAAACAGATTCAGCCAGTTCAAATCAGCCACCAAACGGCAAGGACAACGGCAATCCCAACACCTATCGCCAGATAGCCGAACACCATGGCTACCAGCCCGGCGCTACGGCTGTGCTTCGGGCAGCTCTTGGCTCGACGTTGACGCCAGAGTGTCGCCCCACCGCACAATACCAGCCCCAAACCTATCGCGATGCAGAGGATCGGTGAAGTGGTCATGTCGCTGTCGCCGACAAATGCACGCCCCCATGGCAGGCTGTGTTGGTGGCTCAGTTGCAGACGCGTCGCCGGAACAGATGGCTGGACCGGATATCCGAACTGTCGCGTTTCGGTCGCGAGCGTCGAAAACCGAATCGTACAATCTGGTGAGAACTCATCTTCTCAGACGGTTACTCCTCCTCGTCGAAGACTGCCAGAGGGTGCCTAACGATTCTATCTAATCTGGCCTTGCGGATCTTCTCTTCCGTGGTCTCCTTTCGAGCGTAAGCCGCCTTGATCTTTTCCACCAGCTCGGAGATATCGCTGGGCTTAGTGACGTAATCGAACGCGCCAAGTTTCAGGCCCTCGACCGCCGATTCCACCGTGGCATGCCCCGAGAGCAAGATCACTTCCACTAGAGGATGCTTTTGCTTGGTTTTACGAAGGATTTCCAGTCCGCCCATGCCGGGCATTCTGACGTCCAGGACGACCACGTCGATGCGGTGTTCGTCCATGGTTTTCAATGCTTCCAAGCCGTTGACCGCGCTGAACATGTTCAGGCCTCTGCCTTCCAAACGGGCCTTGAGGAAGGCCAAGAATTCCTCCTCGTCATCCACCAGCAATACACTTATCGTCGCCATACTCTCAACCTCCTTCATCATGCCTGTTCTTCCTGGTCTAATTCCCTGATCTTCTCCAGGATGGCCGTGGGCGAGCCGTATTGACTCACTTCGAGCAGTTCATCCATTCTGTGCTCTTTGATGTTCATCTTGTTCATCACCTTCTTCTTGTAAGCATCGGTGAGCACGGAAAGGAGTCGATCCAATTCGCATGGCTTTTGCAGGTAGGAACATGCGCCGATCTTCGTACACTCGACCGCCGAATCAACCGAGCCGTGCCCCGTGAGTATGACGACTTCCATCCACGGATGCTCCTCTTTGAGCGATTTGAGCGTCTGCTCGCCATCTATCCCCGGCATCTTCAGATCCACCAAGGCGATGTCGATCGGTTGCGTCCGGGCCGCTTCGATGGCCTTCTCGCCACGGTCTACCGGAATGACGTTAAAACCCCTGACTTCGAGCCACTTCGTCATGGATTTCAGGAATTGCTCTTCGTCGTCCACGATCAGCAGGTTTATCTTCTTCTTTGGCATTGCGTGCTCCTTTCATGAGTCGCAACCGCATGACTTGCGAACCGACCTTTTCGGGGCGGTTCAAACAAACAGACGCAGTTCATGATCAGGCATGTCGAAAACGTGCCGCACGTTAGGCTCACACTCCCATCCATTTCCAATATCCCAAGAATACCCAGCCCCACAGGACCGCAAAGCTCAATAGCAGGACCATGAATCCGTGGACAAAGAAGTCCTTCATGGTCAGCAATTGCTCACCTGTTTCCGGATCCCGCGCCATCGCGTAGACGATGGCGTTGTTTGGTGTTCCGATGACCAGCATATGGGCAAACGAGGAGGCGAAGGCAGTTGCCAAGCCCACCGTAATAGGCGATGTTCCGGAGAGGGTGGCCATGGGCACAGTGATCGGTCCTACCGCGGCCACGGTGGCGCCGTCGCTCATGAAGTTGGTAAGAATCCCCGTGATGAGACTGCAGGACATGCACAGTCCCGTGCCGCTCCTCATCGAATCGGGCAGGACAGACACGAAACTGTCGGCCAGCCAGAGCGCGGCGCCTGTTGTGGCAAGCCCAACCCCCATGGCAGTGGCTGCGCCGTAAAGAGCCACCACATCCCAGTTGATGCGGCTGATGTCACGCCAGCGCAAGATGCCAAGGATGTTCAACAGGACGATGCAAAGTAGAGCGGGACCGCCCATCCCAAAACGACTCGACAAAGTTGTCCACAACACAACCAACAGTATGAGAACACCAGCGGCCCGGTATTCGTCCCCCGTCATCTTGCCGATTTTTTCTGATTCTCGTTTTACCTCCGTGGCGATATCAACCTTCTTGACCTGGAGCCTGTTACGGAAGACAAAGTAGAAGTATCCGGCAATGACAAGCGCCATCACTGGCACGAATGGGAAGCCCATCATCACCCACCGGCCAAAGCTCGGAGCCACACCATAGTCCGCCAGGATGCCGATCATCACCGCGTTGCGACCACCGGCGGCAGGCGAACCGGGACCTCCCAGATTGGCGCTGAAGGTAAGTAACAGCAGCATCATGACTACCAATCCCTTGTCCTTGGTCAATCCTGCGGAACGGATCGTGGCCAAGTAGGCCAGCATCAAAATCGGCGCCAAGAAAGCGACCAGCGCGTGCTCGGAGAGGAAGGATGCGGTCATGGCAAGCAGGGGGGCGAAGATGAAGGTGAACCGGGGAAGAGAGGAACTCCTGCCCAAGAGCACCATTCCGATTCGGCGATCGAGCCCCGTCTTGCTGATTGCCGCGGCAATGGCCAGGACGCCGAAAATAAAGATCACCGAGTCCTTGGCATATGCCTTGGCCACCAGGTCGGGAGGAAGCACTCCGAAGAAGTACATCATCGCACCGACCAACAGGGCAGTAATGCCGATGGGGATCGCACCGGTGGCCCAGAACAGCGCGGCCATGACCAGGATCCCCGTCATGACCTTGGCCCGGAAAGCTACCTGATCCGCAGTAAGAGGCACCTTGGAAGCCGTTCCGTCGGCCTGTTTCACTTCTTGATACCATCCGGCCTTCTTCGAGTAGTAATCGGAAACGGTCTGGCCGTGCTCCATTTTGCGGTAGTCGGAATATCCGGCGACGGTTTCGCCGATCTGTCCCGTTTTCTCCGAGGTCAAGAGAGCCTTTAGCTTTTCAGGCGTGGGCACCAGCGCGATGGCGGCGAACAGGAGGGCTCCCAGAATGATCACTCCGGGCCGCGCGTGGTGGGCACCGATCAACCATTGAACGAGGCTGGTTCGCTTGACATCGGGTATCTCGTGTCGGGCAAGAGCATGGATACGATCCTGCCTGGCCGCCTGAATCACACCGATCAGTTCGTCGATCCCACAGGGTTTGTCCAGGTAGTAGGACACGTCATGCTTGCCGGAGATCCTGGCTGCTTCGGTGTTCCCGTGACCGGTGAGCATGATCACCTGCACCTCGGGCCGGATCTTCTTAATCTCCTTCAGCGTCTGCACGCCGTCCATGCGCGGCATCTTCTGATCGAGGACGACCACTTCGGGATTCTCGTGCCGCACGACCTTGATGGCGTCTTCGCCGTTGCTGACGTCCAGTACAGTGAACCCCCTGACCGAGAGTTGCTGGGACAGAGCCTTGCGGAATTGGTCTTCGTCATCGACCAGAAGTACCTTCAGTCCGGCGTTTTCCGAATTTTCCGCTTCAACTTGATCCATTCTCGACGTGCTCCGATTCAGCAAGAGGCAACACCACGGTGAACGAACTTCCGGCGCCATGCACGCTCTGGGCCTCGATCCTCCCTCCCATCGCCTCCACAATGCTCGAACTGACACTCAGTCCGAGACCTGTCCCCTTTCCTACCTCCTTGGTTGTGTAGAAAGGCGAAAAAATCTTCTCCATGATCTCCGGGGTCATCCCAACTCCGTTGTCGCCCACCGTAACGCGAACGAAACCATCGTCATGGTGTGTGGTCAGAGTGATCGTTCCGGATCCCTCGATGGCATCTCCGGCATTGTTGATCAGGTTCAGAAAAACCTGGCCGATCTGGTCGGGATCAAGCATGATGTCAGGCAAGTTAGGATCGTAGTCACGCACCAGTTCGATATCCGACAGCTCAAACTCGTGCTCCTTCAGCCCCGCCACGACTTGTTCGAGTATCTTGTTCACATTGACGGGGACCAGGCGGGGCGGGTCCTTGCGCGAGAACTTGAGCAATGTCTGTGTAATCCCCCGTGCCTTGAAGACCGCAGTATCGATATTGGCAAGTTCTTCCTTGATCGTTTCCGGGGTCCATTGTACGTTGAACTCCGGGTCAAACATGTCCCTTACGACCCCGGTGGTAGCGGCAATGATCGCAAGGGGATTGTTGATCTCGTGGGCTATCCCGGCGGCCAATTCTCCGAGGGACGCCAGCTTTGATGCATGCACCAATTGCGACTGAAGCTCTTCTCGCGAGCGCGCCGTGGCCTGTGCTCGCCTGAGCAAGCGATCGGTGATTATCCAGATCGATATCGCCGCGCCGACGATGATCAACACCGTGGTCGCAATCATGATTTTCCGAGTGCGGTACATCTGCGCGTACGCAACGCTCAGTGGCTGTCTGATCACCAGGACCCAAGGCGTCTCTTCCAGCCAGACGTAGGCAGCGAGGATTGAATTGGCGTTTATTCTGGTTTCTTCGACCCCATAGCCTTCGCTTTCCGGGGGCATGTACTCGCTGTCGCCCAGCAACTCGCCCCTGTCCGGGTCCACAACCTGGTAGCGGCCCTCCTTGTTGATCAGGGCCGAATCGACGCCCTTTCCTCGACCTATGCTGCGCAGAAACATGTAGAACTTGTCAGGATCAAGAGTCGCCCGCATCACATAGGGCTTTGCGTCGATTCGCTGTTTGACGGCAATCGTAAAGTGTGGGTCGTTTCTGAAGCCCAGGTAAATATCGCTGATGTAATAGTCTTCGTCCTGCTCCATAACGGCGACAAACCAATCTTCGCTGCCGTAGTCCTTGCCCAGAAGATTTGTGAAGGGGCCGGCATATCCGATCTGCGTGCCTTGTGAATCACAGAAACCCACATCGATAAACGCATCGCTCGTCTGTCTGAGAGTCTGCAGATAGCGATCCATGGCGTCCTGGGACGGGTTTACGTCGAACTCGACGCTATGGAACAGGCTGAAAATATTGACCACTCTCTCCTGCAGAAAGAGATCGATCGTGTTCTTCTGGCTTTCGGCCAATGAGGCCAAATGCAGCTTTCCGCTTTCCTTCAAGGTCGAATTGAACTGGAAGTGAAAGTAGGCAAAAAGGGCGATTGGCGGAATCAAGAATACTGCCAGGAATCCCAGCTTGACGCGCAGTCGAAGCCTGCTGAAGTACTCCGCGGTTCTCGCGCGAACTCCCGGCGGCGCAGACCGTTTCGGATGTTCCGCATTGATTTCGTGATTTTCGGCGGCCTGCGTCATCTATGTGCATTCTTTCTGCTCGCGCCGCGACAGCATGTCTTGTACGGCCTGCCTGACCTTTGCTGGCGTGAACGGTTTGGTGATGTAGCCCGAGGCGCCAAGCTCGACGGCTGCCGTCGCAGTCGAAAGGCTCGGGTAGCCCGTCATGATCAGCACGGGCAGAGCCGGCTTACACTTCCGCAGTTCCTCCAGAAACTGGATTCCGTCGATCCCCGGCATTTTGATATCGAGCAGAATACCCGCGTACTCTTGTTCTGTAGCTCGTTTCAAACCCTCGCGAGCATCCGTACTTTCTTCCACCTCGAACCCCCGGTCCGAGAAGATCCGTCGACAGGCAAAACAGATGACCGGGTCATCGTCTACGACCAACAGTCGCGGTTCGTCCGACATGCATCGTCTCCCACTTGAGCTTTTCTGTGGTTCGTTTTCTCAATTGCTACAGCCGTCAGTAGGCATGGGGTTCGCGCAACACACCGGAGACTGGGAGAATACTCAGTATGATCGTCACCTCTCCAGTGACGTTCGGGCGAGAAGGACATTGGTTCGAGACACTTCCCTGGCAAAGGCGATCATGTCAGGGCTCGCAGGCGTCAAACAACCGATGTCTGCCTCGCCACGAACGGGCGTCATGGATGGCACATATAGCCCCGGAGGTACCGTGACACTTTCCACGAGCGATTGATGCATGACGACCACGCCATCGCCCAGCGTGGCCTTAAACACAACGCTGTTGAAGCCGACAAAACAGTTTGAGCCGATCTGGCACGGCCCGTGGATAACTACGGAGTGGGCGACCGACGAGTCACGCCCGATACTCACTCGCGTACCTGCGAGGGCGTGGACAACCACGCAATCCTGAACGTTGGCGTCCTCGCAGATGACGACCGGCTTCACGGTACCGTCGGGGCTCGGCTCGTCAGCGCGCAGGACGGCATTTGGGCCGATGAAGACCCGTTCCTGGACAACCACGTGGCCGATCAGTGTAGCCGTCCCATGCACGAATGCGGTCTCGGCGACCTCTGGGAAGTCGCCGACACTATTCTGTTCAAGACCCATCGCACAACCTACGTAACAGCTCGCCCTATCCAACATCCAATGTGTCGCTTTGTGGTTGAGAGTCGCCCAGACTCGTCGCGCCTACTGCAACCGCCATCAGGCATCGGAAGTGCAAAATCGGTGCCAATCCTGTGTGACAACTCGACATTCATCGCGGCAAGTCGGTATTGCGGCCGTGCACTGTGCAATCAGATAATGCATGAACGAAATCGCGCAGCGTACCCGCGTCAAGATCGCATGTTCACGGGGCGAGAAGCCCCAGCAGCCGTATTTGGCAACGATACACTGTATGAAGAAGCGATACACTACACTTCTGGCCCGTTCTCCTCACGCCTGGTATCGACCGACGCGTTGACGTCGAACATCAGGGGCATCTCCCACCCTCGGACGCCCTCAAAGCCGAGTGGCAAGAGGGGATTGCGGATTGTAAGACTCCAGCGCGCGGCCGCAGCTTCGACAACCCAATTCGCACCCATGCCTACCAACGCGATGCTGCCGAGGATAATCAGCGCATGTGCGCCGACTGCTAAATCTCCAAAGCCCACTGAAAACTCTCTTGGCATGTGATTTCCTCACTTCGCTTGCCGATAATTCGTCCAGGTGTTTGCTTCCGAGTTTGTGCCGATGTACACCGTGGGATCCAAAGATCGTGGCAGACATCGCTATCGTACGACCAGAACCGACCGGTCGGCGTGGTGCACGACGCGATTGGCGACGCTTCCCAGCAGGAATCGCTTGATTGCACTCTTGCCTTTGTGGCCCACCACAATCAGGTCCACGTCGAATTCGCGAGCAGCCTCCAGGATCTGGCGGCTCGCATCCGGCCCGCCGTGTCGCAGAACGGCGGTTACATCCGGCGTTGCATCCCTGAGTCGCGCCGCGGCCATGTCGAGCTCTGCACGCAGTTTCTTCTTGCGCAGCAGCCAAGAATCCGACCTCCGCTCAACAGCATCCAAGCCGCAAATAGTCGTGGCCACAGTCAGCACACTCAGCGCAGTCACATCAGCGCGGTCACGCAGAGGAAGTGATGCAAATAGTTCCACTGCCGCCTTTGCGGCATTCGAGCCGTCATAAGCCAGCAGGACTCGCAAAGGTCGAGCCGGTGTGGAGTCCGCATCAACAAAGGCACTTCCTGTGGACTCGTCTCGTACACGCCCAACCAAGACCGAACATGGGGTGTACTTCACGGCTTTCTGTGCGACGCGACCTAACAAGAACTGCGTCATCCCCATCAGCCCGCGGAGTCCGACCACCACGAGGTCGGATTGAAATTCGGTCGCCGCCTCGACAATCTCTTTGGCAGCATGGCCTTCGCGCACGAGGGTTCGTGTGCTCCAGCCGTGCTTGCCGAGTTGTTCCGCTTCCTTCGAAACGATCCGCTCCGCTTCCTCGTCCAATTGCTTCATCAGCCCTTCGTGCTCGACGTTGATCGGTGCGAGTTCTGGCGTCGCACTGAAGACGATCGCCTCCGCCGTCCGCGGAAGGGGCAGCCGCATTAGCATTTCTACTGCCGCACGCGAGTACTCGGAACCATCGGTCGCAATCAACACTCTCATTGACCGTGGCATCGTGTCGCTCCTTGTTCCAGGGCCTGTCCTCGTGCTGTCGCCGATTCTGGCTTCGCGAAAATCTGCACGTTGGCAAACGATCGATGTCTATGGGCGACTCATGCACACGCGGAAACCGATTGTGTACAGGCGGCCATCCGGAGCGTAACCCAGACGGTTGGCCGAACGGCAGTCCTCGGGCGTTCCGCACCACGATCCGCCTCGCACCACTCGCCGTGATCCGGCCTTGGGGCCTGTCGGATCTGTAGTTTCCGTGGGAGTGTACCCACGATTCGCATACCAGTCCTCGCACCACTCCCAGACGTTCATTCGCGATGGCTTCTCACCTTCGCGCGTCTGGCCGGCCCTAATCACCGTTTTCCATCGGTCCGGTCTCTCCCGCTGCCTGCCGTCCAGAACCCTCACTCGATGATCCCGTAGGGTGAAAGCGCGTCCAGGATTTCCTGGCGGGCGTTTTCTATTTTCGGGACCGGTTTGCCGGTGAGCTGTTCGGCGATCGCGAGATACAGTTGACTGGTGGCCATCATGGCCTCGACAGGAACCTTGAAGGATCTGCCCAGTTCCTCCCGTTCCGCCATGCGGGATTTGTTCAGCAGCACATCCTCGTCGGGCACGGAATCACACAGATGTTTTCGGAACATCTCCTTGGAGTTTTCGACGGTCCGGCCGTCTTCATAGGCCGCCATGTCCCAGTACCGCGAGGAATCCAAGGTGCCGACCTCGTCGATGTAGATCAGCGATCGATGCCCCGGCGTCTGGAGGTCCGCAGCGTAGCCGAACTCGAACTTGGTATCGGCCAGGATCTGTCCGGCGGGTCCGGCATGCCGGGCGATCAGCTCGAAGCCCTGCGCCAGGAGCTGTTCGTAGACATCAACATCCGCGGGAGAGACAAAGCCAAAGGCGGCCCAGTTGTCTAGGATTTGTTGGCGAGTGATGTTGACGTCGTCCTTTTCCGGGACGCCGGGGACGCCTCGCATAATACCTTTGGTCGACGGCGTGATCAGCAGTTCCGGCAGCCGATCGCCGTTTACCAAGCCGTCGGGCAGGGGGATACCACAAAGGATGCGCTCGCCCGCCGCATAGGCGCGCCACATGCTCCCGGTGATATATTGCCGGGCAATGGCTTCCACCATGACCGGATGGGCCTGGCGTACGATCCATGCCAGGGGATGGGGCGTGTCCAGGATGTGATGACCGGCAAGCCCGGCCCTTTCGAACGCGCGGAACCAGTGTTCCGCCGTGGCGTTGAGCGATGCACCTTTGCCGGGTATCCCCATGAGCCCCTCTTCGCCTTGCCAGATGATCTCATACGCCGAAATCCGATCGCTGATCACCATAACGCCCAGCAGTTCATCCGGTGGTACGGGGTAATCGTGCGCTCGGATGGTTTTTTGGCTGTCTTCCGGCGTGAGCCAGTAGACGGAGCGAACCTTGCCATCGTGGACGCTTCCCTGGTGTTTGATGGGCAAATCGTCGGTCTTGGCGATGGCCAAGTGAGACAAACTCATGGTGAATCTCCATCATCGGTTTTCGGTGGCCAAATCAACCCCGTCAAGGCCACCACCAAGAAATCATCTAGGTCCGAAAGATGCGCTTCCCCTGTCCTTGCCGCGGATCACCTACCAACGTGTTTTATAGGAGTTGCCGAATCGATTAGACAGACAGATTATTCGCAGTGGAATGCCTCGGCACCAAAATGCTGTTGGATTCTCGATGGCGAGCCGGATAGGTGGCGAAAAGTACGGGATTCCGGCACAGAGGCGAGCGGCTGGCGAGTCCTGACTTTCTCAATTGACCTTCGTTAGCACTTTCTGAAGGCC
>JADHUC010000054.1 GCA_016784735.1 Pirellulaceae bacterium | reverse complement strand
CGGCGGCACCGACGAAAAATTGGCGATGTGCCGCGAGCTGGGCGCGGATGCAGCGGTCAACTACATGACGGAGGACGTGGACGCGGCCGTTGGCGAGTTCGCCCCGGACGGCGTGAACGTCTTCTGGGAGACGTTGCGCCATGACCTGTCGTTCGAAGACGACGCTGACGAATGCGGAAAGAGTAATCAGTTTGATGGCGCATCGCCGACGAGATCAGCGACCTCGCCATTTGGATCGCCACCTGCGTTAGGTGTTGTTCACCTCGGCGCGCAACGCCCATAGCCTTCACTGAGGCAGACGATGCAACCGCCGCGAGTTCCAGGAAGTCTTGGCGGCTCTTGCTGTGAGTTTGCGTCCGATTCGGGATTCTACTATCGTAAATTGGCTTGCAACGACTCGAGTCTCAACATGGGTCAGGTACGGTCCACTCAAATGCACGACCAGAAACGTGACGGCAACTGCGCGCCCCCTTCTCGAAAGACAGGAACGGGCGTTTCGCGTACGAAACGTGTAATCAGGCATTTCGTCTGCCTTCTCATGGTGTCCTACTTGGCTATGGGGGCCTATTTCTGGTGCATACAGGACGACCGCATTTTCAAACCGCTGTCCGTGCAAGAATCGAAGGCGAGGCGCGATGACTTTCAGACGCCCGCTGATCTTGGTCTGAAGTATGAGCCAATCGAGATTGCGACCCACACGCCGGAAAGCCCGATTCATGGATTCTGGCTACCCGCCAGCGATGAGGCCCCGATAGCACTTTACCTACACGGTCAGGAGGTAACCAGACACAATAACCTTCACCATGCGAAGTGTCTCCACGACCTGGGCTGTAGTGTTTTGGTGATCGACTATCGCGGGTATGGCGAGACCCGCGAAAGTACGAATCCATCAGAAGAAAGTGTATGTGAAGATGCCGAAGCCAGCTGGGACTACCTGACAGGCAAAGGTGAAATCTCGCCGGAGCGCATCTTGATCTATGGCCACTCGCTGGGTGGGGCAATTGCCATTGAGCTTGCGGCTCGCCATCCCGAAGCAGGCGGACTTGTCGTTGAAAGCGCATTTACTTCCATCAAAGAAATGGCGAATTTGAGGAATCCGTTGACATATGTATTGCCGCTTGACCTCTTACTCCGACACAAGTTCGATTCAGTTAAGACGGTCCGAGAAAATGCACTACCTCCCGTGCTCTTTGTTCATGGAAAGGAGGACGCAAAGGTGCCAGTTTGCATGTGCAATGAACTCTTTGAGGCCACACGCGGGCCACGCAAATATATCACCTTGCTCGAGGGTGCTGGTCACGCTCACCGCGGCGAACAAGGACAGAAGAAATACGACGAGGAAGTGGCCGAGTTTCTCAAACACTATTTTGGCACGTAGCCTGAACGGGGGCGTGCTCTCTGTCAACGCGAACGAAGAGAATGTCGGCCGCGCTTAGTTCAACGAGTTTCGTAAATTCCGTGCACAGCAAGTTCGCAACGTTTGACAAACCGACGCGACTCGAAGAATACGTATCGACGCCGATGTGCGATTCAACTCTGCAGGATTGTGCGTGGTGATTCTTGCCCTGAGGCAATTGTCCGGAGACGCTTGCCCAGGCACATTGGCGCAAGACTGGAAAACGCTCGGGTGGATGTGAGCAGGTTGCGCGTGACCCGCAAACAACCGACACCTCCAATAAGAAGGCACGTTCGTCGTCCAAGAACGGCCGCCAAGGCTTCACACTCTTTTGGCGGACACGCGTGCCGCCTTTAGTAAGTGAGTCGCGTGTCACTCCACGTGTCTCGCCAACTTGCAGATGTGTGTCGGACCTCTGAGCGTCGAGCATTTTGAGTTCAGCTACTCTTTTCACCCTTCGGCAACTCATTTTCGACGTCAACAATCCGGCGTCGGTTGTGATCTGGCTACCAGGAACTTGAGCTTCAAGCGGCTGTCACAACTGACTCGCAAATCGTCGTTTTTGGGCGTCACCCATTGGGTTCCCCTGTCACCTTTGGCATGTTGAGCGTCCAAACCACTGTTTTTCAAGGTTCTGGCGCAAATTGCATTCCAAATCAGGGTAACTCATCTGGGAAATGCGGGTTCACACAACTTAAAGCGACTTTTTACTTCAAATTCTCCATCAGCGGTCAGTCACTTTTGGTCTGGCGTATGGACAAATAGGATGCGATGTTAGCTTCCTCCTCAGCTTGCCAAGCCCTCCGCTTATCCATCTTGATCTGGTATAAGGCCTTATCATCGTTGGACATGCTTTCGGTGTACTCGCCGTCATGAGGTACGAGCAGATCTATCCAGGCAGCTATCTTGTCCAACTCTTCCTGGGTCATTTCCACGGGGGGTATGTGGTCTTCCAACATCTCAAAAATAGGGCTTTTCGACGAACCCGCTATATAGGGCGGCAAGAGAGTAGGAATGCTCTGGGGACTGAGCCAGTTGAGATATTTGGTGGCGACGTCGTTGCGCCCGCCGGCGTCAAAATTCCAGGTGTTGTTGACACGGAAATCTCTCCAGTACTGCTGGTCCCGGCTGACGAGATTGTAATAGGAACGGGCATAGTGGAGGCGATCTCTTCCGCCGGTGAGGCGCGGATTTTCGGAAAGGTCTATCCCGTTAGTAGTTGACGCATTATGGCAAGACACACAGCGTTTGTCCCAGATCGGCTGTATGATCTCTGGATAACTGAATCCATCAGCGGGTACATCGTAGAAAGGAGAAAGTGCCTGCGGCTGTCTCTGGCTCGCTATGGAACGCGCGGTAAACGGTGGGGCTTCCAACCTTGATTCATGGCATCCGATACAGGAAAAAGTCTCACCCGGCTGCAGGGTGGACCAGGAACGCATGGTCTGTGCTACGTGGCCGTTTGCATCAATTGCCTGGAAATACACCGGCGTCCGGGCCGGCACCTCAAAGGCCGCAGAACCGTCACTGTAAACCTTGGCCTCACCAAGGATCGCTTTGGCATCCCAGCTGGTGTTACTTGCGCCCACGGGAGTCCTCACTCCTCCCCCGCCCGCCGGTCCACGATTCCCATTGCCACCGACGACTGTTGCGCGGTATTTGAGCGCCACTACCCGTAACTTCTTTATCGTGCCTCTCGGCAAGTTTACCAGTCCCGGGCCATGGTAAATATTCTCCATGGTAAACACGCCGGTGTCTTTGCGATAATCCACAGTCGAAGCCGGAAGTTGAGGAGTAACCCTGGCAGCCAGCAGCACCGGGTGGTTGCACGAAGTGTCCGGATCGGATGCAAGCACCACATACCTGCCCTCGGCGTTCATAAACACCAGACGGTAATGGGTATCAGACTCATGTCTGAATGACACCAGACAATGGGACTCGTCAAGCGGATAAGGGTACCTCCATCGATCGCCAGTTGGAAATGCGAAATTGGGTTCTTTGGACTGATTGGCTGCCTGTCTAACTGGAGCGAGAAAGACGACGCCGGCCTCCTCTTCAGAAGCTATGGTAGGGTCCACAATCGCCAGTTTCCCCGATTGAGGTGTCCCATGACCGGCCGCTATAAACATTACCTTGCCATTGCTGTTTGGGATGGCTCGTGAATGCAGCATGGAAGTGGGAAACCAGGAATTGTTACCGTACAGAGCGCTTTGGGCTGTGCCATCGGGCTTCATTTGGAAGAGATTCTGGGGCCAGTATTGTCCCCGGTCGTTATACTCCCACCGCGTGTAGAGAATTCTGCCGTCCGGCGTCACCGTAGGGTAATTCGTATGAACCTGGTCAAAGCCAAGCCGCCGCATGTATTTGCCGTCCTTATCGCAGATAAACATGTTGCAGGATTCCTGCACAAAGCAGTCAACGGTGCTGACATTTCGCGTGGAACTGAAAACGATGTCGCCGTTGGGCAGGTAACATCCCTCAAAATCGGCATGACCAAGACCAAAGGTGATCTGCCGAATGTCCCTGCTTTCAGCGTCCATTTCAAAAAGATGGTAATCATGATTGCGGTCGCTCTTTTTCCAGGAGAAAAGGACCTTCTTCCCATCAGAAGAGACATCCGGATCGCGGATCATCCCGTTCGGGCTGTCGAGTAATATATCCGTGTTGGTAGTGAGGTCATCATTGACAGTCAGAAGGCAAAGGGCTGTGCCGGGGTGCCAGGCACGCCACTTCATGTAACGTTCCGTATCGTTGGCGTATGCGTCGGAAAGGGCTTCGGTATATGCGTAATGCTCACCGCGTTTGCGAGAGTGTTTGACAAAAACGATTTGTCTGATGGCAGGCATATAGGGAGCGAGCAGTTGGGCTTTAGCCCGGCTGTCGGCGCCTATATCAACGGGTTGCGCAATCAACCCTTCAGGAGACAGCAAATAAAGACACATAAGAGACAGAGTCCATTTCACAGACATAGAGCTTTCCTCTAAGCTTGTGCTGCCAGATCATGAGTAGCAGTTGCTTGTCGATCTTTGGACGGCAGAGGAAGGCACGGTCGGGAGTGAAGCCTCGGTACTTTACTTCGGCCTTGATTCACTCATCGGCAGCGTCTCGTCGCCAGTCGGCAAGGCGTCTTCTCAGTTCCGCAGTCTTGTCGGGACGCTTGTCTGCCAGGTTGTCTTGCTCGCCAACGTCACGAGCGAGATTGTAGAGTTCGATTGTGTGCGTGTCGAAGAACTCGATCAGCTTCCAATCGCCCTGGCGAATCGCTCCCGAGGATCGACCGCCGAGAAAATGGGGCTTCTCCAAGGGGTAGTGCCAGAACAGCGCATCACGATCGAGTTTGGCTTGCGGATCCTTCAGGATCGGCAGAATCGGGACGCCATCCAACTTCTGCCGTGGGTCGGGTCCTACGTCGGCACATGCGAGCAGGGTGGGGTAGAAATCGACGTTGCTGGTCGGCGTGTGACACTCTTTGCCGGCCGGAACGACTTGGGGCCAGCGGACGATCAGCGGCACGCGAATGCCGCCTTCGTACAGCGAGGACTTGCCCGCTCGGAGCGGTCTGTTGGACGTCACACTCGTCTCGCCACCGTTGTCGCTGGTGAAAATGACAAGCGTGTTCTCGTCAAGACTCAACCGCTGAAGTGTCTCCATGATCATGCCCATGCCGTCGTCAATGCTCTCTAACATCGCGGCCAAATGCGGGTTGTGATCTTGTGCCCAATGATTTCCGCTCTCATCGACCAGACCGGCGTCCTGGCACAGGTAGCAACGATCCCGAGTACTTTTACCGGGCGGGTGTTTCTCGCGATACTTCTCCACCAGTTCAGGTTTTCCGTTGAGGATCGTGTGGACGGCATAGTGGCTCAGGTAAAGGAAGAACGGTCGATCCTGGTGGCGTTCGATGAACTGGACTGCCTCGAAGTTCATTCGGTCCACAAGATATTCGTCGTCGGGAAGCCGTTTCTGTTGGACGTTCAACCAGGAAATCGGCTGCGTCCGAAAGACGTAGGGATAGAAGTTGGCTCCGTTGCCTACGCCTTTGATCTCAGAGACCAGCTCTTCGTCGAAGCCGTGATCCATCGCGCGGATTTCGGTTTCCGCGCCGTGATACCGATAGCCCGTCAAGTGCCACTTGCCGATCATGCCGGTCGCATAGCCCGCTTGCTTCAGCATTTCCGCGATCGTTACGTGGTCTGTCGAGAGCGGCGGGTCGGATGGTCGCAGGTAGTCGATGAGGCCAACGCGCGCCGGGTACTGACCCGTGAGCAGCGCGGCTCGATAGGGCGAGCAAACGGGCGCCGCGGCATACGCCTGGGTCAGCCGCATCCCTTCACGGGCAAGCCGGTCGAGGTGCGGCGTTTCGTTGAACGTGTTGCCATAACAGCCCAACTCGGTCCACCCAAGATCGTCGGCCAGCACGAACACAATGTTGGGGCGTTGGGCCGCGTGCGCGGGTGCATCAAGCCCACCCACACCAATGCAGATGAAGACGAGAGCCATGCAGCGACGGCATTGTTTTCGCGTTTTCATAATGTTCCTCACCGGTAACAAACAACCTTGCCGTCCGTCGTCGACATCAGCAACTGCTCATTGGCCGCGATGAGTCCATCGAAGACTGGTACGACATTGACCTTCCGTTCGGACAGCCGCGTTCCGTCCTTGGCCGAGACAGCCCACATGATGCCGCCGAGCCGGCCATCCATGGCATCTTGCTGCTCCTGGATTTGTTCGCAGACGTCGGGCTGCAGGAAGCGGCCGTGCAATGTTGTTTCGTCGAGAACGTCCGGCGGACCGGCAAGAAACAGCATGTCGCCCGAGCCGACCATCGCACGAACAAGCAGCGGCGTATCGGTCGTGCGCCAGTTGAACTGGACTGCGCTCATCTTCTCGATCGGTTGCGCGCGGTTCTGCTTCCAGTTCGTGATGCTGACCTCCTTGCTCTTATTGTGCTCGGCCAATTTCTTCCAGTTGTCGTCCTGGTAGGCATCGGCTTGGGCGGAGAAGAGCTGGTATTCCATCACGTGCGATTGGGCGAAGAAGGCCGGCTCACGACCGAATCCAAACACATTCTTCGCCTCGTCGAAGACGAGGATCCTCCCGGCGGGAACATACTTGCCGGGCTTCATCCACCCACCCCAACCCGATCCGGCCGCTCGGCCGTAGAGCCAGTAGCTGCGATGGTGCCAGGCCGTGTCGAGGAAGCCGGGCGGCGCGAACAGGTGCGTGTCGTCGCCCATCTGGTCGGACTTGCCGATGGTGTAGAGCGTGCGGTTGCCGCGATCCGGGAAGACCCGCTTCCCATCGAGCCCGATCTTCTGGGCTTTGAGGTAAAGGTAACTCCCATCGCTTACCAGCAGATCGGAATTCGACGGGACCATCTTGAGGCCCTCGTTGGAGAGCTGCATGCTCTTGCCGGTTTCCGGGTCGATATCATCCCACTTATGCGTCGCAATCAACTCGCCCGTGCTTGGGTCGAGCAGGCTCAGATACATCCCCCCATCGAGAAAGAGAGACCTGCCGGCGAGGCCGAAGATGGTGTCGTTCTCAATCAACACGCTGCCATGGACCGGCCAGACCGATTCAACTCGACCATCGTTGACCAGCATTCTCTCGTTAGGTGCGGCGCGGAATCTCCAGGCAAGCCGGCCGTCCGTTGCATCGAGGCAGTAGAGCCATCCATCGGCCGAACCAAAGAACAGGCGGCCCCGATAGTAGGTTGGAGGTGAATCGATCCGCCCGTTGGCCATGAACGTCCACTGGGAAGTCCCATCGTTCTCGTCGAGCGCGTGGATCGTGCACTGGTCGACCGCCGCCACAAACACCATTCCCCCCGCCGCAATTGGCGGAGTGATCCGGTTGCCAATGTCCGTCGTCCAAGCCTCACGTGCTTCGGCTTTCACCTGCGTCGAGGCATAACCGCTCCGCGCCGCATTGTGCCGATACATGGGCCAGTCAAAGATGGCGGTTTCCGGTGTCGCGTCGGAACGGGTAAGTGCGTCGTACGCAGGGCCCTTCCGGAATCGAAGATCACCTTTCATCCCCTGCTCTTCAGGCGTCTGGCTGCTGTCAGCCGCAAACGCACTGAAGCCTCGGACCATCGATTCCATGAAGCAGGCACAGGGGTGTGGTGTGGCGTAGGTCAGACCGTTAGCCGGGAGAATGCCGTACAGGCAGGCACCTCGCACCCAGTGATTCGTTTCCCAATGTTCGCCCCTGACGTCGACGTACTCGATGCCGGTTGCCGAGGGCATGAGGAATCTTTCGGTGGCCCGGGACCGGTAGCATCTTTGGTGGAACCAGGAGTTGTGTTCCACGTCCAGTGGGAACTCACGCTTGACCTCGCCCGTGCGGAGGTCGCGGCCGCGGTAGACCCCACCCATCTTCTGAATCCTGGCGATACCGGCGTCCCACAGGAGCCCGTCGACAATGTGGATATCATCGGGTGAACTGTGACCGGATGACTGATGCACCTCTTTCCAGAGAGTCTCTCCAGTTTCCGCTGAGAGCGCAAGCATGATACCCTCGTCAAAGTCAAATCCTTGACCGCAGATGACGACATCCTCGTGGACCAGAAGCGATGGGGCCGTGGCCGTACCCAGCTTGTACTGCTTGAGTTCCAGACTCTCCGAACTCCACACGTGCTCGCCGGTCTCCCGGTTGATCGCCACGACCTCGGCGCCGTTGTGAAAGTAGAGTCGCTTGCCGTCGATTGCCAATGTCACGGTCATGACCGGGTATGCTTGCTTCCACTGTTGTTTGCCGCTTTTCCGATCGATTGCAGAGATCATTCGCGGGCGATCGTCCCACTTGAACTGGCCCGTGGCGTTCCCCGCCGCATTCCAGACCTCGACGGTCGACATATTGTATGTCTGTTGCTCCGCGACGGCGTCGCTGGTGAGCAGGAAGATCGTGTCTTCGGAGACCCGGATTTCTTCGATGCCTTCGGTGCCCTCGAACGTGCGGATGGTTTCCCCGGTTGCCGCGTCAAGTTCCGAAAGTGGCGTGCCGACACCCAGAGGGATGTAGAGCTTGTCATCCTGGGCGACCAACCGGCGCATGGCTTGAGTCGGACCGGACTTGACGGGCCACCAGTGGGTGTGCCACGACGGTAGCGGTCGCTTCCAGAGGACGATGCCGTTGAATCCGTCGCGGCAGATGAGCGTCCACTTTTCCGGTAGGAGGGGGCTCAAGCGAGATCCTTCATCCATGACGTAGAACAGCTTGCCGTCCATCGAGACCATGGCGTTCAGGCTCGACGCAAACTCATGCGACCGTGTCCACGAGGGTCCGCTCCGCCATTGGAGACGCTTGGGCGGACCGACCACGCTGTCCCGACTGACCGCGTTGTTTCCCGGCTCGTACATGTGCATTGGCCAGTCATCGATCGTGTCGGGAACGGGTTTGTGATGAACGAACAAACCGCCCACTTGCCGGAACTCGAGATTGGTAGCTTTCGATGCGGATCTGGCTACCAGCACGCCGCGCGGCGCCAGAACACGGTCCAGTTCGGATTCCGGTATCTCGGATCTCGTATTTGGCAAGACGAGCAGGTTCACAAGGTTGTCAACGTAAGGAAGACACTCGCCGTCGAACTCAATTGCGGTGGCCTGCCCATGAACTCCGGCGGTGGAGAAGACTCGCTTGGCTTCGGCCACGGCCGCCCTGTCGTCGTCGAGTGCTTGGACGACAAATCCGCGTTCCACGAGGTCCGTGGCCACGCGTGCATCGTCGCAACCGATCACAACGGCCAGGCCACCTTGGAGTCTCGCGATCTCGATAACATCGTCCGTGAATTCCGCCGCAGCCACTGCCGAGGAAAACAGCAGAGACGCGATCATTGGTAAGACTCTCATGGGTAGAGCTCCTCTTTGTTGGTTGCTTCTGGCGTCGCCCAGCGAGAACCGGGGCGCGTCGCGAGTGGTTTCCGATTACTTTCCGTCGTCGAACTGCAATTGAACCTCGTGGACCCCCATGCAAAAGCCAACCTGCGGCAAGATGCGAATGCTGATTGCATCACACTTCAGGGGTGCCGTCGGCCGCACGACATTGAATTTGTCGCGATCAAGGCCGTAGTCGTCCGTGATGTACTTTTTCATTTTGGTCCACTCACCTTCGCCTACCCGATACTCCACCCACCAATTGCGGGGCAATCGAACCTTCTCGCCCTCGCCTCCGTCTTCCTCGTACCAGTAGACCGCGATGCTGCCCACGGTTCTCGCGTGGTCAAACTCGACGATAATGTTCTGACCGCGATTCTTGAACGGCAGGCCGGTCCAGCGGGGTTGCTCCTGGTCGTCGGACGTGTCGGGCACGCGGCCATCCACCACCGCGGCCACGCTGTCGCTCTCGTGCGTGTGCGTTGCGATGACCTTGCCGTAGTCGGCCGCCGACAGCTGGTTGCTGACCATGAACTGGCGAGCCAGTGACTCGTTCCGTGGCAGCCAGACGATCATCGAATCCTCGCCGCGATTGTTCCACGCGTAATAAGGGATCAGCTTGAGCGCCGATGGCGTGACGGAGTTGTCGGTCAATTCCATTGCCGGAACGGAAACTCGCACCACGCCCTGCAGCAAACCTCCGTCGATGACGTCGGTCTCGATCTCCGCTGGATCGGCAGGCCCCGGAACATAGAACCGCTGGACAATATCGGCTCGTTCGTGCAACTTGGCCGCTGCCAGATTGTCTGCTTGCTCGGCACAGTAGACCAACGGTCCCCGGGTGATGGCGATCCGGTCACGATTGGCCTCGACCTGATCGATCGCTTTGCTGTAACGGACCGGCATGGGCAGATTCAATTCCACGGTATCGCCCGCCTGCCAGATGCGCTGAATCGCGGCGAATCCCTTGGTCGGTGAAGCGTCGACTGCCTGTCCGTTGACCTTAAGAGTCCATTTGGGCTGCAGGCCGTCAATGTACTGATAGAGAGCGCCGGGCACGAACTGCCCGCGTGCCCATGTGGGAATGCGCAACTTCAGAACAAACGCTAGATTGCTTGTGGGATCGATTTTCAGTCGGACTCTACCGTCGAAGGGGTAGTTCGACTCTTGCTCAATCGTTACGTTGCCGCCAGCCAGAGGAATCTCAGTGCGGCTGCTGCCATACAACCCCAGACAGATCTCGTCATCCGTGTGCGAGTACATGTAGCCGGAGACTTGTGGAATCAGACGAGCCAGATTCGACGGACAACACGCACAGCCAAACCACTCGGCGCGGCCTCCCGACCCATGATTGAACATCGGAACACCGTCGGTTTCCAGGACGTTGACATAGAAGAAGCTGTCGCCCGCCATCCCCATGCCGGCCAGTGAGTTGTTCAACAGAGCGACCTCGGCTACGTCGAAGTACTTGGCGTCTTGGTGCAGCAGGTACATGCGAAAGTTGAACAGCACATTGGCCACTGCCGCACACGTTTCGTTGTACGTCTGTCGGTTGGGCAGATCGTAGGCCGGCCCAAAGCCTTCGATTCCATGCGTAGCGCCCAATCCGCCGATGATGTGCATCTTCGTATCGACGATGTCGTGCCAGATCTTCTCGGCGGCCCCGGCGTAGGACATGTCGCCGGTCAGCGCGCTCATGTCCGCCATGCCGGCATAGAGATAACCGGCACGCACGGCATGGCCGACGGCCTGAGTCTGTTCGACGACCGGCTTGTGCTGCTGGGCGTAGGATGGCGACATCGTTCCTTCGCCTTCCGGGCGATAGGTGACGCCACGGACGTCGAGAAACTTCTGGGCCATGTCCAGATACAGACGTTTTCCAGTCACACGGTACAGCTTGCACAACGCCAGTTCCAGTTCCTGATGTCCCGGCGCTTGCATGACCGGACGGCCGTCGCTGTAGTTTGGATCGCCTTCGAAGAAGACCTTGTTGAAGTGACGGGCGCTCTTCTCGGCGACCTTCAACCATTTGTCTTTTCCTGTGGCCTGGTAGTAAGCGATGGCGCCCTCGTACATATGGCCCAAGTTGTAGAGCTCGTGGCTGTGGACGACCCAGGAGTAGGGCGTCTCGCCCATCTGCTGTGGGCGGGCGACTCCGCAGATGTGCGAGACATACAGGTAGCCATCGTCCTGCTGAGCCTCGGCGATCACGTCGATAATCCCGTCCAGTTGTTTTTCCAGACCGGGATCCGGCTTGATCATCAATAGATAGGCGGCCCCCTCCATCACCTTGTAGAGGTCCGAAGAGACAAAGCGATGGGGAAATGGCAATTCACCGCCTCGCCCATGCAGGAAGTTGCCGCAGCGGCGAAGATTTTCCACCGCCGGCTCGGTCTGCACCAGAGCATGCGGAACGGTCGATTCCGCCTGGAGCTTGAGTCGGGGCAGCCAGAAGTTGTCCTGAAGAGTCACTTTCTCGAACGACATCGGGGCCAGCGGATAGTCGTGCTTTTCCTCCGCGGCGGCGAGGCTGCACATCACGAGCGCGAAGATGGTGAGTGATCGCGCAAGATGTTTCGTCGTCTTCATGGCGTATTCCTTTTCGAAGTCGTGGGGCACTCTTCCCTCTTCTTGATCTCGATTGTCACTGACGTGTCCATGCTGTTTCTCTCAAGCGGAAATGTAGCACCGTCGCCAGACGGCAGGTGTTCTCTGTGGCCACGGTGTGGCGAGCGTAGCGACGACGGCGCGTCAGGCCCCGCACCAAGGGCGTGGTGGATACGGGTTAAGGGGCCTCGACCAGTACTCGTATCTGATCGATCCGATTCGGAGACGCCTGCAGGTCCAGGATCAATGTGCGCTGGTCGGCGGCCAAAATGATCTTGTCAAAGCCCTCCCGCGGATCGCCCTCGGGACGAGGCTCAACCGATCGCGAAGGTGTTTCGTAATTGAGCTTTGGGTTTCCAAACAGTGAGTCTGTTTCCTTGATCAAACGATTTCTCGAAATCAGACCGACGATGGGCTCGGCGAATGTGACCTGCCCCACGACACGCTGTTTCCGATCCTGACGCTCTTCGGTCCACGCAGATTTGAGTTGCAGCAGGTAGCTGGAAACGCGCTGACCGGCAGGGATCGTCTTCGTCTGTTCGAAAGGAACGAGCCGGAACTCACCTGGATCCGATTGCCCGACCCGAGTCGCCGCATCGAGCTGAACGTTCTTCTTCTCCGGGAAGATCACGATGTGCTCATTGTCTTCGTACTTCTCCGGATCAAGATTCGGGCCCGGAGAGACAAACTTCATAGAGCCGGTTGCCTGCAGGACGCCTGAGTTCACAGGCCACGCTTTCTCAAAGGCGGCAACTCTGTACTCGGTCGATTCAAGCGTGTTGGATTGCCGTGATGCCCGTACGGCCTGACCTTCCCGAACCAACGCGGAATTGGTAGACACAGTTCCCTTGCGGTTCACGGATACCTGGCCCTCGAATACGCAGACGTCGGTTGTCCCGTCTTCCGTAACGGAAACGCCGAACGCCGTGCCCCAATCCACAACGTTCGCGGTTCCCGTCTCCACGGCAAATCCGATCGCCGCCTCCGGCACCGTCGCGGTCACTACGCCGTGGCCAAGAACGACGTGCATGTCGTCGATGACTTCGAGGCGTGCGGGGCCTTCGATCGCGACTCGAGCGCCACTGACAAAATCGAGACGAACGACTCCGCGATCGAGGGCAATTTCGCCGGAAACGACTGCTTGACCGGGACGGATGGCGACGTTCTTCTGATCGTAAGCGCCAACAGCTTGCGTAATCACGGCAACGTGGCGAGGGTCGTCTGAATCGATCAATCCTGAATCCCGTGACCAGAGAAGGGCGATGCCTCCGGCCATCAGCAGGAACATCGCGCCTATGGCCAGCACTTCAACGCGCCAACGTCGCCGACCGTCTTCCGTTGCCCGTGGCGATGTGGCCGGTTGAGCACTGGAACAAGCAGCGGCCGACGGCAGAGCGGATTCCAGGACGCGGTACTGGACAAGCAATTGCCGCACCTCGCTACTTTGGCGAAGCCGCTGCTCCAGTTCCTCAAACTCGTCCTCGGACAAGTTGCCGGAGCAGTATCCGTTGATTAGCCAGATATCTCGCTCGTTGCTCGCCATGCCCTACATCCAATTCTGATTGGCCCGATTGGCCTTCGCCTTCTCAATATTCTTCTTGATCGTCGCGCGCTTGGGATCGCCAGGACTCAGGTTCTGCAGTTCGTCCTCCAGCATTTCAATCCGCACACGGTGCATATCTTCGGCTGTTTCGGCTCCCACTTCATTCAGGTACTGTGTTAGCAGACGGTCGAGTTGCTCGGCCTTTTCCGGCTCCTTGGTCCTCAGGTCGTGCTCTTCTGCGATGTCCTTCACGACGTCGTGTAGACGTGTCTCGCCCGTGTTCAGATGGCGCATGAACTTGTAGTCGCCCATGCGGATCGCGGAAATTGGTACGCCCGCGTAATAGGGATAGTGAAACACCAGGAACGGCTGCGGCCGGTCGACCCGTCCCTGGTTGCCGCGTTGGAAGAGATCGGACAGGCTGCCGCCATCAAGATGCGCTGGCAAAGGTCTCGTGCTGCCCGAGAGGTCGTGGATCGTCGGCAAGAAATCCCACTGGGCGATGGGCACGTCGCACTGGGCACCGGCCATGACCCCGGGACCGCGTATGACCGTGGGCACTCGGAGTCCGCCTTCGAACATCCTGGCCTTGCCTCCGGTGAGCGGGGCGTTGGTCACGTGTCCGCCGCCGTTGTCCGAAGAGAAAATCACGTACGTATTGTCTGCGATGCCCATCTCATCCAGCGTCTTGAGGATCGCTCCCAGACTGTCATCGAGATGCTCGATCATGGCGGCATAGACGTCCGATTCGCCCTTCTCTCTCGGACGTCCCTTATACTTCTTGATGGTTTCAGCCAGCGCCCCGTGTTTCACATGAACCGCATAGTGAGAGACCATCAGAAAGAACGGACGGTCCACTTTGACCTGATCCTTGATGAAGCTAGTGGCTCTTCGGGTAAGACTGAAAACGCGTTTCGGATCGTCCGCTGGCAGGGGCCTGCGCGGCTTATCGCGGTTGCTGACGTAGTCACCATGAAAATTACCGTTACCGTGATTCCCGGGATCGTATTCGTCGGTGATATCATAGCCCGAGTCCTCCATGCGACGGATGGCCATGCCTTTACCGAAATGGGCGGTGATGTAGCCGCGATCGGCTTCCTTGAGGATGTGCGCAATCGATCGTTCACTGGCACAATCGATCCCATTAACCTTCGCCAAGACGTCGTACACTGTGGTGACTTGGAGGCGAGCCGTCGTCTTGCCAAATTGAATGGATATACGCGACGGCGTACATGTTGGGGCGGGGGCGTACGCACTTGAAAATCGCATCCCCGCCTCAGCCAACCGCTCGAGGTTCGGAGTTTGGTAGAAGGTGCTGCTCGTTTCCGGAAGGTTCTTCATCATCGGGACCGACGTATCGGTCCATCCCTGGTCGTCGGTGTAGAAAAGGACGAAATTTGGTGACCCTTCCGCCGCGATTCCGGCTGTTGCCCCAAGGAACAAGTACGTGAAGAAGATGAATCTCACGATGCCTCTCCCATTTCTTCGATGTTGCCGAGCTTCGATCTGACGCAGGCGGCAAGTCGATCACGAACGCGGGCGAGCGCTTTGTATAACCCGGTTGGTGTCCTGCCCACACGAACAGCGACATCCTTGATTGCCACACCGTCTTCGTAGACGGCCTTGACGAGTCCCAACTGTCTTGGTTCCAAACTTTGAACGCACTCCCGCAGCGCCTGTTCGCGCTGCCTTTGTCGCTCGGCGACGCTTGTCGCTTCGTCCGCCAGCAAGTCAAACACGTCGTCGCTCAACTGGAATCGATCCGTCGCCCGTCTCCGGCGGTACTTCAACACTTCGTACCGGGCGATCATGAACGCCCAATCTAGAAAACTGGATTCCTCGCCTTGCGAATCGAACTGGTCAAATTTCCGCCATAGCACAACGCTCGATTCCTGCATGACCTCATCCACCCCGTCCCACGTTGGAACTAGCGAGGCCACGAATGCGCGGAGATTCCCCTCGAACCGGCTGAAAAGCCGCAGGAACGCCTCGTGATCCGTGTTCTTCTCGGTGTCATTCGTCATAGTCTGCAGGGATACTCCGTCCCGGACGAGAATTGCCCGCCGGAAAATGGAGATTTCACAACGATTGTCGATCGAGCTAGACCAATAGCAGTCCTCTAGGAGAACGCACAGTTTCGCGTATGAGGGATTCTAGTGTAGGCTCTCCGCGTCGGCTACGTGGACACGGACACGGGCCCTAGACGATGCGATCGTTCGGGCAGATAGGACGGCTCCCACTTGAAACGATTAAGATCTGGAGAGTCGCGAAGGTCCGACACGCGCACGTCAATATCGCCCGACGTAAGACGCACAGTGGGACGACGCCCATGCAACCAGAACCGTGACAGGGCAGTGAATCGCCACCTAGAGAGGAGGCATGACCACCGGGGCGGTAGGCCCCCAGGAGGGCGTGTCGTGAGCCCGCAGGCGGTTCTCGGATGCTGGCAGAAGAGTAGTCGAAGTCGGGCGAGACTGGCCGAAACTGATAGGCTGCAGAGAGGGCAGTCTCCGCATTGAGACCGCCCCGAAGAAGTAGAGACGTGACGCCCGTCGGTGGCGGACACCTCCCAAGTTCGTAATTGCGCGAAAACTTCAGATGTCCGACACACATCCGCAGGTTGGCGGCGATTGCGTCGGCCTACCTGAGGCCGTGACGGCCGACGAGAATTCTCAGCATCAATAGGCTCAAGTGGCGGATGGGCGAATGCCATTCTGTAGGGGCAGCCAGTGCGCCGACGGGTGAGTTCTGCAAGGCGTCCCAACTCGCTCGGGTCTGATTCTATGAAAGAGGAACGGTTTATCCTGGAGTAGAGCGGTGAGCCAGTGGGGTTCGCCGATGTTTCCACCTGCCGTGATGGAGGCGGCTTACCAGGAGATCCGGCTATGTTGTACCTTGGAATCGACCTGCATCTCAAGCAAATTACCGTCTCGCTTCGCAACGAGGGTGGCGATGTCGTCCTGCGTCGCCAAGTCAGCACGCGGTGGCCGAAACTGGCGGAGTTTCGCACGCAATTGGCGGAAGCCGCGGCCGACGATGAAAAGTATGTGGCCGTCGTTGAAGTCTGTGGATTTCACGACTGGTTCGTGAAATGGCTCCGCGGCGATCCCCGCTGTCACATGGTGCTCTTAGTCCAGCCGCTGGGGCGTTCAGCGGTCAAGACCGATCGACGCGATGCCCATGCCTTGAGCGAGCTTCTGTGGATCAATCGTGAACGCTTGCTGCGCGGGGAACGCGTGCATGGGGTGCGGACGGTGCATCAGCCAGATGAGGACCAGCAGGCGGACCGGCGGCTGACCCAATTGCGCGAACGGTTGGTGTGGAGACGTACGCAAACAATCAACCAGGTTCACAAAATCCTGCGGCGGAACAACTTGGAGTGGGACCGTCCCACGAAGACATTTCAGACCTGCAAAGTGATCCGGTGGTTGAGGAGCATGCAACTGAACTCGATGGATCGTTTGGCCATGAACCAGTTGCTTGTGCAGTGGAAGCTCTGGGAAGAACAGCTACTGGAGGTGGACACGCGGATGACGTCGCGCTTCCTCGCAAATCGTGACGCCCAATTGCTGGCGACGATTCCCGGCGTAAATACGTACATCGCCCTGGCAATCGCCTGCCGGATCGCTCCGATCGAGCGATTCCCGCATGGTCGGAGCTTGGCAAACTTCTTGGGCCTGACACCGGGCTGCCGCAGTTCGGGTGAGACGGAACGACCGGGTTCGATCACCAAGGTGGGCAGCCGGATGGTGCGTTCTCTGATCGCGCAGGTCATCCTGCATTTGCTGCGTAAGGATGGTGCGGTACGAACCTGGTATCAGCGGATCAAGCGTCGACGAGGCTCGAGAATCGCGCGGGTCGCGGTGATGCGGCGGACCGCTGCGATCATGCAGCGCATGTTAAGTAAGGGCGAACCCTGGCGAGCGGAAAAAGTCGACTCGGCGACGTCGGAAACGGAGAACAAACGCCGGCGGGTGCAGCCACGTCAACGCCGAAAAACAGTGCCATCCGCTTTGGCGGAACGCCGAACCGAGTCCCCAAGCTCAAGTACCGGTTCCTCTTCTCTGTTGACTGGAGAGGAGGTGGCACAATGCCCGGTTTAGACTTTCAACTGGTCCGCGAACAGGTCGCGATGCGGGACGTACTGCAGTTGCTGCAGTTCGAGGCGGTGTTTCGTCGCGGGGACCAGTGGCGCGGCCCGTGCCCGGTACATGGTTCCCGAAGCCCACGTAGTCGTTCGTTTTCGGTGGACGTACGGTTGGGACGGTACCATTGTTTCAGCTGCGGATCGCGTGGCAACACGCTGGAGCTGTGGGCTGCGGTGAACGACAAGAGCGTCTTTGCAGCCGCAGTGGAATTGTGCGAGCTATTGCGAGTGGAGATACCATGGGTAACACGCTGGTAGTCGAGGGCGCAAATGAACAACCGAGTGGGTGATTGCATCGATCGTGGCATCCGTCACGATCCCTGCGGGCCTTGCTCAGTCCGTGGTCTGTCATGGATCCACCGGGAGCGATCCCGGAAGGACGTGGGTCTGATTGTGACGAGCTTGGTTTCGCAGGATGGTCGAACAGAACATTACCGTGCCGGGCAGCCTGGAGCCAGGCGGTCTGGGCGCTTGCCGCAGGGCGAGCGGATTCACGAAGGGATGACTTGAGGTGCAGTCGCCAGGACAAGAACGACTGCGACCGGACTCGATAAAAAGACCTTGAGCGATCAACCGACGAACATTTGAACTTGACGCGCTGACGCTACCATCAACGAACCACAATGAAGACTTCAAAACGAAGCTGCGAGCTTCGGCGCAGAGTGTACGTTCAGTGATCGGAAAAACGAAAATGAAAACTCCGGGAGAAACCGCTTGACAACCTGAACTCTTTCAGGGATGACAGGCCTCGATCACTTCGGTCTCGGCCCGAAAGTGCTCGGGTGCCCCACACGCCTGATGGAGTTGAGGTGCATATTTGACGCTGCGATTCACTTCCCAGAGATTTTTGTCTGTACCTTACAGGCAGGGGTGGTTCGGTTTGTCACCCCATACTGCAGAATTCTCTGAAATTCGCTGTAATGAATCCTCAGCATGTGACAATACGGGGGTGTGATGCAAGATTCCGACGCTATTCAACGCATGACGATCGAGTGGACTCGGGCCCAACCTTCAGTGGGCCGGTTTATTCGTAGCTTTGTGCGCGATCGCGCTCAGGCAGAGGACCTGCTGCAGGAAGTGGCCCTAGTCATTGTCGACCGGTTTGAGAGCTATGAACCGGACCGGCCTTTCATCGGCTGGGCTCTGGGCATTGCCAGACGCGTCGTGCTGACCCACCTGCGCAAGGAGTATCGCGATCGCCAGGTCGATTTCACCAATGCGGTCGAGCAGGCAGCCGATGCTTTCCAGCGCTTGGAGCCGCAGGCTGAGGTGATGAAGGACGCCCTCGCCCACTGCGTCGACAACGTACGTGGCCGCAGCCGACGGGCGCTTCTTCTCAGGTATAGCGAGGGGCTGGAACTCAAACAGATTGGCGAGCGTCTCGGGATGACCGCCGGGAATGTCGGCGTGCTTCTACATCGGGTTCGGACATCTCTCCGGGAATGCGTGCAGCGCAGGCTGCGACTGGAGGGGCAGTCATGACCGACCCGGTCAGGCACATCGACCGTTACCTCGACGGCCAACTGAACGACCGCGAAATTGGCGAACTGCTGGAGTGGGTGGCAGCCGATCCGGTCAATGCGGACCTCTTCGCACGCCAGTGCCTTCTGGATCAACATACCTACGAGCTGCTGCAGGACGGCTTGTTTCCGACCACATCGGATCGCCCGCCAGTCGAGCGTCGCGCTCGATTGCCGATGGCAGCTTTCGCTGTTGCGGCAAGCGTGCTCATTGCCTTGGGGCTTGTCGTGTGGCAGTTGTTGCCGACGCGCTCGAAACCTGCCGCGGCACTGCCGGTTGTCATTGCCCAGTCTATCGGAGGTTACGATGCGGCCGGAAAACCATTCCGTCCCGGGGATCAAGTGGGCACGGGGCGATTAACTCTGGACCGAGGCGTGATTCGAATCGATTTCTCCAATGGTGCACAAGTGGCCGTGGAAGGCCCGGCCGACCTGCAGATACTCGACGAGATGCACATCGTCCTTGACCGCGGGGTGGCAACCGCCGTGATTCCCGAATCGGCGGTCGGTTTCGCGATCGATACGTCGACAGCGCGGGTCGTGGATCTTGGCACGGCCTTCGGAATCTCGGTTGGCGACGATGGACTCACTGAGGTCTGCGTCTTTGACGGGGAAGTCGAGGTTGACTATCGCGCGAAGGAATCGGTGGATACTCCGAAGCGCCGCGTGAGTGAGGGCCAGGCCGTCCAAGCCTCACAGGCCTCCTCCACGATCGACTCGGTCGCATTCGAGACCACTCGTTACGAACGAGCTTGGCCCGTGAATTCAGGTGTCTTGCAGACAACGGGGCTGATGAAATTCGTGTCGCCTGGGCCGGGATTTCTTCCGGGGCGATACGAGGATACGGAACATATCGTCGTTTTTTCGGAACGGCGAAATGTGCTGCTCGAGGAACTGCTGCCAGTCGACCTTGCCGAACCTGGCGAATACGAGCGTCTGCGACGTCGCGAGCAACACGTTCTCCAGCCGGGCCAACGAGTTCGGAGCTACCTGCTACAACTTGACCCTGTGGGACGACGGATTCTGAAGGGTAGCGACAAGCCGCGGGTCTTTGGGCAAATCACCTTTGACAGTTCCATCGTCGGCCTGATCGCCAGCCAGCGGAATCTCTCGGAGACGGACGCCTTGTTCGGCGATCCTGATGGCGACTACGGCGACCTGGCACGAGGCGTGGAACCATCACCAAATGACCGAGACGGAAAGGATGCCGTGATTCTTGCAGCTGACCAGCGAACACTGATTCTGAACCTGGCAGCAGCCTCGGCGGTCGATCAGATCCGTGTGCTCGTCAGCGAACCACGACAGAACAAGGACACTGAAGCTCCATGAGATACCTTTCTTCCCGTACTGCTATTGCCCAAGATCGTGAAGTCTTTCGCAGAGTAAGCGACCAACGGGAGCGGACCACTGTCTATCGAGTGGTAGCTCGAAGTTGGCTGGCGGCCCAACCGCCCTGCGATTTAACACGACGATGGACACCAGCGTTGATTCTAGTCGTGTTCACCTCGATGGGTCTCGTTCAGTTGGCAGCCAATGCGGGTACCAAGCCGAATGTCCTGTTCATCATCACGGACGACCAGGAGCGATCGGAATTCAACTTCCTCCCGGAAGGGCGTGACGAACGAGGCGAACCCCGGAATCTAACACCGAATATCGACCGGCTAGCGACGGAAGGGGTCGTATTCCTGAACCAGTACGTTTCGAGCCCGGTCTGCACTCCATCCCGATATTCAGTTCTGACGGGAACCTATGCCAGTCGCTCTCCATCATTTGCCAAGGCTGCCGAAAGAGGCGAACAAGTCAACATTACTTGGAACAGCCACATTGACGGCGAGACTTCCGATATCGCCCGTACGCTGCAAAGGACCGGATACTTCACCGGAGCCGTGGGCAAGAACCATGTGATCAAGCTCAGATCAAAGAGCCGTGAGACAGAGGCACCTGCGGACGACGCCGATCCGCGGCAACCGGAGGTGGCCGGTTACTATGCAGCCAAACAACGCGAGCAAGTGGAGTCGTTGAAAGCCTGTGGATTCGATTTCGCGGCCAGTGTTTACGCCGGCAATCTTCCTGGGCATACGTGCAAGGCGCTCGAGTACCACAACGTGGACTGGATTACCGGCGGTGCCCTTGATTTCCTCGACGCATGGAAGCAGACGGAGAAGCCGTTCTTCCTTTACATGGCAACGACGTTGAACCATGGGCCGGGACCGGCCAATAGGAAATACACGGGCGACCCACTGGCCACGCCCGCCGGTTTGCTGGGTTCGCCGCTGGATGTCCAACCGCCCCGCTCAAGCATCTCCGAGCGAGTCCGCAAGGCAGGCCTTTCCACAGATGGTCCGGCTTGTGATCTGCTCTGGCTCGACGACGGCATTGGCGCCGTCTTGAACAGGCTTGAAGAGTTGGGAGAACTCAACAACACGATCGTTTTCTACTTCGACGACCACGGTGTCGAAAGTGGCAAAGGCTCACTCTACGAAGGCGGCATTCGTTCCGTCAGCTTCGTATGGTCGCCCCGCTACGTGAAGGGCGGCCGGCAAACGGAAGTCCGAGTCTCCAACATCGACTTCGCGCCGACAATTATGGACCTCTGCGGAGTTCCCGGCGAGGATCGGCACGCCGTGGATGGAAATAGCTTCGTTCCCGTACTTCAGGGAAGTGAGCGAGAGATCCACGACTATCTGTTCTTCGAACTGGGCGCGACCCGTGCCGTGCTCCAGGACGGCTGGAAATACCTGGCCTTTCGCCTGCCGCCTTCACTGCCGCCGAATCCGCCGAAGCCATACACCCATTTGGCCGACCGGCCTGGTGGACGAGGTTCGGAAGGCCCGGCCATGAAGTTCTATCCGAATTACTATGACCAGGATCAACTCTACAACGTCCATGAGGACCCACTTGAGCGAGAGAATCTCTACCAGGACGGACGGCTGAAGACGCGCGTCGAAGCGATGCGTCGGCTGCTCCGCGAGGCGGTAGGCAACGTCCCAGGTACATTCGCCGAGTTCACCGAACCGATCCAATCGTCGCGATGACGGCGGCACACTTTCCATTTGCCCAAACCACAACTCAGTTTAGCGAGCACCTGTGAAATGAAACGCTTCCCTATCAACATCTATACGATTGGAGCCATGCTGTTGGCCTGGACAGGCACGTTTGCCGCCGAGCCATTCGAGCCAACCTGGGATTCGCTGTCCGGGCAGCAGATTCCGCAGTGGTTGAAGGACGCCAAATTCGGTGTCTACACGCACTGGGGCGTGTACTCCGTACCGGCGCATGGCGGTCCGGACTATATCCGCAACCTGTACGAAGGCGCCAAGACCGACAAGAAGGGAGTACACTCCTACCACGCTGAGAAGTACGGGCCGCTGAAAGACTTCGGCTACAAGGACTTCATCCCCATGTTTACGGCTCCGAAATTCGACGCGGATGAGTGGGTAGGGCTGATGCACGAAGCAGGTGCCAAATTCGGCGGAATTTGCCTGGTACACCACGACGGCTTTCTTTTGTGGGATAGTGAGATTAGTCGTTGGAACTCGAAGAACACGGGCCCCAAACGGGATGTCTACGGCGAGATCGCCGCAGCCGTACGCAACTACGATGATATGAAGCTACTAGCAACGTTCCATCACGGCCGCACCTTCGGGTACTGCACCGGCGCGATGAAGGAAGACGATATCACCGACCAGATGCGTCAAGATTGGGACGTGTTTGATCCGAAGTACTCGGACTTCTACTGGACGGCATTCACCGGCTCGACCAAAAACTTCTCCGACCAGTGGAAGTTGAAAGTGAATGAGGTGGTCGACAAATATCGTCCCGATTTGATTTGGTTCGATGGCCTGCGAACTTCGATGCGCAACGACCATCCACCGGAGTCGTATGTGCTGAATGTCCTGGCCAACTACTTCAATCGTGCGAGCGACAACGGGCAGGAAGTGACCGTCTGCAACAAGCACGGCGGCGAATTCAACTTCCCCGAGTCGGTTGGACTCCGTTGCTTTGAAAACGGTCGCGACATGCCGACCGATGTGGGACCTTGGTTCCTGATCGATCGAGCCATCGCCTATCCCTGGAGCTACGTCAACAACAAAACGTACCGAGACGGCGCCGACTACCACGTTCGCAGCATTGTCGATGTGGTCAGCCGCGGCGGCATCTTCCTGCTGTCGCTGACTCCCAAAGGCGACGGTTCCATTCCTCTGGAAGAGCAAGAGATCATGCGCGGGATCGGCCGCTGGCTGAAGATCAACGGCGAAGCAATTTACGGGACGGAGCCTTGGACCACGCATGCCGAAGGACCCACGGTTACTCGCGGCATGAAGAAGAACGCGAAGGGCGAAGAAAAGGAACAATGGGACTGGAGAAAAGAGTTCACCTCGGAGGACATTCGCTTCACGACCAAAGGCGATACGCTCTATGCCATCGCCCTGGATTGGCCCGAGGACGATAAGCTCACAGTGCGATCACTCGCGGAGAACGCCGACCTCGAGATTGCGTCGGTAAGCTTGCTCGGTCACGAAGGCCCGCTCACCTGGAGTCAGTCGACCGCTGGGCTCGAGGTGACTCTCCCGCCCGAGCAACCCTGTGATTTCGCATACTCCCTGAGGATCACAACGAAATGACCGCTGACAACAGAATTTCGTTTCTGGCGATTGTGTTGCTGGTCGGGTTCTTGCACTCGGTCGTGCCTTCGACGGCAGCAGACGAAGACCGTCCCAACATTCTCTTCCTCATGTCAGACGACCATGCAGTGACGGCGATCGGGGCGTACGGTGGTCGGCTTGCACCGCTCAACCCCACACCGACGCTCGACAAACTAGCCGCTGAAGGGATGGTGTTGGAGAACACGTTCTGCAACAACTCGGTGTGCAGCCCCAGCCGCGCCTCGATCCTGACGGGACAGTACAGCCACATGAACGGTGTCCGCAGCCTCGGCGGCAGAGTCGCGAAGGAAGAACAGACGCTGCCGCTAGAGATGCGCAATGCGGGCTATCAGACGGCCGTTATCGGAAAGTGGCACCTCGGCATCCAACCGCTGGCATTCGACTACTACAAGGTGCTCCAGAGCCAGGGCAAATATCACAACCCTGAATTCTTCGAGCGTGTTTCTCCGCAGGCGGAGGAGTCCTGTTACACGCAAACAGGATATTGTTCCGACCTCATCGCGCAGTCGTCCATCGAATGGCTGAAACAGCGGGACAAGACCAAGCCGTTCATGCTCCTGACCCATTTCAAGGCGCCGCACGGGCCGTGGGATGCCCATGCACGCTACGACAGCCTCTATGCCGACATCGATATTCCCGAACCGGAAAGCCTGTTTGACAACCAGAACAACGGTTCCATCGCCACGCGCGGACACAACGACGAGTTATTGTTCATGATCGGTTCCTCCGTTGGCAGGCGACACAAATACCGCTCTCACGTCGGCAGAGATCGGGCGCTGAGACCAATGCTCTCCGTGATGACGGACGACGAAGTTAAACGTGCCGGATATCAGAGTTACCTGAAGCAGTACCTGCGCTGCGTGCGCGGCGTGGATGACAACATCAAACGGCTGCTCGATTACTTCAGACGGGAAGGCGAGTTGGACAACACCATTGTCGTCTACACGTCGGATCAGGGAATGATGCTGGGCGAGCACGATTACATCGACAAGCGATGGATGTACGAGGAATCGCTGCGGATGCCATTCATTGTGCGTTACCCAAAGGCAATTGAATCGGGAACTCGCTCCGACGCGTTGATCAACAACACAGATTTCGCGCCGATGTTGCTGGACTACGCGGGAGTGAAAACGCCAAAGTCGATGCAGGGACGCAGCTTTCGCTCGATCATGGAAACCGGGAAGGAACCGATCGACTGGCGTCAAGCAACCTATTACCGCTACTGGATGCACATGAAGCATCACTACAATCCAGCACATTTTGGAATCCGCACCAAGCAGTGGAAGCTGATCTTCTTCTACGGTGTCGATGAAACTCCGGGAAAGGGCGCTGCGCCGACTCCTCCCGCTTGGGAACTCTACGACATCCAGAACGATCCGCTGGAAATGGACAACCTCCACGGTCATCCGGAGCACGCCCAAACCACCAATCGCTTGAAGGAGCAGTTACTAGCAACGCGTGTCTCGGTGGAGGATCATGACACGGACGATCCGCACATCGCTGAGATCGTCGCCAAGCATTGGAATGGCGGCGAGAAAGAAGCCATCCGCATCTCGCACGAAGTCGCCACCAACCCGGTCAACAGCAAACAGCAGAAAGGCAAGAAAGAATGAGCTTGGTGAAACGCCTAGCGCTTGGTTGACTTTTGTCGATGGCGACTGCCGTGGTTTGCCAGGGATCCGAACATCCCGAGCGCGTGAAACAGATGACGCAGGACCTGCTAGCTTACCTGGAAAGCATGCAAGAGAGTCATGCCGGAGGTGACTATGACGCCCCATCATTCAAGCCGCGGGACAAATGGGACACATTTAAGAAAGCTGCACGGCCATAAGGAGTGACCATGAGAAGAACAAGCTCGGGTACCGTGGCGTGTCTATTCGCAATCGCCCTGGTTGGTGTGGCTTCGGCGGCAAAGCCGAATGTGATCCTCATCATGACCGACGACACCGGGAATAACATCGGATTCCAAGGAAATCCGTATGTGAACACACCCCATATCGACAAACTGGCCTCCGAGGGTGTGAGCCTGACTAACTTTCATCAGATGCCGATGTGTACGGCGTCGCGCGCGGGGTTGATGTCCGGGCAATATGCCGAGCAGACCGGCGCATGGCGCACCAGCCTCGGCCGTACCATGATGCGCGGCGATACGTTTACGATTGCGGAAGCCTTCCAAGCCGGCGGTTACAGGACGGGACAATTCGGCAAGTGGCACCTGGGCGACAACTGGCCAATGCGGCCGCAGGATCAGGGCTTCGATGACGTGGTCGGACTGCGTTGCGGGGCTGTCGGGCAGATCGCGGACTACTGGGGCAACGACTACTTCGACGACACCTATTACCGCAACGGAAAACCCGAGAGATTCAGGGGCTACTGCACCGACGTTTTCTTTGACGAAACCATGCGTTTCATCCGCGAAAACCGAGAGAGACCATTCTTCCTCTATCTCGCGCCTAACATCACCCACCTTCCCCTCAAGGTGGCTGAAGAATACTCCAGGCCGTATTTGGAAGACGGCATCGATGAAAAGCTGGCTATTCTCTACGGCATGATCGACAACTTTGATGAAAACGTCGGACGGCTGATGACCTGTCTCCAGAAAACGGGGCTGGATGAGAACACAATCATTCTCATGACGACCGACGACGGCGTGCAAGGTGCGGCGATCTCGCGGACGCCCAACTACTGGAACATGGGAATGCGAGGCAAGAAGGGGTCGCAGGAAGAGGGCGGGCATCGTGTGTTTTGCTACCTTCGCTGGCCCGCTGGTGAGATCGAACCCGGCATCAGGAATAACACGCTAATATCGGTGCATGACGTCTACCCGACGCTGCTCGATCTGTGCGAACTCGACGCGCCGAAGCACGTAGAGTTTGCGGGACGTTCCTTTCAACCCTATCTGGAACAGCCCCTCGATCCAGTAGACGATGACCGCACGATCTTCTTCTATTACTTCAATCCCAAGAAACTGGACCAACGCGAGAACCAAAACTGTGTGATCTGGAAAGACTGGCGATTGCTGGCCGGCACGCATCTGTACAACATCTCCACTGACCGGATGCAGGTAGACGATGTGGCGGCGGAATATCCTGAGGTGGTGGAAGAGCTGAACGCCCGGTTTGACGCTTATCACGCGCGGGGGAAGCTCTTGGTACGAGAGCCAGTACGATTCGTCCTCGGCGATCCGCAGGCGCCCATCGTAGACTTGACCAGCCAGGACGTTTATTGGGTCAAGGAGATCTCTGGCTCGCAGGCGTTCGGTCAAGGCGACGCGGAGAAACTCAAGCAGGCCCATGGACCCTACAAGGTGCGTATCGTTCGCGACGGAAGATACGTCTTTAAGCTTTCCCGCTATCCGCTCTACACCGGACTGCCTCTCGGGAAAGGGGGCCGAAATATGGAAACGGATTTTGCGATCGAAAAAGTCCGCGTGTCGGTTGACGGGCAGACGATTGAAAAAGCAGTCTTCCCTGAGGATACCCATGCCAGCTTCACTCTAGACCTCAAGGCGGGTGACGCCGATCTGAATACCGCGCTGATCGGCGAAGGCAAAGACGGCGTTGCCTATTTTGTGACCATTCAGTACGAAGGCTAATCTAATGAACCGCACGAAGCTACTCTCGCACACTTGTCGAAGACAATTGGTCGTACCGCCGCTCTTCCTGCTAAGCCTGTTTGGTACGGTTCATGCAGCAATTGCTGCTGACGACCGTCCCAACATCCTCTTCATCATCGTCGACGACCAGTCGCCATTTGACCTGAGCGTCTACAATCCCGATTCGGAACTGCAAACGCCGACCATCGACCGCCTGGCAGCAGACGGGATGGTCTTCGACGGGGCGTACCACATGGGCGCTTGGACGGGCGGCGTCTGCACGCCCTCGCGGCACATGGTCATGTCCGGCCGAACCGTCTGGCACATTCCCAACAAGCCTGGGCGAATGAACAATCCGCACATCACCAATCCGAAGTTGGTTCCACCGGACTTGGCCCAATACACGATGCCCGCCGTCTTCAACCGAGCGGGCTACGATACCATGCGAACCTGCAAACGGGGCAACAGCTATGAGGCGGCCAACGAACTGTTCACCGTTCGTCACGACGCCACGAAGAGGGGCGGAACGGACGAAACTGGTAGCGCCTGGCACGCCGAGCGAGTCCTGGAATATCTGGCCGAACGCAAAGCGGCCGAGGACACCGATCCGTTCCTGATCTACTTCGGATTCTCTCATCCCCACGACGTTCGCGACGGCAAACCGGACTTGCTCGCGAAGTACGGGGCCGTCAATCACACAGACAAGAACCAGCTTCCGCCAGCCGACCCGAAGCAGCCGCGCCTGCCGGGCAACTACCTGCCTGCCCACCCCTTCGACAACACGCACATGACGGTCCGCGACGAGGTGAATGTGAGCGGTGTCTGGCATAAACGGGATAAACGCACGATCCGGAACGAACTTGGCCGGGAGTTCGCTTGCAGTGAGAACATCGACATCCAGATCGGCCGCGTACTTGAAGAACTCGAAGCCATGGGCGAGTTAGACAACACGTACATCTTCTACACGGCCGACCACGGCATGGCCATCGGACGTCACGGCCTGCAAGGAAAACAGAACCTATACGACCACACGTGGCGCGTCCCTTTCATTGTCAAAGGGCCGGGCATTCAGCCCAACTCCCGCGTGAAGGGCAACATCTACCTCCTCGACGTTCTCTCAACCCTCTGCGATCTGGCAGACATCACGCCCCCCAAGACCAGCGAAGGAATCAGCCTGAAGCCGGTACTCCAGGGCAAACAGGAAACCGTCCGCGACGTGCTCTACGGCGTCTACTGCGGGGGCGCCAAACCCGGGATGCGTTGCGTCAAGAAAGGCGATTGGAAACTTCTCAAGTACGATTCCCTACGGGATGACGTGCGGGAAACGCAGCTTTTCAACCTGGCCGACAACCCGGACGAATTCCTGGAGGAACATCGCGATCCAAAGGTGGCGGCGTTGACGGGCGCCACATTATCGGCCGACCAACGAGACCTTGCCGAAGATCCGCGTTACAGAGGCAAGCTGGCGGAGATGGAAGCCCTATTGCTTGCTGAAATGCGCCGCCTGGACGATCCCTATCGCTTGTGGAACCAACCGGACGACGGGCTCCCTGTTGTCGAAAAGAACGCTCGCAAAGGACAATAGAGAGATGCGTCTTTCGAAGCTCGGCAGCTTGACTGTCACCTTGATCATCGCGGCGACGGCCGGTTCCGCGCGAGCGGCCGAGGCTGACTCGTTGGTTCTGAAGAACCGGTACGTCCAGCGCGAATTGCGTCGAGTCGATGGGAGTTGGCGAACCATACGATTCGCCCGCGCGGACGGTAGCGACGCCATTGAAGTCCAGAGCGACGAATTCCACATTCTTCCTCTTGCTAGCGAACAAGGTTGGACAGTCGCTAATTACGTTGCGATCGGTCCACCCGTCCGTTCAGAAGCGGACGGCGTGATGACGGTCCGCGTCTCTTACCGGCAACGTCAACCCCTACCGGAGCCTGCGCCGAAACAGGTAATAGTAGCTTACGCGCTAGGCACTGGCCCCACGCACCACAAGACCGTTTCACTCGCGATGAGGGAAGGCCAGATAATTGATCGACTACAGGTCGAGCGATTTTCGACGGCCCAACAGGCGTCGCGTGGCGGATTCGGGCAGCCCGTATTTATCGGAAACTGGTTCTTCGGCATCGAGTACCCCGGCTTCTTTAGTTGGCACAGCAACGACTGCATCGAGCCCGACTACAACTACCGCTGGTTCTATGACGTCGAACTCGAAGGCCGCGAGCGGGAATTCGAGCCGCGCAACGGCTTGGTGACGCTGTTCCATTATCCGGGGTATCCCCGTGTGCAGAGCGACGAGTCATGGGGGATCGTTAGCAAACAGGCGGTCGTTGGAATCAGCCGCACGCTCGGCGAGAACGCCGAGTTAGCCTTACTCGACCACGTCGCCCGAACACGCAAGCGCCCCCGCAGTCACTTGCACTTCAACAACTGGTACAGCGCCCAAGCGAAGTTCATCACGAACGAGACGTTTGTGGAAGGAACGGCCCGTCCGATTTTCGAGCGTCTGGCCGAACACGACGCTCATCTGGATGCCATGGTTCCCGATCACGGTTGGCAGGACGGCAAGTCGTTTCAATCCATCTATCAGCCGCAGGACAATCCCACCCACGAGCCCCTTCCGAAGATTCGGCAATCGCTCGAACAACTCGGCACGAAACTGGGCATCTGGATCTCCCTGGACGGCACGAACAACAGCCTGTCACGAGGCCAGAAGATCGGCTATCGCTCGGCATATACAGACAGCTTCGACAGGTCACGGCGCTGGATGCAAGGGAAGGAGTATTTCGACATTCTCCAGTCCAAGTACCAAAACGACCTGAAGCAGGCCATCCGCTACTTGCTGACCGATGTTGGCGTCGACTACATCAAACACGACTTCAACCACAACTTCACGTCCCATTACATCACCGAGCGCCATGCGCGAGAACGCTGCCTGGACGTGACGCTCGAACTACTGGCCTTTGAACGCAGTCTGAATCCGCACGTATTCCAGAACTACACCAACGGCTCGTGGTTTTCGCCGTGGTGGCTCCAGCACGTCGACACGCTGTGGATGATGTCGGGTGACAGCGGCAACAACACCGGCTGGCCCCAGGTTTCGCTGCGCGATAATGCTACGACCTACCGCGATTCGTGGCTCTTCCAAAGCTTCAACAACCCGCAGCGATGTGCGCGGCCGATTCTGCCCGTGGCCAACCTGATGACCCACGGCATCCTGTTCTCGAAGAAGAAACCCTATACGGATTTCCGCGACCCGCTGCACGAATGGTCCGATTACGTCGTGATGCATCTGGCCCGCGGCACCATGGTCAAGGAACTCTACATCACGCCCGAGTTGCTGAACGACGCGCACTGGAAAGTGCTCGGCAAGGCGGCCGCTTGGGCCCAGAAAAATCAGCATCGGCTGATCAATACCGTTTACGTGGGCGGCGATCCCGGCGCCGGTGCCGTCTACGGTTACATCAGTTGGGTCGACGGCCGGGCGATCGCTACGATCCGCAACCCGGATCGTGCAGAGCAAGTGCTCGAAGTACCGTTCGATCGCTCGGTCTATTTTCGAGGCGAGGCGGGACACGACTATCGGGCGCGGGTGATCTATCCATTCGTCGAAGTCATGCCCTGGAAACTCGTCTCCGGTCAACCGATCGAGATCAACGTGCCCGGTGATTCGGTAATGGTTCTCGAAATCGAACCGGGAACGTCCGAGCGCACATCGCCCGCCTGCCCTAATCCGCTTCCAGCATCTCGAGCAGAAAGCGGTGACGGCACATTCTTGCTCCATCTGAACGTCCCGGATGAAGACTTCGCCCGCTACGACCTGCTCGTGCAAACCTGGGCGGCCGTCGACACGGCCATCGGAATTGACGGCAAATCGGTCACTCCCGATCAGCGGCAACAAGCCACGCGCTGGACGATCGCCCGATACGATTTACGTGACCACCGAGGCCGCACAATTGCGGTCAGCGGTTCAAGGAACTCGGCAGACGGCCGAAATGATGCCCCAGCGCGCAAAGTCCCAACGGAAGTGTGGCTGGTCGTGGATCGTCAAGTCGATGCCCCCGCCGAGGCCCTCGAAGCAGGGTTGCCCTTTGCCATCTCGCACGGCTACCGGCGTCTCACACAAAACATCCTCTCCGAAGCTCCCCGTTGAACCCTACGCTTACGATCGGAAATCATGACAACAACCAGTACCATTTTTCGATACCTTTGCCTTGGGTCGCTGGCGGCACTGCTGACCCTCCCGCTCCAACTCCACGCGGGGGAACCCTATGAGCCAACCTGGGAATCGCTGGCTACCTATCCGATTCCCGAGTGGTTTCAAGACGGCAAGTTCGGTATCTACACACACTGGGGCATCTACTCCGTCCCCGCCCACGTCACCGAATGGTATCCCCACGGCATGTACATGAAGGACGGATTCCGCAACAAGGATTTCTACGGCTGGCACACCAAGCATTTCGGTCCGCCGGAAGAATTCGGCTACAAGGACTTCCTGCCCATGTTCACGGGCGAGAAGTTCGACGCCGACGACTGGGCGGAGTTGTTCCTGAAATCAGGCGCTAAGTTCGCTGGGCCTTGTGCCGAGCACCACGACGGATTCGCCATGTGGGATAGTGCCTTGACCGAATGGGACTGTGCAGACAAGGGGCCGAAGGTTGACGTAACTGGCAAGCTGGCCGCCGCTATCAAAAAACGCGGAATGAAGTTCATCGCCACATTCCATCACGCACGCAACTGGCAGTATTATCCGCATGAAGGCGATTTCGATACGAACGATCCGAGATACGCCTACCTAGGCAGCATTTACGGCCCGATCCACGAACCGGGTGCTCCGCCGAGTGAAGCGTATCTGAAGGACTGGAGAGCTCGGGTTGTCGAGGTAGTCGACAAATACGATCCGGCCATGATCTGGTTCGACGGCGGTTGGGGCAGATCGCATTACGATCCTTACAAGCGCGAGTTGCTTGCCTACTACTACAACCGAGCAGAAGCCGCAGGCAAACAGGTCGCCGTGACCAAAAAAGGCGAAGACCTGCCCGAAGGCGTCGGCATTCTGAACTTCGAACGAGGTCGCGCGGCCGAGATTCTTCCGACACCCTGGGAAACCGACACGTCGGTCTACCAGAACTCCTGGGGCTATATCAACGACATCAAGTATTACACATCCGACTATCTTGTCGACGAACTCATCGACATTGTGAGTAAGAACGGTGTGATGCTACTGAACGTCGGCCCCAAACCCGATGGAACGATCCCCGAAGAAGCGCAACAGATACTCCTGGGCATGGGGCAATGGCTGGAGGTCAACGGCGAGGCGATCTACGGCAGTCGACCTTGGAAAGTGTTCGGCGAGGGGCCGACAAAGGTGGCCGGCGGCAAACGAGCACGACGTAAGGCTGACTACACGGCTCGAGACATCCGTTTCACCACGAAAGGCGAGACGCTCTACGCCATCAGCCTCGACTGGCCGGGAAACGAACTAGTCATACGTTCGCTCGGCAGCAGTTCGCCTCACCTTGAGGGAGCAATCACGGGCGTGTCCCTGGTCGGATACGACAAGAAGCTCGCGTTCAAGCAGGAGTCGCGTGGTCTTGTAGTTACCATGCCCGGGGATAAACCGTGCGAATACGCCTATGTATTGAGGATCACCGCGGAGCGAACCGTTCGAGAGGCGAGCAAGTGAAGATAGCAAACATAAAGAGATTGCCTGGCGCGACGTTGGCACTGATTGCACTCACTTTTGTGGGGAGCGCGTCGACGAAGACGGTGGGCGCCGAGTCACGTTCGGACTACCGGCCAAACATCATCCTGATCATGGCCGACGATTTCGGTTACGAATGTGTAACCTGCAACGGCGGCGAGTCCTATCGGACACCAAGGCTGGACGACATGGCAGCGGACGGCATGCGGTTCACTCAGTGCCACTCCCAGCCCGTTTGCACTCCTACGCGAGTGCAGATCATGACGGGCCGGTGCAACTCGCGAAACTACTGGGCCTTCGGTTCGCTGCATCCGAAAGAACTCACCTTCGGTCATATCCTGAGCGCTGCGGGCTACGCGACCTGTACCACCGGCAAATGGCAGCTCTCCGGACGAGGGCAACGGTATCCCGGCACGCATCCTGACCAGTCCGGCTTCGACGAATGGTGCCTTTGGGAAATGGACGAGGCAACCGGCGGATCGCGCTATTGGAACCCGACGGTCAAGGCCAATGGAACGTTGCTGCCGGACACGGAAGGCAAGTTCGGTCCCGACATCTTCTGCAACTATCTGCTCGACTTCATTTCGCGTAACAAAACCCGGCCTTTCTTCGCCTATTACCCCATGGCGTTGACGCACGGCCCAACGCATCCCACGCCGGACACTCCAGGATACGATCCAGCAACGAAGCCAAAACGCGACCTCGCGTACTTCGCCGGCATGGTCAAGTACACTGACAAGATCGTCGGACGAATCTTGGATCACCTGGAGCACGAAGGTCTCGCCGAAAACACGCTAGTTCTCTTCACTGGAGATAACGGAACGGACAAGAAGCTGACATCGAAGTTCCGGGGACGCACAGTCCAGGGCGGCAAAGGGCGCAAGCTGGACGTGAGTACTCACGTTCCGCTGATTGCCTCCTGGAAAAGTACCCTGCCTGCGGGTCGCGTGTGCAACGATCTGATCGACTTCAATGACATGATGCCCACCTTTGTCGAAATGGCGAAAGCTGAGGTGCCCGATGGCCTGCACTTCGACGGCGTTTCGTTTCTTCCACAGTTACTCGGCAAGCCGGGCAATCCGAAACCGTACATCTATTGCTACTATGAAAAAGGCAAGTACGACTGCGATGGTGAGTCATCCGACTTGGAAGCCCCTCCGGCTGAACCCAATGAGGCCATCAGCAAACGGAAATCTGCCAAGCAACTACGGAAGAGCCAACCGACGCGTTGGGTCCATGACGGTCGCTGGAAGCTGCTCAATAGCGGCAACTTCTTCGATTTGGAGAACGACCCCGACGAGAAATCCCCGATTCCCGACGGTGAAGCCGAACCGGAAGGCGAAGCAAAACGAGTCTTGTTCCAACGTGTACTGGACGAGAAGAGCACTATCCGGAAGGAGTATGGTCCTGTAGCCGTTGGCATAACCCGCGTTCCGACAAACGCAGCTACGAGATAGGATCGCACCCAAATGACTACATCAATCCGAATCCGGACAATCATAGCATTCCTCCCGTTGGGCACATTGCTGTTCTGCAACACGGCCATATCCAGCCAACCGAACATCGTCTTGATCATGGCGGACGATGTGAGCCCAGAAATGTTCGGCTGCTACGGTTGCACCGATGCAAAGACGCCGAACCTCGACCGGATGGCCCGGGAAGGAGTCATGTTTCAGACAGCTTGGGCATCGGCGCTCTGTTGTCCGGCTCGGGCTCAGATCATGACAGGGCGTTATGCTTCGCGCACGGGCTTTTGGAGCAACGGATTCTCCACGCCGCAAGCGGATGGCAGTAACGATTTGTTCCGGTACCATCACAGCTTCGGCAAGCTGATGCAACAGGCCGGTTATGCCACAGCCGTGGCCGGCAAATGGCACGTGGGTGGTGCCGAGCACCCAAGCCAGCCGATCGTCGGCTTCGACGAGTACTGCCTCTGGGAAGGCCAGCGGGAACTCGACAAGCTGCCCGGCAGCCCCAAGCACGAAGGCGCCTTTGAAGACGATTCGACGACGTCCCGATACTGGCATCCGTGCATCATCAAGAATCACGAAGTGGTCCTGACAAAGCCGGAAGATTTTGGCCCCACGATCTTCACGGACTTCCTTTGCGACTTCATGGAACGAAATGTGCGGGTCGGTAAGCCCTTCCTGGCCTACTATCCCATGGTCGCCCCGCACGGCACACGGCAGGGTCATACGACGTGCCCGATTTACGGCGCGCCGGGCGAAATGGCCGGCCCCAAAGCGGATATCCCGAAACGTTTCCGCGCGCTGAACGACTACATCGATATTCTGGTGGGGCGGCTTGAGCAAAAAGTCCGTGATTTGAACGTGCTTGACAAAACGGTCTTCATCTTCTGCTCGGACAACGGCACAGCGGTCACGGCCAAATCACGAGGCGTCGAACGTGGCTGCCGCGTGCCGTTTATCGTCTACGGCACCGGCATCAAGAAGCGGGGCGCAACCGGCGAGATCTGCGACCTATCTGACATCCTGCCCACGTTGGTCGATTTCGCCCGTGCCGAGTTGCCCGACGGATACGAAGTAGACGGGAAAAGCATGAAGCCGTTCGTCACAGGCCAGACCGACGTTCACCGCGACTTCATTCTTGGCTTCATCGGCGGCACCCGGCTCGTTCGCACCCGGACTCATTTGCTTGAGGTCGTCTCACCTATCCTGGAAGTGCCTCATGGGCGTTTCTACTTCTGCGGCACGAGCCACGACGGCCGGGGCTACCGACGAGCCGAGAGGTCACCGGAATATGCCAACGTGAGGACCCAACTCGAAGCGGTCCTCGCCCAACACCCTGGCCTGACTGACGATCATCCGTTCTTCAAGCAGCCCAAAGCGGCCCAATGGTTGAATACCTACCGATCGCCGCCCGCCCGCGAGAAGCATCTGCACAACCACAAAGACTATCAGTTCTATGATGAGACATTGCCGAGCAGGGCGGAATTTCCGGCGCTGATTCCGACCCAGAAGCCGGACTACCCGGTAAGTGCCGCGGTGGCGCGGCTATACGATCAGTGGAATCCACATGAGGATCGCGGCAACGAACTCTACTCCAATTTCAAGTACACGCCGCTTGAAGGCCTGGAGCTGAAATCGAGTATCTCGCGTCGCGATCCGACGAAGGTGCTGCTGATCGATGGCGTCTATCACGTCTGGTACACCTGCCGCAAAGCCGCGGGCGTTCCGGCCGGCGGGAAGGGGGCGACCGACACAGTACCATCGTTCGACTGGGATCTGTGTGATCTATGGCACGCCACCAGCAAAGATGGATGGACCTGGAGAGAGGACGAGAAACCGGCTGTGGCGCGTCTGCCGAAGCCACAGTACGGCTGGCGCTCGATCTCCACGCCCGACATTCTGATCTGGAAAGGGAAGTACTACCTCTATTACCAGGGATTCAACGAGATTCCCGGGCTGGCTGTCGGCGATCGTGCCGCCGTAACCGTTGCCGAAGCGGACTCGCCCTACGGCCCGTGGAAGCCGCTGGGTAGGGTGGTGGTCGATTTCGGAGGGCCCGAGGACTGGGACGCCAATGCCATCCACGATCCGTACACAATCATCTACAACGGGAAGATTCATCTCTATTACAAGGGTTCTCCACAGAAGGGCGGCCGCGACGGAACCATTGTCCGCGCGCAGGGCGTAGCGATTGCCGAACACCCGCTTGGTCCCTTCAAGAAATCGCCGCTGAATCCAGTCGTCAACTCCGGCCACGAAACCTGCATGTTCCCGTTCAAGGGCGGGGTGGCCGCCATTGTCAGCCTGGACGGTGCTGAGAAGAACACCGTGCAGTTCGCCCCCGACGGCATCAACTTCGAGGTGAAGTCCCTGATCCAGATTCCGCCGGTGGCGCCGGGGCCGTTTGTGCCAGACGCCTTTGCTGACAACGGCAACGGCCGCGGGATCACCTGGGGACTGTGCCACATCATGGACAAGGAGAGCGGAAACAACAACTCGATTCTGGCCCGCTTTGATTGCGACCTGTCCCTGGATGTCGACCGCCAGTACTTCAAACGCAACAACCTGCGCTTCAACGACGAGACCTATTTTCAAGAGAGCACTGTTCTGCAGGGCTGGCTCAAGAAGCAGATTGCAGATTGAGGAGAAATCCGAATGACAACTGCCATGGAGCTTGACAAGAAAGATGAGGGCGTCTCTCCAAGGCGGCCGCAGACGACTGGGCCAGCGGTCCCTATCTTCATCGTGATTCTGTTGGCGACGGCAGCCATTGCCCAACAGAAACCGTTTCCCTCAGTGATCCTGGAGGAAAGGCCGAGTTTTCCGATGAGCGCGGCGATGGAGCGGTTGTATGACGAGTGGAATCCGCACGAGGACCGCGGCAACGAGTTGTATTCCAACTTCAAGTACACAGAGCTGAATGGGTTCAAACGCGAAACTAACGTATCGCGCCGCGATCCGACCAAGGTGATCAAGGTCGACGACATCTACCATGTCTGGTATACCGGCCGCCGTTCGGAGTGCCCGCCTGTGGGACTGCAGAATGCGACCGATACCAAGCCCGGCACGGATTGGGACCTGGCCGATATCTGGCACGCTACCAGCAAGGACGGTTGGAATTGGATTGAGGACAAGCAACCCGCTGTGCGGCGCCCGCCAAAGCCAGAGCGGGGCTTTCGCTCGATCTGCACGCCGGGCGTTCTGGTTTGGAAGGGCAAATATTATCTCTACTTCCAGGCCTACAGTCCGATGGTGGGCGGTCAAGTCTGGTGCCCGGTGCGTGTCGCCTTTGCCGACTCGCCTTATGGTCCGTGGACACACCACCCAGAACCCGCCGTGGTGCCGAGCCCGCCCGGATCCTGGGGTAACATCAAGATCAACGACCCGTGCCCGGTCGTGCATAAGGGTAAGATTCTCATTTACTACAAAGGTGCTCCGATTGAACGCGGCCCGGAATATGTCCTGCGCATGCAGGGTGTCGCCTTTTCCGATAATCCGCTCGGCCCATTCGAGGCATCGAAGCTGAACCCGGTGATCAACTCCGGTCATGAAACCTGTATGTTCCCGTTCAAGGACGGCGTGGCCGCACTGGTGGCGCTGGACGGTCCCGAGAAGAACACGATCCAATGGTCGCCCGACGGCGAGAACTTCAAAGTGATGTCCATGATTCAGGTGCCGCCGGTCGCTCCTGGGCCTTACTGTCCTGATGCTCTTTCTGACAGCGGTGACGGACGCGGTTTCACGTGGGGCCTGTGCCACATTAATCCCGATGGCGGCGGCGCAGCGAACGAGTCCATCCTGGCGAGGTTTGATTGCGATCTCTCGCTTGACGTCAACCGGGAGATCTTTAAACGCAACAACCTACGTTTCAACGAACAGACCTATTTCCAGAAGGGCGTCGCCCTGCCCCCATTTATCAAGCAGCAGATCATCCGGGAGCGGAAGACGCTGGATAGGGAGACCATCCGATGAGAAAGGGCGTTACTTCCTCGGGAGGTGGATCTTCAGGCAGTAGGCGAAATCGCATGGCTTCTTCTGCGGGAAGACCACCCGGAGACCGTCGGGGTGATGCTCCCACTGGATCGGCTCGTCGTGGCCTAGGAGTTCAACCGATTTGATCTCGCCGATGCGGTGGTTGCCGGGAGCAAGAAATTGCATCTCCACGGTTCGCTTCCCGGGCCAGTCAAGGACAAAGGCGTAAAGATACTCGCCCTTCGTCGTGTAGCGGATGTCTTTGAACGTGAACGGCGACTCGATCGTCTTGTGAGGCATCTCCGTCTTTCCTTCCCCATACATATACCAGGGTCGCGTGGCATAGATGCCTTCGCCGTTGACGTCGAACCATTCACCCAAGTCCTCGAGAATCCCCGTAGCCGTCTCGTCCAGTGTACCGTCGGCTCGGATGGGGATGTTTAGCAACATGTTCCCGTTCTTGCTGACGATGTCGATAATCTTGTCGACCACCGCATCGGCAGTGGTGTAAGGCGTGTTCTCGTTGTAGCCCCAGGATCCGATCGAATCGTCCGTCTGCCAAGGCTTGGCCAGGATGTGGCTTGCTTTGCCGCGTTCGTAATCGAGCGTTGTGATGCCGTCGGCGTACAGTCCCTGCCAGGGACGTTCCTTGACGCACATCACACCATCGGAACGCTGGTTGTAGAAATGGGCGATCACGTCCATGCCGGTCCGGCCTTGGTCTTCACCGCGGAACGGAACGGCGCAGTCGAAGTAGAGATGATCGGGTTGATAATCGTCGATCAACTGCTTGACTCGTCGAGCCCAATGATCCCGCCATGACTTGGGGGCGTCCAGTGGAGCGCGGGGATGCGTGCTCTGGCCGTCGTTGGGCGGATAAAGACCTTTGGCTTTGCCTTGAGCCCCGTCGTAGGGCACGCCTTGCTTGGGGCCCTGTGTGTCGGCCCCGTTGGCCACGTTCAGCCAACTGTAACTCCGCGAAAGGTGGGTCGTAACGCCAAACCGCAATCCGGCTTTCAATGTGGCCTCGCGCCACATGCCAATCAGGTCCTTCTTCGGCCCCATGTCTACGGCGTTCCACTCGTGATACTTCGAGTTCCACAGGTCGAAATTGTCGTGGTGCACGGCACAGGGGCAGAAGTACTTCGCCCCAGCCTTCTTGAACAGCGCCAGCAAGGCATCCGGATCAAAATTCTCGGCCTTCCACATAGGAATGAAATCCTTGTAGCCGTGCTCAGATGGATGCCCGTAGTGTTCCAAGTGATGCTTGTATTCCGGTATCGTTTCGTCATAGAGTTTCCGCGCGTACCACTCGCCCTGCTCAGCAACCGAGTAAGCACCCCAGTGCAAGTAAATGCCGAACTTGGCATCGCGAAACCACTCGGGGCATTCGTACTGGCGCAGCGATTCAACGGTCGGCTGGAATTTCTCTTCGGCCTGGGCGATTCCGATCCAGAACATGCCTGCCAGTAGGGCCAAGATCTTCATCCGATTTCTCATCATGGCTTCTCCGTATTACGTGATGTCTGCGAAAATTGAAGGAGGGTCCGTTGTCAACTGGTTAGCGCTTTGACGTCTTGTTGTCTGTCGTGAAGTGCCAAATGTCGCCGGGTAAAACTTGGCCGCCTGCGATTACCGTGTCGACTCGCCAATAGAGCGTGGCGCCAGCGCTTGGCGGCTCACGCATCACAAAGATATTGTTGTCCTGCACGCTCCGCAGCTCCATCGCATTGGGATCAGTTCCTGTGAATACCCGGTTCTCGCGAACCTCCCGGCCGGGCAGCCACATCAAGTCAGCATCGAGTTTGACGCCGGTCGCGCCATGTGGAGGAATGGGACGGCTGGCCTTGTCAAGCTGACGGCCGGGAATCCAGTAGTTTTTGTCCCCGTACTCGTATGGCCCGATATCGGGCGCTTCTCCGTGGTAGTCGAGTTCGATCCCGACATCCGTGGAACCAGCGTCGATCAACTCGGAATTTGCCCTGGGGCGGAAGTCGAGATGGTCCGGATCGCGAAGCTGGGTCCGAACATCCCGTCTGGCATCTACTCCGCTCCAGTTGTGGCTCGCGATCCCGGGCAACGGGAATTGGCTCGCGGGTTTGCGGATGTCGCCACTGAGCATTCCGGCAATGTTGTTTCGGGTGATCGTCGAAAAATTCCGCCCTTGGATCGCGATGTTACTGGAGACACTGAGGTCGTTCATCGTACAGTCAAAACAGAGATTGTTATGAACAAAGTGCTTGTCGCCCTTGATGAACTGACGGGCCACGTTCCAAGCGACATTGTGATGCGCCCGGCCGTTCTCGCCCCAGGGCGAATTAGGCTTGTTCGAGTTGTCGAAGCGAAAGCCCTGTTTCACCGAGTCGTGGACCCAGTTGTATCGCGTCACGTTGCCGTCCTGCTGCTTGACGCTGACCTGGATCATGGCTCCGTCGTTTTGGCAGTAGCCGCTCCACGACAAGTCGTTCAGTTCGATGAGGTTCCGAACTCCCGCCTTGAACAGTTCGGACGGCCCGGTCGTGTGAATCGTGTTCCGGCGGAAGATCAGCTCTGCCGCATCGATCATGTTCAGCGTGTAGCCGCCCTTATACGTGCAGCTGTAATCGATGTCATGCACGTAGCAGTTCTCGATCACGTTACCCAGGCCGTTCATTTCCAAGGCGGGACCGTCAGCATATTCGATGGTGCAGTTACGGACGGTGTTGTGGGCAGGCGAAAACTCACCCTCGACCAGCATTTTCGTCACGTCCATCGACCCCAGATCGCGTAGCATCCGTTTTGAGTAGCTCGGGTACAACAGCCTGCAATCTCCGATGGTCACGTGGTGAGAATCGGCAAACTGAAACGTAGTGCTGAAAAAATCCAGGCCCTGGATCGCCAGGAAACTCGAATCGGCGACATCCAGGGCGTACGACAGGGTCTTGCCCCGCACATCCAGGCATTCGGGATCCGCGCCTCCGGGCGCCCACAGGTAGAGCATCGAGTCGCCGGGATCGTAGAACCATTCGCCCTCGACGTCGAGCAGGCCCAATTTGCCTTCCAAGAAGTAACGGTGGCGATCAACCGTGAATCCCATGGTGTGCTGACGGACGCCGTCGAGAAGGTACTTGAAGTTATCACTACCGGCGTCGTGATCGGTCACCAGGGATTGGTAGGTCCTGAAGGAACCCGAAGCGACAACGATGATGGCCCCTTCCGAACTGAAATCGAACTGCTTCAGACCCGCGTTGTAATGATGGCCGAAGCTGCTGCGGTCTTTTTCCGGCCAGGCCATGCTGCGGGTCGTATCCCACAGCGATCCGTCAATCCAATTGCCGTTGGGCCAGCGGGCGCTGCTCATGCTTCTTTTTTCGACGAAGAGCTGCCAGACAGGTTGTGCTAGTTTCGTCTTGAAGATCCGACCCCGGTGCGGGGCCCATGTGGAACGGATGGGAACGGAGCCGTCGAGCGTAACTTGCTCGCCCTCGTAGGCTTTCACCGTGATCGGCTTGTTTTTGCGTCCGTGAAGCGAAACGATGCGGACCTGTTCGTGATAGGAGCCCTCGCGGAGACGGAGCGTGTCGCCAGCCTGAAGTTGATCCATGCCCTTCTGAATCGTGGCAAACGGCTCGCCGACCGAGCCAGGATGCGAATCACTCCCCGTCGGCGACACGAAATAGTCGGCAGCCTCGACCGCAGACATGGGCATTGCCCCAAGGATGAGGTAGGCGGAGAGTTTCACCAACACGGTTAAGAATACTGTTTGCGATTTCCGCTTGATCGCAGTTGTCATTCGGGTTTCTCCTGGAGCAGCTTGGCGGGAAAAGGCTCGCTTGGGGCCGGTTCTCCACTGCTCCCATCATTTACCTGCAGCGCGACGATTCCCCACTCCTTGAGATACGGGACGCGGATCTCGACGAACCGACCGGCACTCTGACAGGATAGTTCGATAGGATCTCGGCCGGGCGCGTAGAGGTTTGCCGACTGAACGGGACTGACAAACCGGGCACTCAAGATGACCTTGAAATCGCGGTGCTCCGTTCCGGGCTGCATATTCACAAGATGCAGCAGCCGTTTCCGCTGATTTCGCCTGGCGACGACGTTGATTCGGTCGTTGCCGATAGAGACTTGAATCGGTCGGTCGAGGTGCTCCCAGAGTTGATCCAAGGACGAAATATCAACAACCGTTTGGCCCGATTTACGAACTGCGGATTCTTGCTCGGCGGTTAGGTATTGATAGTCGGACGTCTTCACCAGAGCGTCCAAGCCGGACAGGTGAAACTCCGGCTCCCACCAATCCGAGCCTGCTACACAGAGTCGAAACGGAACGTTGTTTCTTACAAGATGCGCGACGGCGTTCTCGCTGACAACGGCCCTGTGTCGGTGGCCCAAATGGCTGTAGACCAGACCGACGCTGCCCCAAGATTCGTACCCATCGAAGAGTTCCCGATGCTCGCGGATGAAGGTGTAGAGGTCTTCCACGGGCGGACTGATTCGTGACCAACGACCATCCCTCTTAATGCCTTGCTCGTAGGGAACTACCCACGACGCTCCGTAGGCATAGGCTTGGCAGAGTCGCAATCGTCCCATGGCGAAGTTTTCCCACTGGCCTTCCGGCCCTTCGGTAATGTAGTTGAAGCGGCCAGCCGCGTCGGTCAACAGGTAGAGGAGCGGAATCTTGGCGTTGTCCGACCGCTGTATCGCCTCGCCGACGGAGTCAAAATCCGTGTGCGTGCCCAAAGGCGCGCTGTGACCGTGAAAATCGTGCGCGGTGAGGAACTTCTTCTCGTTAAGAATCGCGTTGTAGCAATCTCGCAGCGCGAAATGCTGAAACGTGCGGTATTCCCGATAGAATGGCATCGTGCTCGCTTCGGTCTTCCAGGCCTCCCGCTTGATCTGGGTCGTGGTGTCATACCCCCGCCCGATTAGGAAGTCGCGATAGCTCCAAGTTTTCGGCTTCTTCAGGAAGGCCGCAAATCCCGCCTCGCAGTGACGGCAGAAACACCCGCCCAGTTTCAGCGAATCATGGGTGGCGGTTTGCAGGTCGGCCGAGATCCAGTCGCACCCGGCCTCGGAGCAGATATCAACCATCTGTTTCATCGCTGCTCGGATGAAAGGCGAATTCGAGCACAGAAAGATGTTCCCGTTGGGATGGCTGATCAGATCCCCTTCAACCGACCGGCAAATATGGTCCTCCAGGTCTAACCCTTGTTGCCGAGCGTACTCTTCATATATCGCGATCCGGTAATCGAAGGGAATTCTTCCCACCACGATCCAATTTTTGCCGTTCGCTTCGGCCACTGTGGCCTCGAAAACTTCAATCTCCTTCTTATCGACCAAGCTGGGAGGCACCAGGCTGGTTACTCCATCGACGCGAAACTTCTCCGCGCCGGTCGGATTCCAATTCTTCAGAAAGATGTCGGACCGGTGCTGGCCATGCGCAACCGACGCGGCGATTGTTAGACAGAGTAATAGAGAACCATGGATGTGTTTTGGAAACATGGGCTTCAATGTCCAAGTGTAAGGCGAGCTGCCGGGTGAGAATTTACGTAATCGAGAATCGAGGCAATGGTTGCCCAACTCACTGATAGGGTCCACAATAATCGCCGTTGGTAGCTCTGAGCTTTTATTTTGCCACAACCGGGTTGGTGTCAGGAGGCCCCGTACCAAGATGAAAGAACACTTACTGCTTCGTTCGATTCTGCTGATTGCCATCGCGCTGACCACCTGCCGAATCGGATCCTCTGCTGAGCAGAACGGCGTGCATGCCGTGGTGGACTTGGGGCATCAGTTCACGTTTTACGCCGATGGCCGGTTTCATCGCCAGTATTTGCCGGGGCAACCTGCGGTAACGAGTTGGGGGTCGCTGTTCAACTTCGACTTTTCGTCCCCGTTCACGACGATTGTAATGCACTCGTGAGTGCGTGCAATTGCGTCTGTACCCAGAGAGAGAATGGGATCAATGCGTGGCGGGTAAGAGAGAGGGAGGTGGGAGGCCTTGCCAGTGAGCAAAGAGCGATTCCT